>NZ_JAIRBR010000012.1:0-284542 GCF_020361265.1 Nocardia sp. JCM 34519.1
CTGGCCGCGTTGTCGTCGTCGCCGATACAAACCCGGTATCGGCTCCTCCTCCGCCTTGCCAGGCGACGAGCTGGACCGCGGATGCATCCGGCCGGACTTCGAGGACGCGCCCTAGTCAGCCCGCGACGATCGAATCGCCCTGGACGCGTATGGATTTCGCGGCGAGCGGCTTCGGGGCCGGGCCGTTCGCGACGGATCCGTCCAGGTGATATCTGCTGCCGTGGCACGGGCAGTTGATGGTGCCGTCGGACACCGCGTTCACCTTGCAGCCCATATGTGTGCAGGTGGTGGACAGGCCGACGAATTTGCCCGCCGTGGGTTGGGTGATCACGGTGTCGCCCTTGATGATTCCGCCGCCGACCGGAACGTCGGCGGTTTTGGCGAGTGCGTTGTCGCCCTGCTGGGCGACGGGGGAGGTCGCGGGAGCGGTGGCCGGGGTGTCGTCTTTGCCGTAGGTGGTGCACGCGGTGAGTGCGGCGGCCGCGGCCACCGCACCGGCGCCCGCGACCACGGCGGTGCGGCGATTCATGGTCGGGTCGACTGTCATCGTTATTGCTCCGATCAGAAGGTGAGGCCGTTGTGTTCGAAAAACCAAGCGGCCGAGCTGAGCCAGATGCCGGTGAGCCCGGCGAGCACCAGCCCGCCCGCGACCGGGACCACCCAGCCGGGCAGGCGTCCGCGGGTCAGCAGCAGCATTTTGGCGACGAACGCGCCGTAGAAGAAGCAGCCGAACAGCGAGTGGAGCAGGACACGCGGGTTGTAATCCTGAAAACCCAAGGCGTACAGGCAATGTACCGCGACGGGCACGCTGATCAACACGGCGAGCCGTCCGGTCCACACGTGTGCGGCGCCGATCCAGGACGGCGCGCGGAAATTCGGAATCTTGCCGTAAATCGCCAGGGCGGAGGCCAATTGGGCGAGGCCGAGCACGAGAACCGCGGTGGCGAGCCAGGTTTTGACCGCGAGCGGGCTGGAGAAACCCGCGAGGTTGATCGAGAAGTACCGTGGCTCATGGACTTTCGCGTAGACGCCGAGCGCGACCGCGGCGGCGGCGCCGATGAGCACCGGGATGACGATCGCGAGGGCCGAAATGTTGTTCCGGGCCGTCGGTGCGTTACGGTCAACCGACACTGTCACCACCACTTACTTTTGTCGCGGTTATCTTGTGGCCGTTGATGATCGCCGTGCCGTCCGGGGCGAGCACGGGCGCCGGGGATGTGCCGCCGTCCGCGGTGCGCTGGACACCGGTGACCCGGCCGTTCGCGTCGACGATCCAGCTCTGCCGGGAATTGTCGGTGCGGTTGACGTACAGTCCACCAGGGGAATTGACCGGCGCCGCGGTGAAATCCCATTGCTTCCCGGCGAGGGCGAGGATCCCGTGTACGGCGGCGCCGTCGTAGCTGCCGTACAGTTTCGCGTTATTCCAACCGGTCAGGTGCACGCTGCCGTCCGTCGCACCGCCCTGTAACCAGGATTCGACGGACTTGCCGTCGCAGACGTAGGCGGTGGCCTTGTTGTCCTTTACCGCGATCGAGACGGTGAGCGGTGCGCCGGTCGTGGTGCCGACATAATCGGCCTTGGCGGGGAACGGGATCGCGGCCGGAGTGGTGGCGGGCGGGATGGTGGTCGCGGGTGCCGCCGCAGTGGTGGTCGGCGCGTACGGGTTCGCCGCGGGCGTCGGCGTGTCCTTCGACATGTCGACGGCCAGCAGGATCGCACCGAACAGCACCACCGCCGCGAGCGTCAGCAGTGGTCCGAGACGTTTCATACAGGTCTCCCTCGATGGGCGGCCGTCGATGGCTCAGGCATTACGCATTGTGTACGGGGAAATATGACCCGCCGGTTCAATCGGGTGCTCGCGGCGTGGCGTGTCGGGCGGCTGCAACCCGCGTCGGCTACGGCTACCGCACGGCTCGCGCAACGGGGTTCCGGTCAGCCCGGCCGTCGGGATTCCCGGCCCTGGTCCTGCTGTTGTTGATCTTGATATTGGCATTGTCGTCGTCGACCACCCGATGGCTGGCGGCCGCCCGACGACCGATCCACGCCCCACCCGCCCAGTACCAGCCGCCCCGGTATCCGCAATACCCTCGGTAGCGGAGGTGAAATTATGCCGCGACTACTGCAGACGGTGCTCGATACCACCGACGCGCGACAACTCGCCGAGTTCTACCGGCAATTACTAAATTTGGTCTACCGGCCCGGTGACGAGCCGCCGGACCCGGGAGGCGATGATGTACGTGGCCGCGACTGGCTGGTGTTGACCACCCGAGATGGGTTGCGATGCTTGGCTTTTCAGCAGGTCGATCACCTGACGTCGAGCACCTGGCCGGATAACGAAGTGCCGCAACAGCTTCACCTCGATATGACGGTGGATTCGCGGGCGGAACTCGATGCCGAACACGACCGGGTCCTGGAGCTGGGTGGTCGCCTGCGCTGTGACCGCAGCGACGATCCGGACGAGCCGCTGCGCGTGTACGCCGATCCGGCGGGCCATCCGTTCTGCCTCTTCGTCGGTTGACTCACCAACTGTCGTCATCGTCGTCGTCATCGCCGAACAGGTCGCCCGCGATGTCCTCGATGGCGCCCGCCGCGAGCATGCCGCCGCCGACACCGAGCGCGATTTGGGCTGCGCCGGTGAGGAAGTCGCCGCCGGAGCGGCGCGGCGGCGCGGCGGCGGGTGTGGGCTGGCGCTGCGCGGATTGCTGTAGCTGGGCCACCTGCTGCTGGAGCTGACCGATCGCCTGCTCCTGCCCGATCAACAGCTGCGCCATCGCGTACAGCGCCCCCGGCGTCTGCTGGACTCGCTGCTGAATCAGCGCCTCCACCTGCGGGTTTCGCGGGCCGGACTGCGCGGTGTGCTGGGCGACCTTCTGGAAAAGCGCATCGATAGCCTGTTGCTCTTGTGGGTTCGTCATACAGCCGTTTATACCGCTGGATCCGCGCGGCGTCCTGGCCGCAGGACAGCACAACTAGAACGCGCGATGTGGTTCGGTCATCCGGTGTGCGAGCAGGAAACGCATGAGGTCGCGCTGGATTTCGATACCGATCTCGTCCTGTACCAATCGAGCTCCGTACACGTGTTCGGCGAGGACCGGCGTGGTGAATTCCGCTATAGCGCAACCTTTTCCGCTGGCGTAATGCTCAATTCGCAACGGCTGCGGGCTGCCCGGCGCCAGCGAGCGGGTTTCGGCGCCGGTCGGCTCGGTCGGTGCGGAGCCCGGGTCGGCGAGATTGTCGGCGGCGAGCCACTGTTCGATATTCACCCGCCCGATGACGTAGTTGCTCATCTCGTCGAACAGGGTTTGCAGAAAGTATGCGGGGACCGGTCGGGCGCGCTCGCCCATGGCATCTACGACGACCTGACCGCCGACCTGTTTCAGGAAGGGAGCACCCGCCATCGGCGCGATCGCCGCGTACAGGTCCGGATAGAGCGCGCCCATATTGGTGGTCATGGCCCCGCCCGCGGAGTATCCGCCCAGATAGATTCGGGTTCGGTCGAGCCGGAATTCGTCGGCGAGCGCCGTGGTGATTCCGGCGATGATCGCGGGTTCGCCCTGATCGCGCCGCGTGTTCTCCGGTTTGTCCCAACCCCAGCAGCCGTTCTCGGCCACCGCGTTGTCCTGAAGCGGGTAGGCGAGGACGAAACCCATTTCGTCGGCGACGCGGGTGAGCGAGAATCCGCTGGGCTCCGGGGCGGAGAGGGGATCGTCGCAGCCGTGCAGATAGACCATCAACGGTTTGCCCGCAGTGTTGCCGGGCGGTACATGGAGGTAGTAGCACCTGGTGCCTGCGGCGTTGGTGAAGCAGCGTTTGTCCACTCGGGCATCGGCCGTCGGCGCCCAGACCGTGATGGTGACGAGGGCGGCGACGACGGCGAGCAAGCGCCCCGGGGTGATTCGCACGGGTCGAATGTTAGCGATTCTCAGCGTATTTCCACGCGATGGACCCGGCCGGTATCGCCATTCGGACCGGGTCCATCGCGGGTGCGGGATCACCCGCGGGCGATGGCCTCGAAAACCTTGGGGTCCACCAGGGTTGAGGTGTCGCCGAGTTCGCGTCCTTCGGCGACGTCGCGCAGCAGGCGGCGCATGATTTTGCCGCTGCGGGTTTTGGGGAGTTCGGGGACGATGTGGATCTCGCGGGGTTTGGCGATGGGGCTGATGTCGCGGGAGACCTGTGCTTTGAGTTCGTCGATGAGTGCGGTGCCGGTGTTGGTGGTTTCGGCGGTGAGGATGACGAACGCGACGATGCCTTGTCCGGTGGTGGGGTCGCTGGCGCCGACGACGGCGGCTTCGGCGACTCCGGTGTGTCCGACGAGTGCGGATTCGACCTCGGCGGTGGAGATACGGTGGCCGGATACGTTCATCACGTCATCCACCCGGCCCAGCAGCCAGAGTGCGCCATCGGTATCGAGTTTCGCGCCGTCGCCCGCGAAATACCAACCGGCGGCGGCGAAGCGCTCCCAGTAGGTCTCGTGGAAGCGGCGCATATCGCCCCAGATACCCCGCAGCATCGACGGCCACGGCCGGTCGAGGACGAGCAGACCCGAACCGCCGGAGGGGAGTTCGCTGCCGTCCTCGTCGACTATCCGGGCCGAGATGCCGGGCAGCGGTGCCATGGCCGCGCCGGGTTTGGCGGCGGTGACGCCGGGCAGCGGGGAGATCATGATCGCGCCGGTCTCGGTCTGCCACCAGGTGTCCACGATCGGGGTCCGGTTGCCGCCGATCACCTCCCGGTACCAGCGCCAGGCCTCCGGGTTGATCGGCTCGCCCACCGAGCCCAAGAGACGCAGCGAGGACAGGTCGTGTGCGTCCGGAATGTCCCTGCCCCACTTCATGAACGTTCGGACAAGTGTCGGCGCGGTGTAATAGATTGTGACGCCGTACTTTTCGATGATCTCGAAATGCCGGTGCTCATTCGGGGAATTGGGCGTCCCCTCGTAGACCACCTGTGTCGTCCGGTTGGCCAGCGGTCCGTAGACGATATAGCTGTGCCCGGTGACCCAGCCGATATCGGCGGTGCACCAGTAAACATCTTGTCCCGCTTTGTGATCGAAGACGTAGTGATGGGTGTAAGCGGCCTGGGTCAGATAACCGCCCGAGGTGTGCAGGATGCCCTTCGGCTTACCGGTGGTCCCGGAAGTGTAGAGAATGAACAGCGGATGTTCGGCGTCGAACGCCTCGGCCTCGTGCGAGGGGGAAGCCTCGGCTACCGTCTCGTGCCACCACAGATCGCGGCCCTCGGTCCACGGCACCTCAACGCCGGTGCGCCGCACCACAAGAACGTGCTCTACCGGCGAACCGGGTTCTCGCAGTGCGGCATCCACTGCGGCTTTGAGTGGTGCGGGGGTGCCGCGTCGCCATTGGCCGTCGGTGGTGATGACCAGGCGGGCCTGGGCGTCGTCGACGCGTTGACGCAGCGCGGTGGGGGAGAATCCGGCGAAGACCACCGAGTGGGTCAGGCCCAGTCGGGCGCAGGCCAGCATCGCCACGATGGCCTCGGGCACCATCGGCATGTAGATCGCGACCCGGTCACCGGCGTGCAGGCCGAGTTCGGTCAGGTAGTTCGCCGCCTGCGAAACCTCGTGCAGCAGTTGGGTGTAGGTGATGTCGCGGGAATCGCCGGGTTCGCCTTCCCAGTGGATGGCGACCTGATCGCCGTGCCCGTCGAGCACGTGCCGGTCCACGCAGTTGTAGGCGACGTTGAGTTTGCCGTCGACGAACCACCGCGCCACCGGCGCCCCGGACCAGTCCAGCACCCGCGACCACGGCTGATGCCAATGCAACCGGCCCGCCTGCTCCGCCCAGAACGCCTCACGATCGGCGGTGGCGCGATCGTACAGTGTCGCATCGGCATTGGCGTGCGCGGCGAATTCGGCGCTCGGCGGATAGGTGGCCGCAACGGTGGTGCTGGTCAACGCGATTTCCTCCTGCTATCGAAAGGTCAAGGGTGACAAGTTGTTACCGCGAACGTGTCAGTGCGCCACCGCCTTCTCGGCGCCCGCGCCGGTGAGCGCGCGCACCTCCATTTCGGCCTCCCGGTCCGGATCGCTCGCCTTGCCGCCGAGGTAGGTGCCGATGATGCCGAGTACGAAAGCCAATGGGATGGAGACGATTCCGGGGTTCGACAGCGGGAACCAGTCGAACTTCGCATGCGGCAGCATGGCGGTGGCGTTGCCGGAGACGGCGGGGGAGAAGACGATGAGCACGATGGTCGAGATCAGGCCGCCGTACATACTCCACAGCGCGCCGGTGGTGTTGAACCGCCGCCAGAACAGCGAGTACAGGATGGTCGGCAGATTCGCCGATGCCGCGACCGCGAAGGCGAGCGCCACCAGGAAGGCGACATTCTGCCCGTTGGCCAGGATGCCGAGCGCGATGGCGAGCACGCCGATGATCACCGCGGTGATCCGGGATACCCGAACCTGTTCGCGCTCACCGGCATTGCCGCGCTTGACGACATTGGCATAGATATCGTGCGCGAACGAGGTGGCCGCGGTGATGGTGAGCCCGGCGACGACGGCGAGGATGGTGGCGAATGCGACGGCGGAGATGATGCCGAGCAGTACGACACCGCCCAGTTCGAAGGCGAGCAGCGGCGCCGCCGAATTCTGGCCGCCTGCCGCGGCGAGGATGCGATCCGGGCCGACGATGGCCGCGGCGCCGTAGCCGAGTACGAGGGTGAACAGGTAGAACGCGCCGATCAGGCCGATGGCCCAAACCACCGAGCGCCGGGCCTCTTTCGCGGTGGGCACGGTGTAGAAGCGCATCAGCACATGCGGCAGGCCCGCGGTGCCGAGCACCAGAGCGATGCCGAGCGAGACGAAGTTCAGTTTCGAGGTTCCGTTGGCGCCGTACTGCGCGCCCGGTGCGAGCACGTCGCGAGCGGCCACACCCTTGGTCTTCGCGCCGTGCACCGCGTCCTGGGCCGAGCCGAGGATGTCGGAGAAGTTGAAGCCGTACTTGGCCAGCACCAGCACCGTCATCAGGGCGGCGCCGGCGATCAGCAGCGCGGCCTTGATGATCTGCACCCACGTGGTGCCCTTCATGCCGCCGACCAGCACGTACACGATCATCAGCACGCCGACGACGGCGATGACGACGGCCTGCCCGGACTTGCTCGACACGTCGAGCAGCAGCGCGACCAGACCGCCCGCGCCCGCCATCTGCGCCAGCAGGTAGAACAGGCAGACGGCCAGGGTGCTGAAGGCGGCCGCGGTGCGCACCGGACCCTCTTTCAACCGGAAGCTCAGCACGTCGGCCATGGTGAATTTGCCGGTGTTCCTGAGCATTTCGGCCACCAGCAGCAGGGCGACCAGCCAGGCGACGAGGAAGCCGATGGAGTAGAGGAAGCCGTCGTAGCCGTATACGGCGATCGCCCCGGCGATGCCGAGAAAGCTTGCGGCGGAAAGATAATCGCCCGAGATGGCGATGCCGTTCTGCGGTCCGGAGAAGCCGCGTCCGCCGGTGAAGTAATCGGCGGCGCTGGCATTGCTGCGGCTGGCGCGGATCACCACCACCAGGGTGACCGCGACGAACAGCGCGAAGATCGCGATATTCGCCACCGGATTGCCGACTTTGGTTGCGGCGGCGAGGTATTCGGTGTGCCTCATGCCCGGCCCCCTTCGATTCCGGCGCGGATGGCCGCGGCTCGCGGATCGAGCTCCCGGTTCGCGAAACGCACGTAGAGCCCGGTGATGACGAAGGTGGACACGAATTGCCCGAGGCCGAGCAGCAATCCGGCATTCACTTCGCCGAACACCTTGGTGGCCATGAAGTCGTGCGCGTACGCGCCGAGCAGCACGTAGCTCAGGTACCAGACCAGGAACAGCGCGGTCATCGGGAATACGAAGCGGCGCAGTCGATCGCGCAGCTGCTGGAATTCCGGGCTCGCCTGCACGGCGCGGAAATCCTCTGGTCGGGTCGGGGTGCCGCCGACATCGGTACTGGTCATGCTGAGTCCTAGCGTGTTACTTGGCTCTGTCCGGGCCGACGGTAACCAGCCTCCTATGAGGAATTGGTGATGTGGCGCGGCTCACTCCGCCGAAGGCGCCGGATCTGCGGTGAGCGGTCGGTGGGCGGCGACGAACGGTCGGTCCGAGATCACCGCGAGCGCAGCCCGCGTTCCCGGTCCGCGCCGAGGCCGAGCCGTTCCGGGGCGTGCATGCGCACGAAGACGCGGCGCACCGTGCGCGCGCCCTGCCGCCTGGTCACCAGGCTGACCAGCACCATTGTCGCGAAGGCGAGTGGAACGGTGATCGCGGCGGGATAGCCGAGCAGTGCGGCGGGCCAGCCGTCACCCACCTCGGAGGTGAAGCCGCCCGCCACCGACACCGCCGTCGCACCGCCCGCCGTGAGCCCGCCCGCCGCCATTCCGGCCGCCGCACCCGCCGCGGTGAGTCCGCGCCACCAGATGCCGAGCACCAGCAGCGGACACAGCGTCGACGCGGCGACCGCGAAGGCCAGCCCGACCGTGCGGGACAGGTCGAGCGAGACGACGGTGACCGAAAGCCCAAGGGGCACAACGCCCGCGACGATGGCAGCCACACGGAAGTCGCGGATCCGGCCGCGCAGCACATCGGTGCTGAGCACGCCCGCGATGCTGACGAGCAGTCCGGACGAGGTGGACAGGAATGCGGCGATCGCGCCCGCCGCGACCAGCGCGGCAAGCAGTTGGCCGGGCAGCCCGCCGAGTACCGAGCCCGGCAGCAGTACGACGGCGGCGTCGGAGGTGCCGGTGATGAGCAGTTGCGGCACATACAGTCTGGCGAATACGCCCAACAGGATCGGGAAGAGATAGAACAGCCCGACCAGCGAGATCACCGCGAGCGCGGTGGTGCGGGCCGCGCGCCCATCGGGATTGGTATAGAACCGCACCAGCACGTGCGGCAGCCCCATCGTGCCGAGGAAGGTCGCGATGATCAGCGAATACACCTGGTACACAGGGTGTTTGCCGCCGAAGCCGTTGCCGGGGGCGAGCCAGCTCGCGCCGTCGGCCGGTGCGCCCGCGACCACCGGGACGGTCGCGCCCGCGTCCAGCGTGAGGCGGGTGCCGGCCGCGAGCTCGTGCCGTCCGGGGGTGAGCAGTTCCGGTCCGTCGACGGCGCGGTCGTCGAGTGTTCCGGTGATCGAAACCGGTTGTGCCGCACCGACCCGCACCACCACATCGGTGGTGACGTCCACCGTGGTGCGCGCGGTGACCACGGGCGGCGCGGGCGCGCCGAGGTCGCGGTCGGCGGCCAGGAAATAGCCGAGCAGCACCAGTGCGGGCACCGCGACCGCGGTGAGCTTCAGCCAGTACTGGAACGCCTGCACCAGCGTGATCGAGCGCATGCCGCCGCCGGCCACATTGCCGATCACGATCGCGCCGACGGCGGCCGCGCCGACCCACTTCGGCAGGCCGAGCAGGATGTGCAGCGTCAAACCGGCGCCCTGGAACTGCGGAATCAGGTACACACCGCAGATCAGCAGCACGACGACCGCCGCGACCCGGCGCAAACGCGTTGAGCCCAACCGGAATTCGGTGAAATCGGGCACCGTGTACGCGCCGGATCTGCGCAGCGGGGCCGCGACGAACAGCAGCAGTCCGAGATAGCCCGCGGTGAAGCCGAGCGGATACCACAGCGCGTCGGCGCCGTATTTCGCGATCAGCCCGGCGACGCCGAGAAATGATGCGGCCGACAGGTATTCGCCCGAGATGGCGGCGGCGTTCCAGCGCGGACCGACGCTGCGCGACGCGACGAGGAAATCGGAGGTGGTGCGCGCCAACCGAACCCCGTACGCGCCGATCGCCACGGTGGCCAGCGCCGCGAGCACCGATCCCGCGACGGTGAAGGCGGGCGCCGCGCTCATCTCAATCCTCGGCCAGCTCTAGGAAATCCTGCTCGTTGCGCTCGGCCAGCCGTACATACAGCAGCCCGGCCAGCGCGAGCATCGGATAGGCCGCGAACCCGAGCGCCAACCACGGCAACCGAATCCCGAACAGCGCAACCGAACCGAGCCCGCCCAATGCGAAAATCACCGGCAGCGAGCACAGTACGAGCACAACCAGCAGGCCGAGCCGCAGCGCGAGCCCGAGTTGCGCGCGAATCAGCCCGCTCAGCAACGCCTCGCCGATCTCGGTCTGCTCGGCGACCTCGGCCCTGGTCCGCACCCGCCGCGCGCCGCGCCGCTCGGCGAGCACCACCCGCTGCCGCGCCGGGCGCTGCTGCGGGCCGGTCACCGGTGCGTCCAGATCTGCCGAGGCCCGTGCACCAGACGCTGTTTCAGCTCGCGCACCTGCCGCCTGCTCACCGGAAGCTCCACCGGCCCGGCCGAACCCTCGCCGCGCAGGCACACCACCGTCCCGGTGCCGACCGTGCGCAGCCCGGTGACCAACCGCAACGCGACCAGGTACGAGCGGTGCACGCGCAGGAATCCCGCGTCCTGCCAGCGGGATTCCAAGGCGGACAGCGGGATGCGCACCAGATGTGAGCCGGCCGCGGTGTGCAGCCTGGCGTAGTCGCCGTCGGCCTCCACCCAGCCGACGCTGGACCGGTGCACCAGCGTGGTGACCCCGCCCAGTTCGACCGGGATCACCTCGTTCGAATCGGACTGCGGTGCAACGACATTCGGCGACAGGGCGGTGGCGATGCGGCGCACCGCCTCGGCCAATCGCCGCTCCCGCAGTGGTTTCAGCAGATAATCGACCGCACCGAGATCGAAGGCGGTCACCGCGTGGTCGTCGTGCGCGGTGACGAACACCACCGCGGGCGGATTCGCGAATTCGGACAGGATTCCGGCCAGCTCCATGCCGTCGAGGCCTGGCATATTGATATCGAGGAATACCGCGTCCACCGGATGCGCCCGGAGCAGCCGCAGCGCGCTGGTGGCATCGCCCGCCGCGTGGATCTCGCCGACCCCGGCCTGCGCGCGCAACAGATAGACCAGCTCGTCCAGAGCGGGTTTCTCGTCGTCGACGGCCAGCACGCGCAGGCCCGATTTGTCGGTATCCACAGCCGGTTCATCGTACGGCGTCAGGCCCGAATACCCGCACGGAACTTGGGGACTCGCATACTCACCTTGGTGCCCGCGCCCGGCGCGGTCTCGACCACCAGCCCGTAGTCGTTGCCGAATGCGGCGCGCAGCCGGTCGTCCACATTGGCCAGCCCGATATGCGCCGACTCCGCCGCGTCCAACGCACCGGAGCGCAGCAGTTCCGGATCCATGCCGACGCCGTCGTCCTCCACGCTGATCAGGCAGTCGGTGCCGGCATCGGTGGCGATGATGTTCACCGTCCCGCCGCGCGCCGCCCCCGCCAGCCCGTGCCGAACCGCGTTCTCCACCAACGGTTGCAGCGCGAGGAACGGCAAGACGACGCCGAGCACCTCCGGCGCGATCCGCAGCCGCACGTGCAGCGCATCGCCGAAACGGGCCTGCTCCAGCGCGAGATACCGTTCGATATTGCGCAATTCGTCGGCGAGCACGGTGAATTCGCCCGCCGCCCGGAAGGAATACCTGGTGAAATCGGCGAATTCGAGGATGAGCTCGCGGGCCCGGTCCGGATCGGTGCGCACGAACGAGGCGATGGTGTTCAGCGCGTTGTAGATGAAATGCGGGCTGATCTGTGCCCGCAGCGCCCGCACCTCGGCCCGGTCCAGCCTGGCTCGTGACGCGTCGAGTTCCGCCAATTCCAGCTGGCCGCAGGCATATCGGGCCACCTCGGCCACCGCGCCCAGCCGGCCCGGACCCGGCCGTCCGGTGGTCACCACACCCAGAACACCTGATACGCCGCCATTTTCGATGAGCAGCGGCTGGGCTATCACGGTGCGGACTCGTTCGCCGGGCCCGGACACCAGCACCGGGCGGCCGCCCGCGATGGCCCGCGCGGCGGCGTCGGTGAAGTATTCGGTCAATTCCGCGTGCGGTCCGTCCCAGGCGAGCAGCGCCGCATCCGGATCGGCGATGCCGAGCGCCTCGGCCCCGGTGAGCGCGCGCAGGTGCGGTGCGGCCTGCCCGGCCGAATCCGCGGTGAGCCCGCGCCGCAGCGGCACCGCCGCCAGCGACGCGGTGTGCAGGGTGGCGTGCACCGCGCGCTCGGCCGGCGTCGTCACCACGCGCCGGGTCCGCCGCCACATGAACAGGGCGCCCGCCAACAGCGCCGCCGCCGCGGCTGCGGCGAGCGCGGTCGCCGTCATCGGCGGTCCAGCGGCGCGTCCATGGATGGCATTATCGCGCCGCGGATCGTGTCGGACGGTCCGAGTACAGTCCGCGCCATGACCACGGCCGGGTACTCCGGGACACCGCTGCATCGGAAGCTCGGTATCAAGCCGGGCCATCGAGTCGTGCTGCGGCATGCGCCGCCGCGCTGGCGAATTCCCGAGTTACCCGCCGGGGTCGAATTCGTCGGGACGCCCGAGGACACCGACGTGATCATCGCCTTCTACCGCACACACGCCGAACTCGCCGAGGACGCACCGGATCTCGCCGCGCGGCTGCCCGCTGGGTCCGCGCTGTGGATCGCGTGGCCGCGCCGAGCCGGCGGTCACACCAGCGATATCACCGACAACGATCTGCGCGAGCTGCTGCTGCCGGTCGGCGTCGTCGACGTGAAAGTGGCCGCGCTGGACGATGATTGGTCCGGCCTCAAATTCCTATGGCGCAAGCGGAAATAAGCGACCGCCGCGACGCGCCGGTGATCTTCGCCACCGACACGCCGGGCACCTGTGCCGCCGCCGCGCGCCTGGCGAAAGCAGTCGGTGCGGCCCCCTAGAATCGGTCCAGCCAACCCCCGTCGCGACCTTGGGAGGAAGGACAGTCTTGGCAGCCTCGTCCGGATCGTTCGTTCACCTGCACAACCACACCGAGTACTCGATGCTCGACGGCGCTGCGAAGATCACGCCCCTGTTCAAGGAGGCGAATCGGCTCGGCATGACCGCCGTCGGCATGACCGACCACGGCAATATGTACGGCGCGTCGGAGTTCTACAACTCGGCCAAGAAGCAGGGCATCAAACCGATCATCGGCATCGAGGCCTATATCGCGCCGGAATCCCGCTTCAACACCAAACGCGTCCTGTGGGGCGATCCGAGCCAGAAGGGTGACGACGTCTCGGGTTCGGGCGCCTACACCCATATGACGATGGTCGCCGAGACCGCGACCGGACTGCGCAACCTGTTCAAGCTGTCGAGCCTGGCCTCCATCGAGGGTCAGCTCGGCAAGTGGGCCCGCATGGACGAGGAGATCATCGCCCAATACGCCGAGGGCATCATCGCGACGACGGGCTGCCCATCGGGTGAGGTGCAGACCCGCCTGCGGCTGGGCCACGAGCGCGAGGCGCTGGAGGCCGCGGCCAAGTGGCAGGAGATCTTCGGCAAGGAAAACTTCTTCCTCGAGGTGATGGATCACGGGCTGTCCATCGAGCGCCGGGTGCGCGAGGGCCTGCTGGAGATCGGCCGCAAACTCGATATTCCGGCGTTGGCCACCAACGACTGTCACTACGTGCACGAATCCGAGGCGGCGAACCACGAGGCGCTGCTGTGCGTGCAGACCGGCAAGACGCTGTCCGATCCCACCCGCTTCAAATTCGACGGCTCCGGCTATTACCTGAAGTCCGCCGAGGAGATGCGGGCGATCTGGGATGCGGAGGTGCCCGGCGCCTGCGACAACACGGTGCGCATCGGCGAGCGGGTGCAGTCCTACGACGACGTGTGGAAGCACCACGACCGGATGCCGATCTTCCCGGTGCCGGAGGGTGAGACGCAGGCCACCTGGCTGCGCAAGGAGGTTCTGCGCGGGCTGGACCGGCGTTTCCCGGACGGTCCGCCGCGCGAATACCTGGATCGCGCCGACTACGAGCTCGGCGTCATCATCGAAATGGGTTTTCCCGCCTACTTCCTCGTGGTCGGTGACCTGATCAGCCATGCGCGCGAGGTCGGCATCAGCGTCGGACCCGGTCGCGGTTCGGCGGCCGGTTCGCTGGTCGCCTACGCCATGGGCATCACCAATATCGACCCGATTCCGCACGGTCTGCTGTTCGAGCGATTCCTGAACCCGGAACGCGTCTCGATGCCCGATATCGATATCGACTTCGACGATCGCCGCCGCGGTGAGATGGTCCGCTACGCCACCGAGAAGTGGGGCTCGGACCGGGTGGCCCAGGTGATCACCTTCGGCACCATTAAAACCAAGGCGGCGCTGAAGGATTCGGCGCGCGTCCAGTTCGGCCAGCCGGGTTTCGCGATCGCCGACCAGATTTCGAAGGCGCTGCCGCCGCCGATCATGGCCAAGGACATTCCGCTCTCGGGCATCATGGATCCCGAACACGAGCGGTATAAGGAGGCCGCCGAGGTCCGGGAGCTCATCAATACGAACCCGGACGTCAACAAGATCTACGAGACCGCGCGCGGGCTGGAGGGTCTGATCCGCAATGCCGGTGTGCACGCCTGCGCGGTGATCATGTCCTCCGAACCGCTGATGGACGCGATCCCGGTGTGGAAGCGGGCGCAGGACGGCGCGATCATCACCGGCTGGGACTACCCGTCGTGTGAGGCCATCGGCCTGTTGAAGATGGACTTCCTCGGCCTGCGCAACCTCACCGTCATCGGTGACGCGCTGGTCAACATCAAGGCCAACCGCGGCATCGATCTGGACCTGGACCACCTGCCGCTGGACGATAAGCCGACCTACGAATTGCTTTCCCGCGGTGACACTCTCGGCGTCTTCCAGCTCGACGGTGGCGCCATGCGCGATCTGCTGCGGCGCATGCAGCCCACCGGCTTCGAGGATATCGTCGCCGTGCTCGCGCTGTACCGCCCCGGTCCGATGGGCATGAACGCGCACAACGACTACGCCGACCGCAAGAACGGGCGGCAAGAGGTCAAGCCGATCCATCCGGAGCTCGAGGTACCGCTGAAGGAGATCCTGGCCGACACCTTCGGCTTGATCGTGTACCAGGAGCAGATCATGCAGATCGCGCAGAAGGTGGCCGGGTACTCGCTCGGTCGAGCCGATATTCTGCGCCGCGCCATGGGTAAGAAGAAGGCCGAGGTCCTGGAGGCCGAATTCGAGGGCTTCGAGAAGGGCATGCTGGAGAACGGTTTCTCCAAGCCCGCGATCAAGGCGCTGTGGGACACGATTCTCCCGTTCGCCGGTTACGCGTTCAACAAATCGCATGCCGCCGGCTACGGTCTGGTGTCGTTCTGGACCGCCTACCTCAAGGCCAACTATCCGGCCGAATATATGGCGGGCCTGCTCACCTCGGTCGGTGACGACAAGGACAAGGCCGCACAATATCTGGCCGACTGCCGCCGCCTCGGCATCACCGTGCTGCCGCCGGACGTCAACGAATCCGAGCAGAACTTCGCCTCGGTGGGCGACGACATCCGGTTCGGGCTCGGCGCGGTGCGCAATGTCGGCGCGAACGTGGTGTCCTCGATCATCGCCGCGCGCAAGGAGAAGTCGAAGTTCACCGACTTCTCCGACTATCTGAACAAGATCGACGCGCTGGCCTGCTCCAAGAAGGTCACCGAATCCCTCATCAAGGCAGGCGGATTCGATTCGCTCGGGCATCCCCGCAAGGGTCTGATGCTGGTGCACTCCGACGCCATCGATGCGGTGATGTCCACCAAGAAGGCCGAGGCGATGGGTCAGTTCGACCTGTTCGGCGGGTTGGACGACGCCGACGACTCGATCACCTCGGTGTTCAACGTCAAGGTGCCCGATGACGAGTGGGAGCCCAAGCACAAGTTGGCGCTGGAACGGGAGATGCTGGGCCTGTACGTATCCGGGCATCCGCTCAACGGTGTCGAACACGTACTCGCGGCCCAGTCCGACACCCAGATCCCGGCCATCCTGGAAGGCGATATCAAGGACGGCACCCAGGTGACCGTCGGCGGCATCCTCGCCGCGGTGAACCGGCGCATCAACAAGAACGGATTGGCTTGGGCGTCGGCGCAATTGGAGGATCTGTCCGGCGGTATCGAGGTGCTGTTCTTCCCGCAGGCCTATTCGGTCTACGGCATGGACGTAGTCGAGGATGCGGTGGTGCTGGTGAAGGCGCGCGTCTCGGTGCGCGACGACCGCATCTCGCTGATCGCCAACGACCTTGCGGTGCCGGATCTTTCGGCCATCGGCGTGGCCAAGCCGCTGGCCGTCACCATGCCGACCCGCATGTGCACCCCCGACAAGGTGAGCGCACTCAAACGCGTTCTGACCAGTCACCCGGGCACCTCCGACGTGCACCTGCGCCTCGTCGGCGCGGGCGAGAAGACGCATCTGCTGAAACTCGATGACCGCCTGCGTGTTTCGCCGTCCTCCGCCCTGATGGGCGACCTCAAGGCGCTGCTCGGCCCCGGCTGCCTGGCCAGCTGACCGCGATTCGGCAACGGCCCCCATCCATGGATGGGGGCCGTTGTGTCTAGTTGGCGAGAACGGGTTCCGGGGCGGCCGCGGCCGAATTCCGGTGCAGTGCTTGGCTCCACCTGAGGGTGCCGATCGCGGCGATGCCGAGGACCACACCGATCCAGGCGGTGGCGGGGTAGCCGAGGCCCGCGCCGATGGCCAGTCCGCCGAGCCAGGGGCCGACGGTGATGCCGACGTTGAACGCGGAGGTGTTGAAGGCGGTGCCCAGGGTCGGTCCGTCGGCGGCCAGTGCGAAGATGCGGCTGTTCAGGGTCGGGTTGACGCCGAAACCGAAGGCGCCGAGCAGGAATGCCGCCAGCACGGCGGTCACGGCGTACTGCCCGGTGAGCGCGAGCAGCACCGAAGTGCCGATCAGGCCGGTGAATCCGAGGTAGAGGGTGCGGACGGGATGCGTATCCGCGGTGCGCCCGCCGACGGCGATGCCGAGCACCGCGCCGACACCGTAGATCGTGAGCACCACGGGTATCCAACCGGCGGCCAGCCCCGTCGTCTCGGTCAGCAGCGCGCCGAGATAGGTGAAGGTGACCATCAGGCTCGCGATCTGCAGCGCGGTGGTTCCGTAGTGCAGCCACACCCGCGGATTCACCAGGCTGCGCAATTCCCTGCGCAGATCCGGGATTTCGGCGGCGCGGGCGGCCGGGATCCTGGCCAGCACGCCCAGCATGGCCAGCGCGGACAGCGCGGCGACGGCCCAGAACGCGGCGCGCCAGCCCCACTGCTGGCCGATGACCGTACCCGCGGGCAAGCCGATGATGGTGGCGACCGTCAGCCCGCCCGCCACAATGCCCATGGCGCGTCCGCGCTTGTTCGGCGGCGTCAGGCTGATGGCCGTGGCGGCGCCTACCGCCCAGAACCCGGCGTAGACGAAGGCGGCGATCACCCTGGTACCGAACAGCACCCAGTAACTGGCGGTCAGCGCGCCGATGACATGGGCGATGACGAATACGGCGAGAAATCCCAGCAGTGCGGTGCGGCGCGACAGCCGCAGCGTCGTCGCGGCGAGGATCGGCGCGCCGACCAGCATGCCCAGCGCGAACGCCGAGACCAGCAGACCGGCCTGTGGTACGGAAACGCCCAGGTCGTTTGACATTTCGGTGAGGATCCCGGCGAGCATGAGCTCGGATGTGCCCTGGGCGAAGATGGCCAGGCCCAGGACGTAGACGGCGACGGGCATCGAATACCTCTCTATTTTGGACAGATTGGTTCAAAACGAACCGATGGGAAAGCGGCGGCGCTGCCGCATATCGTCAGGGGGTGATCAGAGGCACCGCAGTGCGGTATCGGCGATGGCGGCCAACGTCTTTCGATCGGCGCCGCCGCGCGCGGCGACCCGCAGACCGCTGATCGTCGCGATCACGAAGTGCGCGAGATCCCTTGCGGGCCTGCTGTTGTCGATTTCGCCCAGGCGCTGGCCCACGGTGATCGCCGCGGTGAGCGCGGTGAGCCTGCGCTCGTGGTCGTCGCGCAGGGCGGCGGCGATATCGTCGTCGCGCGGGCCGAGTTCGACGACGGAGTTGACCACGAAGCAGCCCATCGGATCGTCCTGCGGCGCCTCGACGGCCCAGTGCAGGATGGTCCGGATTTTGTCCTTCGCCGGTTCGGGGCCGTCGAGCAGTTCGAAGGTTCTCGCGTTCTTGCTGTCCATATACCGGCGCAGCGCCCGCGTGAACAGTTCGTGCTTGCTGACGAAGGTGTTGTAGATGCTGCTGCGGCCCAATCCGGTCGCGGTGCAGAGATCTTGCGTCGAGGTGCCCTCGTAGCCCGTGGTCCAGAACGCGCGCATCGCCGCGTCGACCGCTCGGTCCTCGTCGAATGCCTTCGGCCGTGCCATGGATGACACGCTAACACGTTTTGGATAGATCAGTCCAAAAATGCTAATTCGCGACCGCGACGCCCCGGGTCTGCGCGCCGAAGACGCGCGGCGAGCCCTCGCCGTAGAACTGCTCGACCTCGCGCAATTCGAATCCGGCCGCCTCGATCAGCACGCGGATCTCGCGATTCAAATGGCAGCCGCCCGCGATCACCTTCTGCACCGGGTTCAGCCGGTTCTGCCAGACCTGCACCGAATGATCCGGTGCCAGGCCGTGCTCGATGAAATGCAGCGTGCCGCCGGGCTTCAGCACCCGCCGGACCTCGCCGAGCGCGGCCCCGGCATCCGGGATGGTGCACATGGTCCAGGTGGACAGCGCGCAGTCGAAACTGTCATCCGGAAACGGCAATCGCTGTCCGTCCAGGCCGGACCGCTCGACCGGAACGGGTGACGCCGCGACGCGCTCGGCCGCGAGCCGCCAGCCCAGATCGGCCGGTTCCACCGCGCTCACCGATTCGACGGCGGCCGGGTAGAACGGGACGTTGAGTCCGGAGCCGAAGCCGATCTCGACCACCTTGTCGTGCAGACCGGCGCAGACCTGCGCGCGCAGCGGTTCATGATATTTCGCCCCGCAGCACAGTTCGACGAGGCGGGGGACAACATGGTCGTTGTAGAGGCCCATGCCGTCCACTGTGACATGCTGACCCGGTGACTGTCTTCGAGGTTTGGGCGCCGCGGGCGGACCGGGTCCGGATCGAACTCGACGGTGTCGTCCATCCGATGACGGGTCACGGCGAGTGGTGGCGGGCCGAACTCCCGGCCGCGTCCGGCGCCCGCTACGGCTATCTGCTCGACGATGATCCGGCCGTGCTGCCCGATCCGCGCTCGCCCCGGCAACCCGACGGCGTACACGGCCGATCCGCGGTGCACGCGCTCGATCCGGCGGGCTGGACCGACGCCGGGTGGACCGGGCGCCCGCTGGCCGGATCGGTCTACTACGAGCTGCACATCGGAACCTTCACGCGGGCGGGCACTTTCGACGCGGCCGTGGAAAACCTGGACCATCTCGTCGAATTGGGCGTGACGACGGTCGAACTCATGCCGGTGAACGCGTTCAACGGCGCGTGGAACTGGGGTTACGACGGTGTGCTCTGGTATGCGGTGCACGAGGCGTACGGCGGTCCGGATGGCCTGCAGCGATTCGTGAATGCCTGCCACGCAAAGGGTTTGGCGGTGGCGCTGGACGTGGTCTACAACCACCTCGGGCCGTCCGGGAACTACCTGCCCCGCTTCGGGCCGTACCTGAGTGATGGCCGGAATACCTGGGGGCAGAGCGTCAACCTCGATGGGCCGGGTTCGGATACCGTGCGCCGCTTCATCATCGACAACGCGCTGCGTTGGTTCCGCGACTTCCACGTGGACGCGCTGCGGCTCGACGCCGTGCACGCGCTCGTCGACCACCGCGCCATCCACCTGCTCGAACAGCTGTCCACCGAAACCGACCGGCTGGCAGCGCAACTCGGCCGCCCGCTGACCTTGATCGCGGAGAGCGACCTGAACGATCCACGGCTGATCACCCCGCGCCCGGCGGGCGGCTACGGTCTGGCCGGACAGTGGAACGACGATATGCACCATGCCGTGCACACCGCCGTCTCCGGTGAAAGGCAGGGCTACTATGCCGATTTCGGCTCACTGGACTGCCTGGCCAGCACGCTGACGCGCGGATATTTCCATGCCGCAACGTATTCCAGCTTCCGCGGGCGCACCCATGGACGGCCGTTGAACACCGGCGCGATACCCGGCAGCGCCCTGCTGGCCTACACCTGCAATCACGACCAGATCGGCAACCGCGCACAGGGCGATCGTCCCAGCGCCTACCTCACCGACGGTCAGCTGGCGGTCAAGGCGGCGCTGGTGCTGTTGTCGCCGTATACGCCGATGTTGTTCATGGGGGAGGAGTGGGGTGCGCGCACGCCGTTCCAGTTCTTCACCGCGCATCCGGAACCCGAACTGGCCGCCGCGGTCGCCGAGGGGCGCAGGGCCGAATTCGCCGAACACGGTTGGCCGCCGGGCGATGTGCCGGACCCGCAGGATCCGGCGACCTTTCGGCGATCGAAACTGGTGTGGTCCGAACCGGCCGATCCGCGCGGGGCGCGGCTGCTCGCCTGCTATCGCGCGCTGATCGCATTGCGGCGCAACAGGTTCGAGATCGCCGATCCGTGGCTGCCCGATGTCCGCGTCGAATACGACGAGGCCGCGCGCTGGGTGGTGCTGTATCGGGGGCCGCTGCGATTGGTCTGCAATCTGTCGGCCGAATCGGTGGTCGTGCCGGTGGTGGGCCGCGTCCTGCTCGCCTGGGATCCGGTCGTTACCGAATCAGACAGTGAGGTCAAGCTGCCTGGGCATAGTTTCGCGGTGCTGGACTCCGGCGAGCTTCCGATCGGCTAACGGCGTACCGCACCGTCGGTAATATGAAGTGGTGCAATATATCTCGGTCGGATAACGTTGTATTATCAACTGTCCGGGACAGGTTCGTTGCCCGATCTCGCGTCCGCGATTACCGTGGAGAGATGAGCAATGACGCTGCGCCAGGGGTCGGCGGGTACGCCGCCGCCGAATTCGCCCCGCTGGTCCGCGCTTTCGCACGGGCCTTCGGTCATCGCCGCGGTGCGGGTGGCGCGCTGGCCGTGCACCGGCACGGGGTGCCGCTCGTCCATATCTGGACCGGTAGCGCGGGCGCCGGGCCGTGGACCGCCGACACGGGGGCCATCATCTTCTCCGCGACGAAGGGCGTCACGGCGACCGTCATCCACCGGCTGGCCGACCGCGGGCTGCTCGACTACGCCGCGCCGGTAGCCGAGTACTGGCCGCAGTTCGCGGCCAACGGTAAGGCGCGAATCACGGTGCGGCAGATCATGACCCACAGCGCCGGGCTCGGCTCGGTCGGCGCGCTGGCCACCAGCGCGGCCGAGGTGCTCGACCACCGGCTCATGGAGGAGCGCCTGGCCGCCGCGAAACCGGATCGGCTGCTCGGCACGCCCTCCTACCACGCGCTCACCTACGGCTGGCTGCTCGCGGGCCTGGCCCGCGCCATCACCGGGCGAGGCATGGCCGAACTCTTCCGCACCGAGATCGCCGAACCGCTCGGCACCGACGGCATCCACCTCGGCCGTCCGCCCGCCACCTCCGCCACCACCTATGCCCCGCTGGCCGGAACGCAGCTGAGCTCGATCCGGAATCCGCTGGTCGCGCAGGTGCTCGGCCGGACGCACCTGGTGCCCGGTGCGGCGGGCGCGGCCACCAGGGCGCTGTTCCTACCCGGCCTGGAGGCGATCCTGGAGAGCGCCGAACCGGCGATCCTGGACACCGAACTCGGCGCGGGCAACGGCGTCTGCACCGCGGACGGCCTGGCCACCATGTACGGCGCGGTCGCGACCGGTATGCACGAGGGCAGGCAATTCCTGAGTCCGGCGACGCTGCGGGCGATCGGCAAGGTCGAGACGTATCGCCTCGACCGGGCGCTGTTCTACACGCCGATGATGTGGCGTCTCGGCTACCACTCGTTGCCGATTCCGGGCGCCCGCACCGGATTCGGGCATGTCGGCCTCGGTGGATCGTTCGGCTGGGCCGACCCGCGGCTCGGTCTTTCGGTCGGGTTCGTGCACAACCGGCTCTCGGTCGGGCTGCTGCCGTTGGATATGTCCGCGGCCGCGTGGATCCTGCCGCTCGCGGTGCGCGGGTTGCGCAGCGCGCGCCGGGCCGAGGCCACCGAGGCGCGCCGCGCGGCCTGACTCAGGTCAGGTAGCGGTACGCGGGCGAGCCCGGCTCCAACCGTTCGCACTGGATCGGGGACGCCTCGATCCGTTGCAGCAGCGCGGCGAGCCCGTCCGGCGCACCGAGTTCGATACCGACCAGCGCCGCACCGGTTTCCCGGTTGTTGCGCTTGACGTACTCGAACATGGTGATGTCGTCGTCCGGGCCCAGCACCTCGTCCAGGAAGCGCCGCAGCGCGCCCGGCTCCTGCGGGAAGTCGACCAGGAAATAATGCTTCAACCCCTTGTGCACCAGCGAGCGCTCGATGATCTCGCCGTAGCGGGACACGTCGTTATTGCCGCCGGATACCAGGCACACCACCGTCGAACCGGGTTCGACCCGGATCTCCGCGAGCGCGGCGGTGGCCAGCGCGCCCGCGGGTTCGGCGATGATGCCCTCGTTCTGATAAAGCTCGAGCATGGTGGTGCAGATGGCGCCCTCGTCCACCTGCATCATCCGGAAAGCGCCTGCGCCGCTGGGTGATTCGGTGGCGGTGAGCAGCGGCAGCGAGGCGTGCGAGACCACTCGGCCGCCGAAGCGGGACACCGCGGCGTAGGGCACCGCGCCGATCCGGCGCACCGCGGCGCCGTCGACGAACGGATCGATCTCCGGCAGCGTCACCGGGCCGCCCGCGACCAGTGCCGCCGTCATCGAGGCCGCGCCGGCCGGTTCGACGCCGAGAATGCCGGTGTGCGGGGCCCTTTCGCGCAGATAGGTGCCGATGCCCGCGAGGCAGCCGCCACCGCCGACCGGGACGACCACCAGATCCGGTGCGGCGCCGAGCTGTTCCAGGATTTCGGCGGCGATGGTGCCCTGACCCGCGGCGGTGCGGACATCGTC
Source organism: Nocardia sp. JCM 34519.1 (assembly GCF_020361265.1). Classification (NCBI taxonomy): domain Bacteria; kingdom Bacillati; phylum Actinomycetota; class Actinomycetes; order Mycobacteriales; family Nocardiaceae; genus Nocardia; species Nocardia sp. JCM 34519.1. The sequence continues at coordinate 22,864 of NZ_JAIRBR010000012.1, forward strand.
GAACGGCGGCACCATGGTGGCCCCGGTGCGCTCGACATCGGCGGCCGCCGCGGCCGCCGCGGCATCGTAGGTTTCGCCGACCGCGATGAGCTCGACGAATTCACCGCCGTGCGCCCGGATGCGGTCGCGCTTCTGTTTGGGCGTCGTGGCCGGGACGTAGATGCGGCCCTTGATCCGCATCGCGTGGCAGGCGAAGGCGACGCCCTGCGCGTGATTGCCCGCGCTGGCCGTCACCACACCCGCGGCCCGCTCCTGCTCGGTGAGCTGGACCACCAGGTTGTACGCGCCGCGCAGCTTGTAGGAGCGCACTACGCCGAGATCCTCGCGTTTGAGATAGATTTCGGCGCCGGTCAGCTTCGAGAGCCGGTCGCTGCGCTGTAGCGGGGTCGGCTCGATAATGTCGGCGATTCGCTTGGCGGCAGCATCGATCTCGTCCGCGCTCAGCGCGGGACGGGATGTGGACAGTGCGTCGAGGAGATCAAGCGGATCGGACACCCGAAATATGCTGCCACCCGCCGCGCGGCCGGGGCGCGGCGGGTGGGCCGGTCAGCGTGGGGTGAGTACGAAAACCGGGATCTGGCGATCGGTCTTCGTCTGGTAATTCGCGTAGTCGGGCCAGGCCTCGACGGCCCGCGCCCACCACAGCGCCTTCTCCTCGCCGAATACCTCGCGCGCGGTGTAATCCCTGGTCACCGCGCCGTCCTGGAGTTCGACATGCGGTTCTTTCTTGATGTTGTAGTACCAGACCGGATTCTTCGGTGCGCCGCCGAGCGAGGCGACGACGGCGTATTCGCCGCCGTGTTCCACCCGCATGAGCGGGGTTTTGCGCAATTTGCCCGTCTTCGCGCCGACCGTGGTCAGCACGATCACCGGCTTGCCCTCGTGCGTCGCGCCCTCCGCGCCGCCGGAGTTCTCGATGGCCTCCGCCTGCTCACGGGCCCAATCCGACGGCGACGGTGCGTACTCTCCTTTAAGTGGCATGGACGCCGTAACGTTGCCGGGATCACAGATATTCCCGGCAAAGTTGGGTGGACCGAACTTTTCCGTCCGCATATCCTCTATTGATGGCAGTGGTTCACCCAGAAACGGTTGACATCGCGGGCACCGCGTGGCCGACATACAAGCTCGAGGCATTGGCCGCGGGCGTGGTGAGCTGCCTGGTTCTCGCGCTGATCACCGGGTCGATGGAGGTATCGGTGCTGGCCGCGGCCGGGGTCGCCGCGGTGCGGTGGATTCTCGGGGCGGTGGCGCGGCGTCGGGACGCGGACCGTGCGATCACTGCGCCTCGAGTGGTAAGTCGCTGAGCTCGCCGCGCGACACCACACCCAGCTTCGGGTACGCCTTGTACAGGTGATGCCCCACCGTTCGCGGGCTCAAGAACAACTGCGCCGCGATATCCCGGTTCGACAGGCCCTGTGCGGCCAGCCGGACGATCTGCAACTCCTGCGGTGTGAGCTTGGCCAGCACGCCGTTCGCCGGTTTGGGGGCGGCGCCGACGCCGAGGGCGGCGAGTTCGGTGCGGGCGCGGTCGGCCCACGGGGTGGCGTCCAGGCGGTCGAAAGTCTCCATGGCGGGCTGTAATTGGACCCTGGCGTCGGTTTTACGTTTCGCCCTGCGCAGCCATTCGCCGTACAGCAGTTGCGTTCTGGCCTGTTCGAACGGGCGGCCGCCGAGCCGCAGCGCCTCCTGGAAATGGGTATCCGCCGCACTGTCGGGTGCGGTGAGCGCGCGGCAGCGGGCGGCCGTGGCGGCGATCCAATCCTGTTGTGCCGCTTCGGCCCACGCCGACAAGCGGATCAGCGCGTCACCTGCGCGGGCGGAATCGCCCAGGCGCACCGCGGCTTCGACGAGGTCGGGCAGCGTCCGCGCGCCGATGACGTGGTGGCGGGCCGGTTCGACGGTGAGCGGTGCGAAGCGGGACAGCGCGCTTTCCACCCGGCCGTAGCCGAGGTCGAGCAGGCCGAGCGCGGCGTGCGTCCACGGTGCGCCCGCGGCGGCGGTACCGCCGAATTCCTCGGCCAGCGCGCGGCCTGCCACGTCGTGGCAGTCGGATTCGCGGCCCTCGAGCGCGGCGAGATAGGCCAGGAAGCCGCACAGCTGACTGACCCACTGTCCCTGTGCGAGATCCTCGGCGATGCGCAGACCCTCGGCCGCGGCGATCCCGGCCTCGCCGGGACGGCCGAGGAACAGTTCGGCCTCGGCCCGGAAGAACAGCAGCGTCGGCAGCGGCGAAAGTCTGCCCTGCGCACGGCATTCCGCGAGCAGCGCGCGGGTCAGCTCGGCGACCTGATCGTCCTGGCCGACGGCGAGACCGATACCGCACATCTGCACCAGATCGCGCGGGCTGTCGGCGCCGTTGGCGCGGGCCGCCGCGGCGGCGTCGCGCAGGTCGGTGACGAAGCGGGCCTCGATGCCCCCGACCAGGTAGCGGGCGATCGGCGTCATCGGATCGGATTGGGGCAGCGGCAATTCGGTGAGCCGGGCGGTCACCTCGGCGAGTTCGGTCGCGCCCAGATACCAGGCGGTGTGCACGGCTTGGACGAGCATGCGTGCGGCCCTTGCCGGATCGCTTTCACGCACCGACTCGGCGCCGGCCAGCAGCAGTCGGTGTGCCGAAAGGTGTTTGCCCGCGGCGAATTCCGCGGTCGCCATGATCACGTCGAGCCGGGCGGTGACGGCGGGGTCGGCGGTTTGCGCGGCGGTGCGTTCGGCCAGCTCCCTGGCTCGCTCCAATTGTCCGGCCTCGCCCGCGGTTTCGGCGGCGAGCAGCAGCCTGCGCACCCGGGCCGCCGGATCGGTGCTGAGGCTCGCGGCGCGCTCGTATGCGGCGACGGCGCCGGAGTAGCCGCTGCGGCCGCGGGCCCGGTCGGCGGTGTCTTCCAGTGCGGCGGCGGCGTTTTCGTCCGGGCCGGTGGCCGCCGAGGCCAGCTGCCAGGCGCGCAGGTCGGCGTCGGCGGGCGCGGTGAGCGCGTCGGCGAGCGCGCGATGCGCCGAAATCCGTTGGGCCAGCGGCGCGCCCTGATAGATCGCGGAGCGCAGCAGTGGATGCCGGAAGGTCAAGGTGTGTCCGTCGGTGCGCACCAGCCCCGCCGACTGCGCCGGTTCGAGATCGGCGAGCAGAACTCCCATTTCGGCGCCCGCCAGCAGCGTCGGGCCGAGTTCGTCGGTGCCCGCCGCGGCGGCCAGCACCAGCAGCGTTCTGGTGGCGGCGGGCAGGCGGCCGACCTGACCGTTGAATGCGACGAGCAAACGCTGGGTCAGCGGCAGTGGATTCGGGCCGGAATTCGGCGCCTCCGCCGCCAGCAGCGCCGGAAGTTCGAGCAGCGCAAGGGGATTGCCCGCGGCCTCGACCAACAGCCGGTAACGCAGTGCGGGCGCGAGATCGGGTGCGCGCTCGTCGATCAGTGCCGCCGCCGATTCCTGGCGCAACCCGCCGACGCGCAGTTCTGGCAGGCCCGGCGCGGGGAAATCGGTGGCCCCGGCGCGGGTCGCGAACAACATCACCACGCCCTCGTCGGCCAGCCTGCGCGCCACGAACAGCAGCGTCTCCGCGGTGGCCCGGTCCAGCCAGTGCGCGTCGTCGATCACGCACAGCAGCGGACCCGCCGCCGTCTCCTCGGCGAGCAGCGAGAGCACCGCTAGCCCGACCAGCATCCGGTCCCCGGGATCCCGGTGGGCCAGGCCGAACGCGCCACGCAGCGCATCCCGCTGCGGGCCGGGCAGCGAGTCGAGCAGGTGCAGTCCGGGCCGCAGCAGCAGATGCAGTGCGGCGAAGGGCAATTCGGCCTCGGATTCGATCCCGGTGCTGCGTACGGTCGGCAGACCTTGTGCGGCAGCGTATTCCAGCAGCGCGGTCTTGCCGACACCCGGCTCGCCGCGCAGTACGAGCACCCCGCTGCGCCCCTGTTTCGCTCCCTCGAGCAGGCGATCGATGCGTTCCTGTTCGGCCTGTCTTCCGTGGAGCATGCCCCAACCGTAATGGGATCAGAACCGGCCCGCGCGCTTGACCGCGGTCGCGACCACGGTGACCTCGGCCGCCGCCGTCGACGGTCCGGTCGCAGCGAAACTGCGCGATGGACTCACCGCGCTGCGCCCGGGCAGCGGCTGGGCGGAGGAATTCGCCGATTTCCCCGAATCCGGCGAGTACTGGGTCGTCGACGCGCTCGACGGAGCCGTGCAATTCCTGCAGGGCCTGCCGCAGTGGTGCACCATGCGCCGTGGACGCCGGATGTGGACAGTTTCCTCGTCGGACCGTCCGGTCTGGTTTCGCTCGCCGTACGCACTCTCGCACCGGTGTGAGACGGCTTGTGCCATAAGCCCGTTTCGGCGCGTGTCATTTACTGGATGTATAGCCAACGGCTACTAAAGTTCACGGCATGCCGTCCAATCGCATGAGGGCGATCCTGGCCACCGCGTGTGCCGCCGTCGCCGGTGCGTGCGCGGTGGTGGCCGCGGTACCGGCGCATGCGGAGATCATCACCATGCCGCCGCACGAGCGCAGCTTCGTCTCGCCGAACAACGCGATGCACTTCATCGTCGGGGCCAAGGGGGAGAAGATCAACCGGATCGCACCGCTGAACCAGGTCGGCACCAGCCGGGAGGCGCTGGTCACCGTGATCGGCTACAGCATCGCCCAGGGCGCGTCCGGCGGCAAATTGCGGGTCGGCTATCACGTCGGCTGCGCGGTGACGATCGGCGCCGGCACCCTCGGCGCGACGCCACACCTGGTCATCGGGCAGCAGCCGCAGGCCGATCCCAACCCGGTCGCGACGATCAACCTCACCCCCGGTGAGATCAAAGAGGTCGCACTGATGGACAAGGATCTGGTACCCGGCAAGCTGACCCAACTGAGCGTGCGCGACTTCCATATCGTCGTCAACGCGTGTACCGGCCCGGTCACCCTGCGGGAGTACACGTATGCCGACGTGAAATCCCCCGAGGTGGACGATTCCGCCGCGGTCTTCGGCGACCCGACCTGGCTCTGAGAACCGGAATCCCGATTAACACCCGGCGTCCCCGTGCGATGAAACGAGTAGTTCGGTACGCACGTCACGCGGTGTGTCCTGCGGGAGGATGGGCTCATGAAACGCCTGGTTGTTTGCTGTGACGGCACCTGGAAAGCGGAGTCGAGCACAACGGTTTCCAACATCATCAAGATCGCCGAGACGGTCGCCTTCGACGCGCCGGGGCCGCGGGGGAAGCGCATTCAGCAATGGGTCAGCTACGTGTCGGGTCCGGGTGCGCGCGGATTCCTCGCCGACCGGTTGATGGGTGGCGCGTTCGGACTCGGGTTGGATGCCAATCTCTCCGCTGCCTACTGGCATCTGGCGTTGAACTGGGAGCCCGGCGACGAGATCTACATCTTCGGTTTCAGCCGCGGCGCGTACACCGCGCGCAGCCTGGCGGGGTTGATCCACCGGGTCGGGCTGCTGACGCCCGCGGCCATGATCGGTGGCGAATATCCGAACGCGCTGCGGATCTACCGCTGGCCATTGCCCGAAGACGGCGTGGAACCCGCGGCGTGGCGGGATTTCCGTGAGCGGCACTGCCAGCATCCGATCAAGATCGATTTCCTCGGTGTCTTCGATACCGTCGGCGCGCTCGGGGTGCCGGGCCTCGGTGCGTTCCGGCGCGGCTTCCACGACGTGCGGCTCACCCCCAATGTGTACTGCGCGCGCCAAGCCCTGGCCATCGACGAGCGCCGCCGCATCTTCGAACCTTGCCTGTGGGAGGTGCCGGTGGTGCCGAATATCAAGTACAGCAAGCGAATCGAGCGGGTCAAGCAGGTCTGGTTCGAGGGCGTGCACAGCGATATCGGCGGCGGCTACCGCGAATGCGGGCTCTCGGATATCACGCTGCGCTGGATGATTCGGGAGGCCGAGGAGGTCGGGCTGGTCTTCGACCTGGACCGGCTGAACCACCTGGCCGCCGAGTGCCGGGCCAAGGACCGCCACCTACATCTGCACAACTCGCTTTCGACGGCTTACCGGGTGCTCAACCTCATGCGCACCGTGCGGCATCCGAGAAACCGGCGCTTCGAACGGGATTCGTGGCGGCGGCTGTGCCTGCCGACCGATCGGTGCGTCCGCATCGCCTCCAGCACCCAGGACGTGCGCGACTACTCGCCGCCCAACGTGCGCAGCTGGCGCGACGAACTGGGCGGCGCGTTCCCCGAAGAACTCATCGAGAAGACCGAACTGGCCTGAGCCGCAAGGCGATTGATCGCCCCGGCGAGCAGTGCGGTGCGATCGGTGACATCGGCCAGCGCGATGTGCTCGTCGCGGGCGTGCGCACCGCCGCCGGTGGCGCCCATACCGCAGATCACCGGACGCCCGAGCGCCGCGATCAGGTTGGCGTCGCTGGCGCCGCCGACCGGCGGGTGGGCGAGCGGTCCGCGCAACCGCCGCGCGACGTCGTCGACGAGCTCGAACAATTCGCGGCTCGCCGGGGTCGAGACCATGGGCGGGCGCCCCCAGCCGCCGGAGATATCCAGCCGCACGCGCGGGTCCGGCGGTTGCAGCCGCGCGAAAACCCGGTCCATGCGCGGTATTTCGGCCGGATCGGCGATTCTGACGTCCACCTGGCATTCGGCGCGCCCGGCGACCACGTTGCGGGCCGAGCCGCCGCCGATCAGCCCGACGTTGACGGTGGTGCCCCGCTGCGGATCCGCGGCGTCGAGCAACTGGCGGATGACGTCGGCGAGCGCGTGGATCGCGCTGGCGCCGCGGGTCGGCTCCAGGCCGGCGTGCGCCTCCACGCCCGTCGCCGAAATCGTAAAGTCGCCGGTGCCTTTGCGTTCCGTCTTCACCGCCCAGCCCGCGCCACCCGGTTCGGTGACGAAGGTCGCGATCGCGTCGGTGGCGGCCCGTTCGATATGCGGCCGGGAGGCGGGCGAGCCGATCTCCTCGTCGCCGGTGAGGAGCAATCGCACTGTCGGCCGCGGCAATTCGAGGCTTTGCAGCGCCCGCAGCGCCCAAACACTTTGGGCGATACCGAATTTCATATCGAAGATGCCGGGGCCGGTGGCCCGGTCGCCTTCGACGGAGAACGGTCGCGCGGCCAGGGTGCCCACCGGCCAGACGGTGTCGTAGTGGCAGACGATGAGCACGACGTTGGTGCCGTCGCCGGGCACGATCACGTCCAGGACATCGCCGTATCGCGCGAGCCGGTGGCGGGTCGTGTAGACGGGGCCGAGCCGTTCGGGCAGCCAGGCGGTCAGCTGGTCGGCCATCGCGTCGAGCAAAGCCTTGTCACCGCTTGGTGTTTCGGATTCGACCAGGGTGCGCAGGTCGGCGATGAAGTCGCTGTTGTGCTCGTCGATCCAGGACACGAGGTCGGGTAGTGGATCGGAGGTCACGTTCGGTTCTCCTTGATAGTTCGGGTGCGGCTACGAGACGGGTGCTCCGGGTCCGAGCGGAATACCCAGCCAGTACCAGGCCAGGAAGATCAGCAGCCAGACCACCAGGTCGACCACGGCGAGCGGCAATACCAGCGACATCAGGGTGCCGATCCCGGCCGTCGGTCGGTAGCGGCGGATGAAGCCGAGCGCCATCACGAAATACGGGCTCATCGGCGTAATGCTGTGCACCGGCGCGTTGGCGATGCGGAACAGCGCCATCGTCGTCTCGGGGTGGATGTGCAGCAGCATCAGCATCGGCACCAGGATCGGCGCGACCAGCGCCCACATGGCCGAGCCGCTGGTCAGCAGCAGGGTCATCGCGCTGACGAGCAGCACGACGCCGATGAAGATCAGCACCGGGCTCGCGCCGATATTCTTCAGCAGTTCGGCGCCGTGGATCGAGATGACCGAGCCGAGGTTGGTCCACTGGAAATAGGCCAGGAACTGCGAAATGGTGAAGAACAGCACCAGCACGGGCGCCAGCTCTTTCAGGCCGCCGACCATCATGTCCGGCAGATCCCGCGAGGTGCGGATCTTGCCGATGACGATGCCGTACACCGTGCCGATCACGATGAAGAAGAACATCAGGAAGACCGCGACGCCCTCCATCAGCGGCGAGTTCACGATCGCGCCGCCCTTGCCGCGCAACGGCGAACCGTACGGCAGCACCGCCAGCGCCAGCGCGACGAGGAAGATCGCCCCCGAGGCCAGCGCCCAGCGCATCCCCTTGATCTCGAGCGCGGACACGGACATGTCCGGCAACTCCTCGGCGTCGGTCGATTCCGGCTCCTCGGCGTTCATCACCGCGACCCGCCGCGCGACCACCAGCTCGGTGACGACGGCGATGGTCACCGCGAGCACCAGCGAGGACACCACGGAGAAGTAGTAATTGGAGGTCGGCGTGACCACATAGGACGGATCGATGGTGTGCGCCGCCGAGGTGGCGATGCCCGCGAACACCGGATCCGCGGGGATCAGCACCGGGCTGATGTTGTGCGCGCCGCCGACCGCGACGAAGGCGACGACCGCACCGAGCACCGGGCTGCGGCCGACCGCGCGAAAGGCGACCATCGCGAGCGGGATCATCACCACGAATGCCGCATCGGCCGCGACCTGGGCGAACATACAGACCACCGCGACCGCGAGGCTGACATACCGGGCGGGCACCCTGGCCAGCGACGCGCGCATCAGCGCGGCGAGCAGCCCGGTCTTATCCGCGACCGCGACGCCGAGCATGACGACGACGATCAGGCCGAGCGGCGGGAAGTTCACATAGTTCTTGATCAGGTCGCCGATCATCATGTGCAGGCCGTCGGCGGAGATCAGATTCTTGACCTCGACGCGTTTGCCGCTGCCCGGCGTGATGGCGGAGACATCGAAGGTCGCGAGCAGCCAACTGGCCAGGACCACCACCGCGGTCAGGATCACGAACAGCCAGAACGGATGTGGCAGTTTGTTGCCGACCCGCTCGATCGAGGCCAGCGCGCGCTGCAACACCGAGGTCTGACGGTTGGTCGGGGTGTCGATCGTCGGTGTGCCGACGGCGGGTTCAGTCATGCCGTGTGTCCACTCTCTTCTGGTCCGGTCGTACTGCTCGACCTGACCGGCACCCGGGTCGGCGAACCCCGGAATTATCCCGAGGCGGCGGGCCCGCCCTCCGCGATGGCGATGCGGTGGTTGTTTGTGCCACAAATTAGTTTGATGATGATGACATGTGTCACTCTGTAGGTCAATGACGGTGATTTAGACCGGAATTATTGCGGTCTATGATCGACCGATGCCGAATAACCTGGTGCCCGCGGCGGAGCTGCCGCTCGACGATGTCGATCTCGACCTGGTCGCGGCGCTGCAACTCGCGCCCCGGGCGCCGGTCAATGTGCTCGCCGAGGTGATCGGCAGCTCCCCGAGCACCATCACCCGCCGGATGACCCGGCTGCGCGAGGAAAATCTGCTGCGCGTCATCGGCCGCCTCGACTGGCCGCTGTTCGCCACCGCCTACCCGCGCCTGGTGTGGCTGCGCTGCCTGCCGGGGCAGGTGCACGAGGTGGCCGCCCGCATCGCCGAGCTGCCGCAGGTGCAGACCATCATCGTCACCACCGGCAGCGCCGATCTGTACTGCTCGGTGTATCCGCTGATCGGCACCGACGTCCTCGACCTGCTGACCAGGCGGCTGCCCGGCCTGCCCGGCCTGGTCTCGGTCGAGTCGCAATTGGTGCTGCGCGCCGAAAAGGTCGGGCACTCATGGCGATTGCATCGGCTCACCCGGGCGCAGGAGACGCAGTTGAGCGCGCACGGCGTGCGGGTCACCGAGCCGCGCGCCACCCGGTTGAGCGAATTCGGTGAGCTGGAATTGCGCGCGGTGGAACTACTCGCCGCCGATGGCAGGGTCTCGGCCGCCGAGGTGGCCCGCGAACTCGATATCAGCAGGTCCGCCGCCTACCGGCTGACCCAGTCGCTACTGGAGAGCGGAACGGTATCGCCGCGGGTCGAAATCGAACCCGCCGCGCTCGGCCACCGCCTGGAAGCGATATTCGCGCTGACCGCCGAACCGAGCGCGATCCCGGAAATCCTCGACCGGCTCGGCCGTCACCCCTCGGCTCGCCTGGTCGCGATGGTCGCGGGTTCGGCCTCCGTCGTGCATACGGCGGTCTTCCGCGACGAGCAGGAGCTCGCCGAATTCATCACCGCCGAACTCGGCGGCTATCCCGGTATCACCGCGGTGGACACCCGCATCGCGGTGCAGGTGGTGCGCCGCTACTGGATGAGCCGCGACGGCGCGTACCTGGGCGCACCTGTGCCGGGCTTTCCCACCCGGCTGCTGCGGCCCGCCTGAGCGTCAGCGCACCAGCAGGGCGACCGGCAGCCGGGCGAACAGCTTCTCCAGCCGGGCCCGGCCCTGGAAGGTGTGGCCGGTGAGCCGGTCGGTCCAGTTGCCCTCGGGCAGATCCAAAGTCGTATCGCCCCAACCGGATTCGCCCAGCCCGACGCTGTGCCTGGTGGCCGCGACCAGCACCTCCGGCTCCGAGCCGACCCGGCCGCGGGCATAGGCGACCAGCCTGCCCGCGTGCTCGCCCGAGGCGAACAGCGGCAGGTAGCTGCCGCCGACGAAGCAGTCGGGCCGCTCGCGGCGCAACCACAGCGCGTACGCGACGATCCACATCTTGGCCGCGCCCGTGGTATCCAAAGCCGGTGTGCCGGTGAGGGATTGCAGCATACCCGCACGAGCCGCGAAATCCACCGGGCGGCGATTGTCCGGGTCCACCAGCGAATCCTCCCAGAGCTCGCAACCCTGGTAGATATCCGGGATACCGGGACCGCAGAGCTGAAGCAGCTTCTGCGCCAAGGCATCCGACCAGGCGTGCGGGGCCAGCTCGTGCACCAGGTCGCCGATCTCGATGCCGACCGGGCCGTCGATCACCGCGTCCAGCCAGGCGTGCACGGCCGACTCGAACTCCGAATCCGGCTCCTCCCAAGAGGTGTGCACACCGGCCTCGCGAATCGCCTTCTCCGCGAACATATGCAGTCGCTCACGCAAACCCGGCACCGAGGAGGCGGGGCGGCCGTCGGCGGGCCAGACGCCGAACATGTTCTGCAACAAGAACAGTGAGGTCGCCCCGTCCGGGCTCGGCAGGGTCTCGTGCCAGGATTCCACCGCGCGCGCCCAGGTCTCGGCGACCTGCGACAGTACGCCGATGCGGGCGCGCACATCCTCGCCGCGCTTGGTGTCGTGGGTGGACAGCGTGGTCATGGTGGCGGGCCAGCGCTGCGCGCGCTCACTGTTGGCGAGGTGGAATTCGTTGAGCGAGTGGCCGAATCGGGCCGGATTGCCGCCGACCTCCTGCAGTGAGACCAACCGGGCCGCCTGATAGAACATGGTGTCCTCGACGGACTTCGCGGTGATCGCGCCGCAGACCTGGCTGAACCGCACCGCGGTCTCACCCTCTGCGGCCAACGCGGCCACCAGCACGCTCAGCGGCGCGGTGAGTTCGCTGTTGCGCTTCTCCACCTCCGCGATCACCGCGCCGGTCATCCCGGCCAGCGGCGCGTAGTCGACGCGATAGACCGGCATGAAGGCGAGCACCTCGATGGTCGCGTTGGTGAGCGCCATCGTGTCGAAACTCTCCGCGCCCGCATCGCGTTTGATCGCGGCCACCAGCCGCCTGATCTCCGGGGCCAGCAGGTTCTCCGCGACCGCCCGCTTGATCCGGTGCTCGGTCTCGCCGATCCAGGCGCGGTCGCTGCCGTGCCCGGCGAAGCGGCGGGACAGTTCGGTGAGCGTCTGCTCACCGGCCGGATCGATCAGCACGCCGCCGACGTCGGCGAGCGCGTCGTATCCGGTGGTGCCGTCGACCGGCAGGGTCGCGTCCAGCGGTTCCCGGTTGGCGAGGATCTTCTCGACAAGTAGTAGCCGGTGCGGGCCGATGATCCGGCGCAGCCGGGCCAGATATGTTGCGGGATAAGATAATCCGTCCGGATGGTCGATCCGAACGCCGTCGATCAGGTCATGTTCGCACCAGGCGGCCAGCTCGCGGTGGGTGATGTCGAAGACCTCGGGATCCTCCTGACGAATGGCCGCGAGGCCGCTCACCGCGAAGAACCGGCGGTAGGTGCACACGCCGGCCTTCCAGCTCACCAGGCGGTAATGCTGCTTGTCGTGTATCCGCAGCGCATTGTCGCCGTCGGTGCCCGGGGCGATCGGGAAGCGCAGATCGTGCAGCGCCAGCATGGGTTCCGGGCCGCTGCGGTCCACCGTCAGCGCGGCGGGATCGTTCTCGCCCTGCAACACCGGCAGCGCCAGCCTGCCGCCCGCGCCGTTGCCCGGGCTCCAGTCGATATCGAAGTAGTGCGCGAACGCCGACTCCTTGCCGTTGCGCAAAACGTCCCACCACCAAGGGTTCTGGCGCGGATCGGCGACGCCGACATGGTTGGGCACCAGGTCCACGATCAGGCCCATACCGCGGCTGCGCACCTCGTCGGCCAGCGCCTTCAACCCGAGCGGCCCGCCGAGCGCGGCCGCGACCGTCGTCGGATCGGTGACGTCGTAGCCATGCGTCGAACCGCGCGCCGCGGTGAGGATCGGCGACAGGTACAGATGCGAAATGCCCAGCTGCTGCAGGTATTCCGCGATCGCGCGGGCCTCGGTGAAGGTCAGCGCGTCTGGGCGCAATTGCAGCCGGTAGGTGCTGCGCACGGTGGTCGGCCGGGCCGGCTTGCGGCGCAGGGACATGGCTTCGGTGAGATGTGTCTCGTTCATAGTCGTGTCGGTCATGCGGTCCGGCGGAGGACGAGCAGGCAGCGGTCGGGGACGGTGACGGTGGCCGCCGCGGCGTATTCCGCGTCGGCCCGGCCGGTGGGTGACGAACAGTCGAGTGCGACAGACCATCTCGCGCCGTAATCCCGACCGGGTAGCGCGAAATCGATGGCGGCGTCGTGCGCGTTGAAACACAGCAGGAACGAATCGTCGGTGATGCGTTCGCCGCGTGGGCCTTTTTCGTGGATGCCGTCGCCGTCGAGGTAGACCGTCAGCGACCGGCCGAACCCGTTGTCCCAGTCCGCGAGTGTCATCTCCGCGCCGGTCGGGGTGAGCCATGCGATATCGCGGGTGAAATGGTCCTCGGCGCGGATCGGGCGGCCCTCCAGAAAACGCCTGCGCCGGAAGATCGGATGCGCGGTGCGCAGCGCGATCACCGCGCGGGTGAACTCGACCAGGTCCGCATTGGTCTCCAGCAGCGACCAATCCATCCAGGCCAGCGGCGAATCCTGGCAGTAGGCATTGTTGTTGCCCTGTTGGGTGCGGCCCATCTCGTCGCCGTGCAGCAGCATCGGCGTGCCCTGGCTGAGGATCAGCGTCGCGAGCAGATTGCGGCTCTGCCGCTCCCGCAGGGCATTGATCGCCGGATCGTCGGTCGGTCCCTCGACGCCGCAGTTCCACGACCGGTTGTAGCTCTCGCCGTCCCGGTTGTCCTCGCCGTTGGCCTGGTTGTGTTTATCGTTGTAGGACACCAGATCTCGCAGCGTGAACCCGTCGTGCGCGGTGACGAAGTTGATGCTGGCGCTCGGGCGGCGCCCGGTGGCCTCGTACAGATCCGAGGATCCGGTGAGCCGGGAGGCGAACTCGCCCAACGTCGCGGGCTGACCCCGCCAGTAATCGCGCACCGTGTCACGGTATTTGCCGTTCCACTCGGTCCACAGACCCGGAAAATTGCCGACCTGGTAGCCGCCCTCGCCGACGTCCCATGGCTCGGCGATCAGCTTCACCTGGCTCACCACCGGATCCTGTTGCACCAGATCGAAGAACGTGGACAGCCGGTCCACGTCGTGCAGCTCCCTGGCCAGCGTCGCGGCCAGATCGAAGCGGAAACCGTCGACGCGCATCTCCAGGATCCAGTACCGCAGCGAATCCATGATCAGCTGCAGCGTATGCGGGTGGCGGACGTTGAGGCTGTTGCCGGTGCCCGTGTAATCCATGTAGAGCGAAGGGTCTTCGTCGACGAGGCGGTAATAGGCCGCGTTATCGATGCCGCGGAAGGCGATGGTCGGGCCGCGGTGATTGCCCTCGGCGGTGTGGTTGTACACCACGTCGAGAATCACCTCGATGCCCGCGGCGTGCAGATCCCGCACCATCGCCTTGAATTCGGTCACCGCCGAGCCCGCGCGCTTGACCGCCGCGTACTCGTTGTGCGGGGCCAGGTAGCCGAAGCTGTTGTAGCCCCAGTAGTTTCGCAGACCCTGGTCCAGCAGCATCCGGTCGTGCAGGAACTGGTGCACCGGCATCAGCTCGATCGCGGTGACGCCGAGGCCGCGCAGATGGTCGATGATCGCCGGATGCGCGAGACCGCCGTAGGTGCCGCGCAATTCGTCCGGCACCTCGGGATGGGTGATGGTCATCCCCTTGACGTGTGCCTCATAGATCACCGTCTCGTGATACGGGCGATTCGGCGATCGGTCGGCGCCCCAGTCGAAGAACGGGTTGATCACCACCCCGGCCATGGTGTGGCCGAGCGAATCCAGGCCTCTGGTGTAGAGCGCCGGATTGTCGTCGAAATCGCCGTCGAACGCCTTGCCGTACGGGTCGAGCAGTAATTTGCTTGGGTCGCAACGGAATCCGCGCGCGGGATCGTATGGGCCGTACACCCGGTAGCCGTAGCGCTGGCCGGGGCCGATGCCGGGTAGGTACGCATGCCAGACATAGCCGTCCACCTCGTCGAGCGCGATCCTGGTCTCGGTGCCGTCCGCGCCGATCAGGCACAGTTCGACCGCGTCGGCGACCTCCGAGAACACCGAGAAATTGGTGCCGGCGCCGTCATAGGTCGCGCCCAATGGATATGCGGTACCCGGCCAGACACCGAGGGGTGTCACATCACCGGGCGCTACGTCGGGCTGGGCCATGCTACGACAGTAGCGGCAGCGGCGGTCCGGCTCGTGCGGGTGGTTGTGGACGGGCGCGTCAGCTGGGCTCCGGTACCCGGATCAAGGACTTTCGCCAGGTCTGGCCGATCAGGTCGACGCCCCAGCTGTGATGCGGGTTGGATTCCACCAGTTCGAATCCGGCGCGCTGGTAGATGTGCCGGGCCGAGGTGAGCACGTCGTTGGTCCACAGGACCATATCGCGGTAGCCGACCTCGGTCGCGAAGTCCAGGCAGGCGTCGACCAGCGCCGAGCCGACGCCGAGACCGCGGGCGCTCGGTTCGACCAGCAGCAGGCGCAGGCGTGCGGTGTTGTCGTCCTCGCGGACGCAGAAGACGCTGCCCGCGGGACGGCCGCCCACCTCGGCGATCCAGGCGCGTTCCCGCGCCGGATCGCGATTGTCGAGGTAGTCGGCCAGGATGCGCGCGATGAGCGCCTCATACGTTGCGTCCCAACCGTATTCGGCCGCGTAGACGGCGGCGTGGCGCTGCAGCACCCAGCCGTACTCGCCCGCCTGCGGCTCGCGCAGGGTGAACGCGGGCGCCGACGCGTCGGCGGGACGGTCCAGGATGTCCTGGATGGTGCGCATGGCCGCGAGGAGTTCGGTGCGGTCGGCGGGCGGGTGCGCCCCGAGCAGTTTCCCGACATCGGCGCTGGAACGCCGGTTCAGCAGGGCGAATTCGGCGCGGCCACGGCTGGTGAGGCGCACCTCCTGTCGGCGCGCGTCGGTGCTGGAGCGGTCGGTCTCGATCAGGCCGCGCTGTTTGAACCGGGTCAGAATGCGGCTGAGATAGCCGGGATCGAGGCCGAGTTCCTGGCGCAGCCGGATGGTTTCGGTGGATCCGGAATTGGCCAGCTCGAACAGGATTCGGGCCTCGGTGAGCGAGTAGTCGGTATCCACCAGCCCCGCGCCGAGCACCCCGATGACGCGGGTGTATCGGCGGTTGAAGGCGCGGACGGCGGCGATATCGGTAGCGGCGACGGCGGTCACGGCGGCTCCTAATGTTTGACTGAGTCAAAGGATATGCCGCGGCGGCGCATCTTGGTGGAAATTCGCCCGCCGCGCAGCTCGACTGGTAACTTGAACGCCGTTCAAGCGGCGCTACCACGAGGATTCCTGTGGCATTGACTCCGGACGAAATCTCCGCCATCGACGCCAAACACGTCTGGCACCCATACGGCGGATTTCCCGCAAGTACCGAACCGCTGGTCGTCGCGAGCGCGGCGGGCACCAGGCTCACCCTCGCCGACGGTCGGGAGTTGGTGGACGGCATGAGCTCCTGGTGGGCGGCCATCCACGGCTACCGCCACCCCGTGCTGGACGCGGCGCTGGCCGAACAGTCGAAGAAGATGAGCCATGTGATGTTCGGCGGGCTCACCCACGAGCCGGCGGCCCGGCTCACCGAACTGCTCGTCGAGCTCACGCCCGCCGGGCTGGACAAGGTCTTTCTCTGCGACTCGGGTTCGGTCTCGGTCGAGGTCGCGGTGAAAATGTGCCTGCAATACTGGCGTTCGCTCGGCGAGCCCGGCAAGCGCCGGATGCTCACCTGGCGCGGCGGTTACCACGGCGACACCTTCACCCCGATGAGCGTCTGCGATCCGCAGGGCGGCATGCACTCGCTGTGGACCGACGTACTGGCCGAACAGGTTTTCGTGCCGCGGCCGCCGCGCGAATTCGACCAGGCGTATGTCGCGGAGCTGGAGCGGACCTTCGCGGCGCACGCGCACGAACTCGCGGGCGTCATCGTCGAGCCGATCGTGCAGGGCGCGGGCGGAATGCGCTGGCATCACCCGCATTACCTGAACGAGCTGCGCAGGCTGTGCGATAAGCACCGGGTGCTGCTGGTATTCGACGAGATAGCCACCGGATTCGGCCGCACCGGAACGCTTTTCGCGGCCGACAGCGCCCGGGTGAGTCCGGATGTGATGTGCGTCGGCAAGGCCATCACGGGCGGATATCTCTCGCTGGCCGCCGCGCTGTGCACATCGCGGATCGCCGAAACCATCAGTGCCGGGCACGGCGGGCTGATGCACGGGCCGACGTTCATGGGCAATCCGCTCGCCTGCGCGGTCGCCGTCGCCTCGATCGAGCTACTGCGGCAAAGGGATTGGCGCGCGGAGGTGGCGCGCATCGAATCGGAGCTCACCGCGGGGCTCGCGCCGGTGCGCGACCTGTCCGGCGTGGCGGACGTGCGGGTGCTCGGCGCGATCGGGGTGGTGGAGCTGGACCGGCCGGTCGATATGCGGGTGGCCACCGAAGCGCTTGTCGCCGAAGGGGTTTGGCTGCGGCCCTTCCGGAATCTGATCTACACGATGCCGCCGTTCGTCAGCGATTCGGCGGATATCGCCGCCATCGCCCGCGGCATAGCCGCGGCGGTGCGAGCGGTGGGGATGTCATCTTGAACGATGTTCAAGTATGCTTCCGAGCTGTGACTATGGATCCGCTGAGCTGGTTGGATGAGCGCGCGGCCGAGCGCAGGACCGCCGGGCTGCGCCGGGAACTGCGGCCGCGCCGCGCCGAAACGCCGTCGATCGACCTGGCCTCCAACGACTATCTGGGGCTGGTGCGGCATCCGGAGGTGATCGCGGGCGCGATCGCCGCCGTACACCGCTGGGGCGCGGGTTCGACCGGATCGCGCCTGGTCACCGGCACCACCACCGAACACGAACTGCTCGAGCGCGAGCTCGCCGACTTCGTCGGGGCCGAGGCCGGGCTGGTCTTCGCCTCCGGCTACGCCGCAAACCTCGGCGCGGTGACCGCGCTGGCCGGGCGCGGCGCGCTGGTCGTTTCCGATGCGGGCAGCCATGCCTCGCTGGTGGACGCCTGCCGGTTGTCCAGGGCGCGGGTCGAGATCGCGCCGCACCGCGATGTCGCGGCCGTCGACCGCATGCTGGCGGCGCGCACCGAGGAGCGGGCGCTGGTGCTGACGGATTCGGTATTCAGCGCCGACGGCGACCTGGCGCCGCTGGCCGACCTGCACCGGGTGGTGCGGGCGAACGGCGCGGTACTCGTCGTCGACGAGGCACACGGGCTCGGCGTGCGCGGCAGCGGCGGGCGCGGGCTGGTGCACGAGGTGGGCCTGGCCGGTGAACCGGACCTGGTCATCACCGCGACACTGTCGAAAGCCCTTGCCGCACAAGGCGGTGTCGTGCTGGCGGATGCCCGGGTGCGTGCGCACCTGATCGATGCCGCGCGCACCTTCATCTTCGACACCGGCCTGGCCCCGGCCGCGGTCGGCGCGGCGCGGGCGGCGCTGCGGCTGCTGCGCCAGGACCCGGGCATGGCGGGGCGGGTGTTGGACAGGGCGGCCGAGATCGCGCGCATCGCCGGTGTGGCACAGCCGGATTCGGCGGTGGTCTCGGTGGTGCTCGGCGAGGCGCAGGTCGCCTACGATGCCGCGCAGGCCTGCCGGGCCATGGGGCTGGACGTCGGCTGTTTCCGGCCGCCGTCGGTGCCCGAAGGCACGTCGCGGCTGCGGCTCACCGCGCGGGCGAATCTCACCGACGGTGAAATCGACACCATCGCAACAGTTTTGAATAAAGTTCTGGCCTCGGCCCGCGGATTGGATGTGGTACACGCATGAGTTTGCTGTTCGTCACCGGGACCTCGACCGAGGTCGGCAAAACAGTGGTCACCGCGGCGGTGGCGGCCGCCGCGCGCGCGGCCGGACGATCCGTCGCCGTCTGCAAACCCGCGCAAACCGGTGTCGCGCCCGGAGAACCCGGCGATCTGGCGGAGATCGAACGGCTCACCGGAATCGGCGGCGGGTTGGAACTCGCGCGTTATCCCGAGCCGCTCGCGCCGGACACCGCGGCGCGCCGCGCGGGGATGCGCGAGCTGACTTTGGCCGAAACGGCCTCGGCTATAGCGGAATTCGACACCTTCGACCTGACACTGGTCGAGGGCGCGGGCGGATTGCTGGTGCGATTGGGCGATTTCACGTTGCTGGATCTGGCGCGCAAGCTCGACGCGCCGGTGCTTTTGGTGGTCGCCTCCGGTCTCGGGACGCTGAATCACAGTGAGTTGACCACACGGGCACTGGAATCCGCGGGGGTACGGTGCGCGGGGCTGGTAATCGGGTCTTGGCCTGCCGCACCGGATCTGGCATCGGAATGCAACCGGGACGATCTGCCCCGGGTTACCGGGGTGCCGATTGTCGGGTCCATTCCTGAAGGCGTCGGGGCGTGGGACCGGGAACGGTTCATCGCGGCCGCACCGGGATGGATCGCACCCGGTTGGCTGCCGTAGGGGCTCGGTCTACCTCGCCGAGAGCTGTTCGCCGAGTTTGGCGCTGTTGAGCTCGAGCCAGGCTTGTTCATCGCCGGGGGCGGGCAGGATCACCCCCGCCTCCATAACGGAGGTCGGGTCGACCTCGTTCAGCCCGATGATGAGCGTCGTAGGATCTTGGCCCGTCAGGGAATTCCATGCCTCGGATAATTTCGTGAGCAGTTCGGTACGTACTTTATGATCACGGCCCGCTCGAATTGTGCCGTTGATCACGGTGCATCTGTTCGGCTTACCGGCGGTGAAATACGCTTCCGGGTCGTACTCGACAAACAGGACGTTGACGAATCCGCGCGGGGCGTCGGTCAGGGACGTGTGCACGTCGGTAATGGCTTCCGCCAGCTCGCTCCGTGTGTCGGCGTCCAGTGATCCCGCGGGAACCAGGCATTGATAGAACGGCATTTCAATCCTCCGCTATTCTTTCGCTGTTCGTGTGCGTCCTCGTCGGCCGCCGCGGCGAGGGATCTGAACCTGTTACTGAATCCACGGTATGACGGGCCGGTGCGGCGCGGAATGTCCAATCGGATCCGACAGCATGACCAGCGTGATAACACCGAGCTACGCTGGCGGATGTGGAGATTCATCACCTACGCTACTTCCTTGCGGTGGCACGGGAGCTGAACTTCACGAGGGCGGCGCAGGAATTCCATATGGCGGTGCCGCCGCTGAGTCAACGCATCAAAGCGTTGGAAGCGGAGCTGGGACAACAACTTTTCGATCGATCCACCCATCATGTTCGACTGACGCCGGCGGGCGAACGGTTGCTTCCGTGGGCGAGGCAGCTCATTGCCGACTTCGATGCCCTGCCCTCCCGCGCCGCCCCCGGCCCGGCGACGGACATCGCGCGCCTGGCCATACCGGAGGTTGTCGACGGCGCTCTTCGCCGCAGGCTGGCGGCCGCCGCGACCGATGCCGGTGTCGACATCGACGTATCCCAGATGACTTCGGCTGATATGTCGCACCAGCTGACGGACGGCAAAATCGACTTGGCGCTCTCCTATTCGGACGCCGCGGATCAGCCGCAGCTCACCGCCGTAACCGTGGCAACGCAACGACTGGGTATCGTGACAGACGTCAATAATTTCCCCGGACGCAGCATGCTGACGCTGGCCGATCTACGCGATTATCGCTACATACGCGGACCGGCCCATTGGGAATTCCCCCAGGTTCGGGCCGCCATAGAAACGCTGCGACGAGCCGGAGTGCGCGATAATCCCGGTCGGCGATTCAACGGTATGACCAGTATCCTCGTCGGCTTGCGTCAGACCCGGGGAATCACGCTCTGCCCGATATCCGCCGATCTGCTCAATGTCGGGGATCCACCCGAATTCGTAATAATTCCGATCGAAGATCTCGTGGTCGACTTCAACGTGTTTCTTCTATGGCGAACCGATAATTCACACGGTGAGTCCGTGGCGCGCAGACTGCTGCGGAATATGAATCGACCCGATGACCGGACATCCATCACCTGAGACGATTGTGCTCCCGGCCGTCGGATCAGTCGGTCGGCAGGTTGGGTAGTTCGGCGGTGCTGATTTGTCGTGCCTCGGCAGGGTCGATTCCCGTGGCGCGCAGGACGAGTTCGGCGGTGGCGGATCCGGCGGTGCGCCAGGTTTGGTGGCCGTCCAGGACCATCCACATCGCGCTGATGGTGGCGCCGAGGACGAGCGAGATGACGGCGGGGATTTCCGTGGCCGTGATGGCGTAGCGGCCTGCCTCGACGCCGGCGTGAATGTCCGCGGCGGGCGGGCCCGTCATCATGATGCGCAGCGATTCGGCGGTGAGTCCGAATTTCACGGCGAATCGGCCCAATTGCGGGTGGTCGTGGGCGTAACGCACCCAGAGCCGGATGCCGGTGGCCAGCCGTGCTGCCGGATCGTCGATATCGGCGAAGGTTTTGGCGACGCGACGATGCATGTTCTCGCCGAGGTCGGCGACGACGCGTTCGAACAGCGTGTCCATCGAGCCGATATTGCGGTAGAGGGTGCCTCGCGCGACGTTGGCTTCCTGGGCCAGTTCGCTCAGAGTGACGCTGTCGGTGCCTTTTTCGGTGAATAGGCGCACTGCGGCGGCAAGTATCCGCTGATCGGTCGGAGTTGTCATCTCCCTCCCTGTCTGCCCGTCATGACCGTACCTCGTGAAGGCACAACCATGTCCAATTTCCAGCTGAAATATACGCTATTGGACACAGTTGACTTATATTGAACATAGTTGTTCAATCGATGTGGGTACCGCGATGGAAGGACATCGGATGAGTACTGTGACCACGGACATCGAGCAGATACCGGTGCTGATCGCCGGTGGGGGTCCGGTCGGACTCGTGCTCGCCTTGACTCTGGCGCGTCACGGGGTGGCGGCGATGCTGGTGGAGCGCAATCCGTCGACGACAACCCATCCGAAGATGGATATCACCAACGGCCGCAGCATGGAGTTGTTCCGTCAGCTGGGCGTGGCCGATGAGATACGCGAAGTCGCTGTGCCGGAGGATCATTCGTTCGATGTGTCGTGGGTGACCAAGCTGAGCGGATGGGAGCTCGCGCGGTTTCGCTATCCGACGGTCGCCGAGCGGCGCGCGCTCATTCGCGAGCGTAACGACGGCACCATGGCCCTGGAGCCACCGATGCGGGCCTCGCAGGCGCTGCTCGAACCGGCACTGAAGACGATTCTGCAAACCCGCGCCGGTATCGATATCCGCTACGGCTGGGGGCTGCGGTCGTTCACCCAGGACGCCGATGGTGTCGATGCGGTCATCGTCTGCTCGGCGACCGGGCGGACCCGCCGGGTCCGCGCGCAGTATCTGGCGGGCTGCGACGGTGCGGGAAGCGTTGTGCGTCACGAACTCGGTATCGGGCTCGACGACATCGAGCTGCGTCTGCTCGCGATGCGCGAGCTGGGGCTGCGGCGTCTGGTGCCCGCGGCGATCCGCGCCTTCGTCGGTGAGCGGAAGCCGCCGATGGACGGACGGGTATACCTGATTCATTTCACCTCGCCGGACAGAGCTCTGCTCGAGCGGTTCGGCCAGGTCTGGCGCACCCAGTCGCCGGAGGGGTGGACACTGATCTCACAGAACGACCGCGACACCTGGACGCTGCACACCCCGATCGGTATCGGTGTGAACGCCGAGGGGATCGATCCCGAGCAGTTCTTGTTCGCGCGGCTGGGTATGCGGTTCAACTGCAGGATAATCCTGGCCAACGCGTGGCGGCCGCGGTTGTCGCTGGCCGACAGCTACGGGCGCGGGCGGGTGTGGCTGGCCGGCGACGCCGCGCACCAGGTGGTACCCGCCGGCGGATATGGCATGAACACCGGTGTCGGTGATGCCGCAGGTTTGGGTTGGGCGCTGGCCGCGGTCCTACAGGGCTGGGGTGGCCGGGATCTGTTGCCGGCCTACGGGATCGAGCGTCGGGCGGTCGCGATACGTAACCGGAAGGCGTCGGCGCGGCACACCCTGGTGCGTCTGGCGATCGGAACCGCCTACCGCAGGGCGGTTCACGATCAGGGCTGGTCCGGAGATCGGGCTCGCCACCGTCTCGGCCGCGAGATCCGCGACCTGGGCAACCTCGAAAACGAGGCCGACGGAATCGAATTCGGCTATCGCTACGACAGCTCACCGATCATCTGGACCGAACCGCAACCACCCACCGTCGACCTCCTGCACCGCTACACTCCCGGTACACGGCCGGGGGCGCGGCCGCCGAGTGTGTTCCTGCCCGACGGTACGGCGCTGTTCGACCTGTTCGGGTTGGGTTTCACCCTGCTGCGATTCGACGACAACCTGGATGTGCGGGCTTGGGTGACCGCGGCCGCCGACCGTGGCATGCCGCTGACCGTCGTCGATGTCCGCGACGAGCGCACTCGCCGCCTCTACGAACGCGACCTGGTCCTTATCCGGCCCGATCACCATGTCGCCTGGCGCGGCAGTGCCTCCCCGGAGCGGCCCGACTGGATTCTCGACCGCGTCCGCGGCGCCGACCCCGGCAGGGGGAAGGGTCTGCGCCTGGTCGAGTCCGTGAGTCGAATTCGCAAGTCGGGCACCGTCATCCCGCTCACCCGCGTCATGGAGGGCTCGCTGTGATGAATATCTGGCTCTGGGTACTGCAAAGCGTGCTCGCGGCCGTCTTCGCGGCCGCCGGACTGTACAAACTCCTCGCGCCGCGCGACAGGCTTGCCAACAACCTCGGCGACTGGGTGAACGCGGTGCCCACCGCGGTCGTCAAATCGCTGGGGCTGGTGGAAGCGCTCGGCGCGGTCGGGTTGATCGCGCCCGCCATCACCGGGATCGCGCCGATTCTCACCCCGATCGCTGCCGTCGGCGTCGGCGTTGTCATGGTCGGCGCGATCGCCGTCCACGCCCGCCGCGGCGAGTACGTCCAGATAGAGGGCAACTTCGTGCTGGCCGTGCTGGCGGTGGCCGTCGCCTGGGGACGGTTCGGCCCCTATGCGTTCTGATCGATCGCTGGAAAGAAGGCATACAGATGAGCGATACCGTCGGAGCCCACACCGGTCTGCACAGCGAGCAGGGCGCTCGCAAGGGTGAACACCCGGGCCGGTCCCGCAATCCGGTGATCAAGGTGCGTGATATCGCGTGGCTGGAATTCGACAAGCCCGACCTGGCGCGGGCCGAGGCGTTCGCCAACGCCTTCGGTTTCGCCACCGCCGCACGAACCGACAGCGAACTGCGGTTGCGGGGCACCGATTCCGGCGCACCCTGCGTGATCGTCCATCGCGGCGATACCCGCTTCCGCGGGGTGGCCTTCACCGCCGCCGCGGACTCCGACCTGTTGCGGCTGGCCGATGCCATCGGCGGCCGGACCCGGCGGCTGCCGGAGTCGATCGGCGGGACGAGCGTCGATCTCGTGGACCCCAGCGGCATGCCGGTGCGTGTCGTCGCCGGAACACACCCGTTGCCCGCGCTGACGGCGCAGCGAGCGCACACCTTCAACGCAGGTCACGACGTGAGCCGTATCAACACCACACAGCGGCCGCCACGAGTACCGACCACGGTGCAGCGGCTCGGGCACGTGGTGCTGCAGAGCACCCGATACCTCGCGGCGCTCAACTGGTATCTCGACACCCTCGGGATGATCGTCAGCGACTTCCTGTTCTTTCCCGGCCAGCGCGACCGCGGCCCGGCGATGAGTTTCCTGCGCTGCGACCGCGGCGCCACCCCGGCCGATCACCACACCATCGCCATTGCCCTGGGGCCGGCGAACCGGTATCTGCATTCGGCCTATCAGGTGTCTGACATCGACGCGCTGGCCGCGGGCGGTGAATACCTGAAAGACCATGGCTACCAACGCTCCTGGGGCATCGGCCGCCATATTCAGGGCAGCCAGATCTTCGATTACTGGCGCGACGCCGACGGCCTGCTCGTCGAGCACTTCACCGACGGCGACATGTTCGACAACACCCTCGAACCCGGCTGGGCGCCGTTCACCGCTTCCGGTCTGGCCCAGTGGGGTCCACCCGCCACCGGTGACTTCCTCGGCACCAGACCCCGCCAGCTGCGCGATGAAGTCCGTTCGGTGCTCACCGCGCTGACCGCGGACAACGAATTCGACCTATACCGCCTCCGCGGACTGTTGAAGGTCGCCACCTCATGACCATCTCCATCCTGCGCACCGCCGACACCTGGTGGGTCGATACCCCCGCGGGCGCACTCGAAATCGACACCAGCGCGGCGACAACCGCCGACCTGCTGGCCGATCGCGCCGCGATCGCCGCCGCCCGCGCCGCCGACCCCGTGCCCGTGGCCGGCCTCGAGTGGCGGTCACCGGTCACCACGCCGTGCCGGGTAGTCGCCCAGATGACGAATTACACCTCGCATGTCACCGACGCCGGGATGAACCCGAAAACCGTGCCACTGACCTTCTTTCGCAAGTCCTCGGCCTCGATCACCGGTCCGTTCGACCCGATCGTCAAACCCCCGCACGTCCGGCTGCTCGACTACGAGGTCGAGATCGGGCTGGTCATCGGCCGCGACATCCCCGTCGGCACCACGATCACCGAATCGAATATCGCCGACTACGTCGCCGGGCTCGTGGTCACCAACGACATCTCCGCCCGCGACATCCAGCTACCGCAGACCCAGTTCTACGAAGCGAAGTCCTATCCCAGCTTCACCCCCGTCGGACCGGCGCTGGTCTTGCTGTCCGGTGATGAGTTCGAACGGTTCGACGATCTGCGGCTACAACTGCGCGTCAACGGTGAACTCCGCCAAGATTCCCTCGTCGGCGCCGACATCATTTACCGTCCGCTACAGGCATTGCAGTCACTGAGCCGTTTCCAAGACCTCGCCGCCGGTGACCTGATCCTTACCGGCACACCCGCCGGCACCGCGCTGAGCGCACCTTCCAAACCGATCGAAATCCTCGCCGCCCTGATGCCACCGGCGGTGAAATGGAAAGCGTTCGTCCAACGCCAGGCCCGCAACCTCGATTACCTGCAGCACGGCGACGTCGTGGAATCCCGAATCGGCACCGACGACGGTGCCATCGACCTCGGCGTCCAACGCAACACCGTCACCTACACCTGAGCACGCCACGGTCTCGCCGAAATATCTACTGCAGGTTGTCGTTTCCAGTGCGATGTCGCACGGAATTGCTCGACTACCCGACCAAGGTCCGTTCGCCGAGTCGGCCGCGACCATCGTGTGGGGTGCCGGAGCTGCTGCGGCGCGATCCGGCCGGGAGGCTATCGCGCGGCTGGCGGGCGGCGCGTATTCGACTGCGGTGCACGAACAGTCGAATACGGCGAACGATTCCGGAACCGTTTCCCGGTGCAGGCCGCCGACCAGCGGATTCATCGATCGGACCCGGGCGAGCGCCCGGAGCGGGCCCCGAGTTTGCCGAAGGCTCTACTACAGACTGTCGTTACGTCGTAGGATCGGGGGGACGATACCGCGAGAAGTAAAGGGGAGCGCGGAAATGAGGGCGCTGAAAAGGCTTTGGCACTATCTGAAGGCGTTCGGGAGTGCGCGGCGCAACCGGACCGATCTGGCCGGATGGTTGATCCGCAGGCCGCAGATGTTGCTCGGCACCATGGTTTACGAAACCGTGCTGATCTTTGCCAACCGGCTCGATCCGCGGCTCAAGGAGCTGGCCGAGCTGAAGGTGGCGGGGTTGGTGAATTGCGAATTCTGCCTGGATATCGGTTCGGCCCTGGCGAATTCGGCCGGGTTGTCCGAGCGGCAGATCACCGATCTGCCGAAATACAAAACCAGCGACGCGTACAGCGAACTCGAGAAACTGGTGATCGCCTACGCTGAAGCGGCCACCACCACCCCACCACCCCTCGATATCGCGGACCTGCGCACCGAACTGCTCACCCACCTGTCCAAGGGTCAGCTCGCCGAACTGGCCGCCACCATCGCCTGGGAAAATCAGCGAGCCCGCCTGAACCAGGCCCTCGGCGTCCGCCCCACCGGCATGGCCGACGGTATGGCCTGCGCCCTTCCGGAACCACGCAGCGCTTAATCCGTAACGGGTGCAGCGGCCATCGATCCGGTTATCGGGAAATTACTCGAAACTGACGTCGGGCCAATCGATTTCGGTGGTCGGCGCCCATACGCTCGCGTGCGGAATCTGCGCCCGCAGCCATTCCATACCCGTACCGGAGGGTCAGGCGATGGGTCGGTCCGTTGCGAAACGAGCGGTGATAGTCGGCTGCGCAACGCTTTTCGCGTTCGGTCCCGAAGCTGTCCCGGCGGCGACCGCGGGCCCGCCCGCCGGGATAGCGTCGAATGATCTGGTGACGGCGCTGTCCCGCGATCTTGCGCTCACCTTCCCGGAATATTTGCAACGCGCCGACACCGCGCAACGACTGGCCGAATTCGAAAGAACCGCGCGCGGAAGCTATCCGATGGTCGTGCGGGGCGTGCACCTCGACAAGGCCGGACGCCCGCTCGTCACGCTCACTGGCGGACCGTCGAGCGATGTGGCCCGCGCCGCCGCCGAGGCCGCGGGGTTCACCGTAGAAACAGCGTCCCAGAATTCGGCGGCAGGCGCCGACCCCACCCCGGTCGCCGACGACGTCGCGGCGACCGGCGACGAAATACCAACCCCCGCAGCGGCTTCCGACCCCGAAGTGCCGGGCGGGACCTACTTCTACACCATCCGTGACCGGATAGTCTCCCGCTTCTGTGTGACGGCCTTCAACGGCACCGACCGAGACGGCAACGTCATCGCCATCACCGGCACCCATTGCGATCGGACCGGGCCGCCGGACCCGCCGGGCACCCCGTTCATCCCGATACCCGCACCACCCGATACTCCGCCCGACCCCAATGTGGCCTGGGTATTACCGGCCACACCCGGGCAGTTCGCCGCCTCTCCGCTCGGTCCCCGGATCGGGGTCCTGCGTACCCCACCGATCGATGTGCCGCTCGATTACGGGATCCTGCGGCTCGATGAAGCGGTCGAAAATCGCTTCCGCAACAATCTCATCGGAGTCGGCGCGGGCACATCGATAGCGATCGACGGTATCGCGGACCCCGTAGTCGGCGCTCCCGTGTGCAGAGTAAGCCCGATCTCCGGCTTCACCTGCGGCACAGTGACAAATGCAGACGTGAACCAAACGTACCGTCGACGAGCAGGGCGAAATCTCGAGCACCTGACCGCCGCGACGGGCGGATTCCTGACGCTGCCAGGCGATTTGGGCTCGCCGGTCATCAGCGGAACCAAAGCGCTGGGTATCGTTTCCATAAATTCTGGAGTCACCACCGGCAATATCGTCATCCAGCCGATTCGCCCGGTGCTGGAGGCCAACCCCGGGCTGACTTTGTTCACCCGCGAACGGCATTGAGCCGGACCGAATCCCGATGGCGGTCGCGTGGTCCATGTGCGGCTGCTCCGGTTAATTCGGATGGTGGCCAACGGATTACGCCCACCATTCATAGTAGGACGCGACCGCGGGTTGACCGGTGTAACCGGGTCCGTCCCGATCGTCGGCACCGAGGTAGGTGACCGGGAAGCAGATGGATCGCGGCCCACGGCTCGAAATGCGATGACGGCGGCGGTCATACGTCATATCCGCCGCGCGCAGTACGGCCAGTACCTGGCGGGCCGCCGAGGAGCCGTCCGCGTGCCGGATGGTGTCCGGATCGAAATGCGCGGCGAAAGTGCCATGTGGGGCAAGCCAACTCGCCATCGCCGCGAGCAGTGCGAGTTTGTCGCCGATGTAGTGCAGCCCGTGCACGCAGGTGACCAGATCGGCAGGGCCGTCCGGCCGCCAGGTCGTTGCCTGGGTCGTGAAGAAACGCAGCCGGGACGTGCGCGGCGGGGCCAGGTAGTAGTCGACGAGATCGATACCGACCAACCGCACTCCGGCATCGGGCAGTTCACCCGCGAAGCGCTCCTCGGCCGCCAGTAGCGCTCGCCCGGATCCGCAGCACACGTCGATCCAGATCACTGTGGAAGCTGTTGCAGCGCAATATGTTTCGACGAGCCGCTGATATGGGTCGAAGCCGAGTTCCTTGGCGTAGCTGTTCGGCCCGGACAGCCCGCGGCCGCGGTTCATCGCGTTGTTCGCGACCACCGATGATCGTTCCAGAGCGGCATCGTCGAGCAGGCGGCGGGAATCGGGCGGCACCCCACCATCTTCGCGCGGATCGGCGCGCGATATCCCGATGGATCAGGTGTGTTCGGTGATCCAGTCGATCAGTTGGGTGGCGACGGTTTCCCAGCCGGGTTCGCCGACGAGGGCGTAATGGCCCGCGCCTTGGATTCGCAGATGTTGGCCGTGGTAGCGGGTGGCGATGGTTTCGCCGATGTGCGGCCAGATGAGGCGGTCGTCGGCGGCGCTGACGGAAAGAATGGGGCAGTGGACTGCTGCGGCGTCGACTTTGATTGCGCCGTAGGCGATTTGGGCTCCACGAGCCGCGAGCAACTGCGCGATCAACCCGCCCATCGATTGACCGACGACGACCGGATCGGTTCCCAGATGATCGCGTGCGACCGCGGCGTCCGCGAGATAATCGAGCACACCGGCCCGTCCCCGAACTTCGCCGAAATCCGCCAACTTTCGACGACGAAGCGCCAGAATGTGCGGCGCTCCGGGGTCGGAGCACCGTCAGCGGATGACGTCGTCGGCGCGGGGTTCGATGGTGGAGGGCGGCACCAGGGTCCAGTGTTCGAGTTGTTTGCGGATCTGTTCGGCGGCGTCGATATTGAGTGGGCCGCTGGTCCACATGGCGTAGGGGAGGTTGAGGAAGCGGTTCTCGGTTACCGCGCGCAATCGGTTGATACCCGGTTTGGCGCGCAGGAGCGCGACCTTCTCGGCGAAGGACTGGGGTGGGTAGTCGACGAACATGATGGCGTCGGGATCGGCCGCGGCCAGCCGTTCCCAGGATGTCTTCACCCAGGTGTCCGGCACGTCGGCGAGCACGTTGCGCCCGCCCGCGGCCTCCAGGATCGCCTGTGGCGCACCGTAATCGCCACTGGACATGATCGAATCGCTCGCGCTGTCGAACAGGAAGATGTTCGGGCGGCGCTCGGCCTGCGGCGCGGCGCGCAGCGCGGCCAGCCTGCGGTCGAGGTCGGCGGTGAGTTCGGCGGCGCGTTCGGTGCGGCCGGTGATCGCGCCGAGGTTGGTCAGGTCGGTGCGCAGCGCGGTCCACGGTTCGACCAGCCCGCGCTGGCGCTCACCGGGGTGCTGACGGCAGCTCTCGGTGAGGACGTAGGCGGCGATTCCCTGCTTGCGCAATGTGTCCGGGGTCAGGTTCTTGGCCTCGTCGTACCCGTAGCTCCAGCCCGCGACCACGACATCCGGCCGCTGGGCCAGCACGGTCTCCAGCGACGGATACCCGGGGGCAACGGATTTCAACGCGTCGACGGCGGGACCGTAGTGCCTGCGCAGGGTTTCCGCATCGCGTTGCAGGCTCGACACCGCCGCCACGGAATCGGTCGCGCCCAGTGCGAGCGTCATCGAGATCAGGTTGCCATCGTTGACGAACATCCTTTTGGCGGCCGGAAAGCGTTGTTCCGCATCGCAATTGCGAACGGTCAGCGTGCCTGCCGCGGTCGATTGCCCGCCGCATGCGGTCAGGACCAGCGCGATGGCGAGCAGTACGGGTATGCGCTTCATGATCTGGCCTCTCGTGCCGTGATGATGAGATGGCTTGCGCCGGTATCCGGTTCGGGCACACGCAGTGCGCGCACTCCGAAGACGGTGTCGAGCACCTCCGGTCGCAGCGCCGTCTCGGGTGGGGTGAGCGGATGGGCGGCGCCGTCGTGCAGCACCAGGATCCGGTCGCAGTACCGGTCGGCCAACGCCAGCTCGTGCAGCGCCATGACGACGGTGCGGTGGAGGTCGCGGGCCATGGCGAGCAGTTCCAACCGGTGCGTGATGTCCAGGTGGTTGGTCGGCTCGTCCAGCAGCAGCACTGGCGTTTCCTGAATCAGGGCCCGCGCCAACAACACCCGCTGCCGCTCACCGCCGGAGAGCCGGTGCACCGGCCGGTCGGCGAACCCGGCGAGATCGACCGCCGCCAGCGCCTCGGCCACCATCGCGCGCTCGCGCCGTGACCCCGCGCCCCACGGCGGCAGATACGGTGTGCGGCCGAGCGTGACCACCTCACCCGCGAGCAGGTCCGTCGGCGGCTGCTCGTCCTGCGCGACGAGTGCGACGGTGCGTGCCCGCTGTCTGCCCGAAAGTTCGTGCAGCACTTGACCGTTCACCAGAACTCGGCCGAGCGCCGGTTTTCGCACGCCCGCCAGGACGTGCAGCAATGTCGATTTGCCGGTGCCGTTGGGGCCGACGATGCCGATGGTCTCACCAGGCCGAATCGTGAACGACACCCGAGACAGCACGGTTCGTCGCCCGGTCGCGCAGGACAGCCCATCCACCGCGA
Organism: Nocardia sp. JCM 34519.1; assembly: GCF_020361265.1. NCBI lineage: Bacteria > Bacillati > Actinomycetota > Actinomycetes > Mycobacteriales > Nocardiaceae > Nocardia > Nocardia sp. JCM 34519.1. The sequence goes on from NZ_JAIRBR010000012.1 coordinate 53,803, forward strand.
GCTCGGCCGGTTCCGGTGCGGCACTGGGGATCATGCCGCGCCGAACCGGTACTGCCGCCGTCCCAGCAGTACCAGGAACGCTGGCGCGCCGATCAACCCGGTCAGCACGCCCACCGGAATCTCGGTCGGCCGCACCAGGATTCGGGCGGCGGCATCGGCGATCACGAGGAACGACGCGCCGCAGAGCGCGCAGACCGGCAGCAGGCTCCGGTGTCGCGCCCCGACCAGCAGCCGGGTGGCGTGCGGCACGACCAACCCCACGAACCCGATACCACCCGATACCGCGACGAGCACGCCGACCAGCACCGCGAGCAGACCGAACAGCCCGATCCGCAGCTCACGCACCGGAACCCCCACCGCCGCCGCGGTATCCGCGCCGAGATGCAGCGCGTCGAGCCAGCCGCCGGCCAGGCACAGCGTCGCCGCGCTCACCGCGACAACGCCCAGGGGCAGCGCGATCCGGGTCCAGTCCGCGCCCGACAGGCTGCCGAGCAGCCAGAACAGCACCGATTGCGCGGCGGCCGGATCGGCGCTGCGGAAGATCAGATAGCTGCTGAACGCCGCGAAGGCCGAGCCGAGCACGGTGCCGGTGAGCACCAGCCGCAGCGGCGTCAAACCGCCCTGCGCGACGGCGATCAGGAATACCAGCGCCGCCGCCGCGAACGCCCCCACCAGCGCGCCGCCGGACAGCGCCCACACCCCGGCCCCGGCGAACAAGCCGGTGGTGATCACCGCCGCCGCGCCGACACCGGCGCCGGAGGACACCCCGAGCAGATACGGATCGGCCAGCGGGTTGCGCACCAGTGTCTGCATGGCCGCACCGGCCAGCGCCAGACCCGCGCCGACGATCGCCGCGAGCACGGTGCGCGGCACCCGCAGCTGCCACACGATGGTGTCCAGTCCGGGATCGGTGGGCGTGCGGCCGGTCAAGCGATGCGCGAGCACGTCGACGACGGATCGGACGGGCAGGGTTTCGGCGCCGAATCCGGTGGCGGCCACCATCGCGGCGATCAGCAGCAGCGCCAGCACGGGCAGGGCGATCGATGTCCGGACGCGGATCATCGCGGCTCCACAGGCAAATCGCGGCCTTTCGAGTTCGGGCCGGCGGGGGAGGTCTGACTTTCGCCCGAGGGCGATCACAGTGGCGCGACCGTTCCGGATTCGAACCGGATTCCCGCACCCGCCGATAATGACGCCCGAACTCTACCGGCCGGTTGGATTTCCGCGACACACCGGGGCTTTGGCGAGCTCACCGACCCATCCATACCCTGAAGACATGTTGCCGATGGACGAGCGGCACCCGTCCACCGTCAGCGATTGGGACGACGCGCGTCGCCGGGCCCGCCTGCGGGAAACCCGCATCGGACACGATTGGCACCGGTTGCGCCGCACCCGACTGGCACTACTGCGGGTTGCCGCGCTCATGCTGGCCGTGCTCATCGTGGTCGGCTACTACTGGACCGCCGACGTCAACCCGGAGCGGGAACGCCTGGCCCGCACCCGGCCGTCCATCATCGCCGTCAACACGCCCGCCGATCCGAAGAACTGGGATACGGTCGTCGTCGATATGGTCGGGCTCGGAAATCTCGACGCCACCAGTACGGCCGCCGCCCTGCCCGCGCTGGACCGGATCGGGATGGTGTGGGCGATCCGCTACGACAATCAAGGTATCGACACCAAGGTCATCGCCGACCTGATCGTCCGCGCCGCCGAGCAGGCGGCGCTGAAAAACATTGTGCTGGTTGGCCACAGCATGGGTGGGGTGATCGCGCTGGAGGTGGCCAAGCACATCCGCAACGAGAGCGATCGCAGGCTGGTCGGCGTGATGCTGGACTGCACGCCGGTGGACCTGAACGCGGTTCGCCCGGAGAGTCGCAGCGCGGGAGAGGATCTGGTGCGCTGGGCGGGTTGGCTGCCCGGCGCGCGGGAGAGCCGGCTGCTGCGGATACTCGCGGAAACCTATGCGCGCCGCGACCGTTTCCTGCACGTGAGCCCGGAAGGCTTGCCCGACATCGGGTTTCGCGAGCTGCGCGATGTCGAGGTGGAGATATTGCGGGATAAGATCCTGTCCCGCGACGTGGCGAGCAACGGTCTGATCGAGGCCCAGTTCGCCGCCATCGTGGCGGGCGGCGCGGCCGACGACCTGCGCTCGCTCGCCCGCCCGCTGGACGGAAAGCCGCGCCCCGCAATCATTTTCATCCGCCCACGGGATCCGGATCGGGACATGGTGGTGGATGACGAATACTCACACCGGGTGCTGATCGATATCTCCGGCGGGGTGAACGGCACCCTGCTCGTCGTATTCACCAGGACCGGGGGCCACGCCAACCCGATCTCGCGTCCGGTGGAGTACAACGACATCATCGAGAATCAGATCCTGCCGTTCATCCAGCGGTATCAGCTGCAGATGCGGAACGCGAGCGGCAACGCGGCCGGACCGCACTGAATTTCAGCGCACCCGCTCGCCGAGCAGATGCCGCACACCGGCGATGAACAGCTGCAGCCCGAAATCGAAACGTGCGGTGGCATCGGGTGTTTCGTACAGCGGCGAGGCGTCCTCGGTCAGTGCGCCCGCGGAGTCCATCTGCATCCGCGACTGCTCGTCGACCGTCTGGCCGAGCACGTAGTACAGCACCGTGTATCCGGCCAGCTCCGCCTCGTGGCGCGGCATTCCGGCGCGAATCGCCGCGCCCACCAAGCGTTCTCGGCCCTTGCTTGTGGTCAGCCTGGAGGCGTAGGTGGCCGAGACCAGTTCGGCGCCGTCGCGGTAGGCGAGCAGGCAGCCGCGCAGCCGATGCGCCAGTTCGCCGATCTGGCCGGACCATTCGGTCGCGGTGACCGGATCCTCCATCGGCGCGAGTATCTTGTCGGCCACCGCGCCGAGCAGCGCCTGTTTATTCGGGAAATGCCAATACAGTGCCCCCGGCTGCACCTGGAGCGATCCGGCGAGCCTGCGCATGGTCAGATCGGCGAGCCCGTACTGGTCGAGGATGGCGATGGCGCCGTCGACGACGTCGGCCCTGTGCAATTGCACCCGAACTCCTCCGCTCCCTGATCGCCGCGTGCGCGATCGTGTTTTGACTCACTGTGGACGCTACCCTAGCCTGAACGCTGTTCAAGTTTTATCGCGGCGTTGTTGAATGAAACGGCCCAGAAGGGATTCGCGCAGTGACCCAGGCACCCGTCCACACCGACATTCTGGCGGTCGCCCGCGAGCAGGTGCTAGAGCAGGGCGTCGGATTGACGATGGAGCAGACCCTCGAGGTGCTCCGGCTCACCGACGACCGGCTGGAAGATCTGCTGGCGTTGGCGCACGAGGTGCGCATGAAGTGGTGCGGTCCCGAGGTCGAGGTCGAGGGCATCATCAGCCTCAAGACCGGCGGCTGCCCGGAGGACTGCCACTTCTGCTCGCAGTCCGGGCTGTTCCAGTCCCCGGTGCGCGCGGCCTGGCTCGACATCCCGAGTCTGGTGGAGGCGGCCAAGCAGACCGCCAAGACCGGCGCCACCGAATTCTGCATCGTCGCCGCCGTGCGCGGGCCGGACGAGCGGCTGATGGCTCAGGTCGCGGCGGGCGTCGAGGCGATCCGCAACGAGGTCGATATTCAGGTCGCCTGCTCGCTCGGCATGCTCACCCAGGAACAGGTCGACCAACTCGCCGCGATGGGCGTGCACCGCTACAACCACAACCTGGAAACCGCGAAATCGCATTTCCCGAATGTGGTCACCACGCACACCTGGGAGGAGCGCTGGGACACCCTGCGCATGGTGCGCGAGGCCGGTATGGAGGTGTGCTGCGGCGGCATCCTCGGCATGGGCGAGAGCCTGGAGCAGCGGGCCGAATTCGCTTCGCAGCTGGCCGAATTGGCGCCCGACGAGGTGCCGTTGAACTTCCTGAACCCGCGGCCGGGCACCCCCTTCGGCGATTTGGAGGTGCTGCCCGCGGCGGAGGCGTTGAAGGCCGTGGCCGCCTTCCGGCTGGCGCTGCCGCGGACCATTCTGCGCTTCGCGGGCGGGCGCGAGATCACCCTCGGCGACCTCGGCGCGAAACAGGGCATCCTCGGCGGCATCAACGCCGTGATCGTCGGCAACTACCTGACGACGCTCGGCCGCCCGGCCGAAAAGGATCTGGATCTGCTCGGCGAATTGAAAATGCCGATCAAGGCGCTCAACGAAACGCTGTGAATTCCGGCGCCATGAGTACTGTCATGGGTATGGACGAGCGCTACAACCCGTTCACCGGCAAACGGATCGAGCAAGGGCTCGAGAATCCGGTCCCCACCGCCGCCGCGCTGGGACTGGAACCGCCGCGCTACTGCGAACACTGCGGCAGGCGGATGATCGTGCAGGTGCACCCCGAGGGGTGGTGGGCCAAATGCTCCCGGCACGGCGTAATCGATTCGGCCGGACTGGAATTGCGCTAGTGGGGGCGCGCGAGGTACGAGCGGGAGTTTTCATCGTCGGCGCGATCCTGCTGGCCAGTGCGGTCGGCGGGGCGTTGTGGGGCTGGTTGGCGCCCGCCGAACAATTCCTCGTCGTCGAGCCGGGACGCGGCGCGGCGCTGACGGGGGAGAGCGTGCATCAATTCGACGCGGTGGCCATCTTTCTGCTGATCGGTGCGGTCACCGGATTCCTGTCCGCCGCCGCGGCGTGGCGCTGGCGCGGCGCGCGCGGGCCGGTCATGCAGCTCGCGCTGCTCATCGGCTCGTTCGCGGGCGCGGTGGTGATGGGGAAATTCGGCGAGCAGGTGGCGCAGTGGCTGCATCAGCGGCCGCACGATCCGGCTGTCGGCCAGATCGTTTCACTACCACCGGAATTGGGCACCTGGCCGGCGTATCTGATTCAGCCGCTGGTGGTCTCGCTGGTGGTGTTCTTCCTCGCCGTGCTCAGCCCGACCGAGGATCTGGGCACCGGGAACTACCGCTGGTTCGGCGACCCCGAAAATCCGGACGCCGCAGGCGCTTACGATCCATATCCGGTGTACACCCCGTACGGCCCGGTGGGCGACGCCGGGGTGAACACCGGAACCGATTCGCGCTGAACCGTTTCGCGCTCAGCGGAACGGCGGTTCGTCGAAGGTGCGCAGCTTGCGGGAATGCAGCCGGTCGCCCTCGGCGCGAAGCAATTCCACCGCGTTGATGCCGATCTGGAGATGTTGCGAGATCGCGCCCTCATAGAACCGATTGGCCTGACCGGGCAGTTTGATCTCGCCGTGCAACGGTTTGTCCGATACGCACAGCAGCGTCCCGTACGGCACCCGGAATCGGTAGCCCTGTGCGGCGATGGTGGCGCTCTCCATATCGATCGCCACCGCCCGGCTGAGGCTGAACCGCAGCGCGGACGCGGAATAGCGCAGCTCCCAGTTGCGGTCGTCGGTGGTCACCACGGTGCCGGTGCGCAGCCGCCGCTTGACCTCGGCGCCGGGTAAACCGCTCGCCGCCTTCGTCGCGTCGTACAGGGCGCGCTGCACCTCGGCGATATTGGGAATCGGAATGTCCGGCGGCAGTACCGAATCCAGCACGTGGTCGTCGCGCAGGTAGGCGTGCGCCAGCACGTAGTCGCCGATCGCCTGGCTCTCCCGCAGCCCGGCGCAGTGGCCGATCATCAGCCAGGCGTGCGGTCGCAGCACCGCGAGATGGTCGCAGATGGTTTTCGCATTGGACGGCCCGACGCCGATATTCACCAGTGTGATGCCGCGTTTGCCCGGCGCCATCAGATGCCATGCCGGCATCTGATGCTTCTGCCAACCGAGATCGCCTGGCACATCGGTGTTTTCGGCGGTGATGACGCCGCCGCCCGCGCAGGACAGCGCATCGTACGGGCTGTCCGGATCGGCGATGCGCTCGCAGGCCCAGCGCACGAATTCGTCGACATAGCGGTTGTAGTTGGTGAACAGCACGAACGGTTGGAAATGTTCGACCGGCGTCCCGGTGTAGTGCCGCAGCCGGGCCAGCGAGAAATCGGTGCGCAGCGCGTCGAAGTGATTGAGCGGGAACAGATCTCCCGAGTTGAATATGCCGTCGGCGGTCTCGTCGCCGATATTCGCCAGGTCGGTGGTCGGGAAGTGCCGTGCGATGGCGGCGCTCAGCGACCGGTCCGGTACCAGGGAATCGTCGATGACATACGGGAACGGGATCTCCTGCCGCGAGGGCAGCACCTCGATCCGCACCCGGTAGTCCCGTTCGATCGTCGCCAATTGTTCGGCCAGGTAGGAGCGGAACAGGTCAGGGCGGGTGACGGTCGTCGCGTAGCTGCCGGGGCGGGTGAATCGGCCCCATGCGCGCGATCTGTTTTCCGGCTGTTCCGCTCCATCCCAGCTCAGGCGCAGTTCCGGATAGACGAACAGTCCGGCGGCCCGCGCGCTCGGATCGGGCGGGGTGCCGTGTTCGACGAATTCGGCCAGCGCCTGACGCAATGCGGCGATCGATTGCCGGTACAGCCGGTCGAGGGCGTCCAGCGCTTCGGCTCCGGTCAGCGCGGTGGGCACGGTAGCTCCTTCGGGTCGTTCGAAGTACTAGTCGGTCTGATTCGACCCTATGCGGGTCGCATCGCCGACGCACACCTGTCTGCCACGGCCCGAAAAATAAGTGGAGAGTCCGGGAATGCCTGGTTACCCTGGGCCGTTCCCTGTAGGGGAAATCTGGAACGGGGAGGTCCGATGGTCAAGATGGGTGAGCGCGCGCCGAGCGGCGCGACGCTCGAAAATCCAACGGAGCGCGCCGATCTCACCGCCTGGCGGCGGCGGGATGCGCTGCGGCGCAGCAGTGCGGCCCAGCCGCTGCCGAACAAACGGCGGTATCGGCGCGGGAGTAAGCATCGCAAGGCGGCGTTGGAGGCATGAGGGCCCGGTCCGGAGAGACCGGGCCTTTTGCGTTGTGGCGCAAGGCGTTCAGGCGCGCGGGCGTAAGGCCGCGAACTCGTCGGTGACCCGGATACCCGAATCGGTGTAGCGGTATACGGCGGCCGGTCGCCCGCCCGCGCGGCCGGGGGCGCGCGTCTTGCCAGTGGGGGTTATCACATCACGGCGGGTGAGCACGCGCTGCAGGTTGGTCGTATCCACGTCGTATCCCAGTGCCGCGCAATAGATTTCGCGCAATGTCGACATGGTGAAATCGGCGGGGGCCAGTGCGAAGGCGATATTGGTGTACGAGAGTTTGGCCGCGAGGCGGGTGCGGGCGTGTTCGACGACGATGCCGTGGTCGAAGGACATGGCGGGCAGCGCGGAGACCGGATGCCACGCGGTATCGCCGGGCAGTTCCGGCTCGGCGGTGAGCGGGACGAGGCCCAGATAGGCCGACGCGATGCGCCGCGGTCCCGGGACGCGGTCCGGCGCGCTGAACACCGAGAGTTGCTCGAGGTGTGCCAGCTCGCGCACGTCGACCTTCTCGGCGAGCTGGCGGCGTGCGGAGGTGTCGAGGTCCTCGTCGTCGCGCAACCGACCGCCCGGTAGTGACCAGGTGCCCTTCTGTGGGTCGAGTGCGCGCTCCCAGAGCAGGACCGCCAATTCGGGGCGCTGGGTGCGGTGCAATGTCTGCGCCGCCGGGGAGGAAATGTTCCTACCTGCGGTGATGTCGGCGGGGAAGCGGCGAACCTGGAACACCGCGGTGAGCGTTTCGTGGATGGTGCTACTATGGGGCACGTTTTCGATTATAAGTCGAAAACCTGGTTTGGTGCGAATCGGCGCTGTCGCCGACCGCACGAGGAAGGGAGCCATCATGGCGACTTCGGCTACGAAGCAGGCGCCCCCGCTATCGGGGCAGGTGTTCGACGGGCCCGGTGGATACACGGGCGTCGAGGCGACCCCCGAGTGGGCGAGCGAGGTCAAGCGACTCGCCCGCGAACGCAACGCGACGATCCTGGCGCACAACTACCAGCTGCCGGAGATCCAGGATGTGGCCGACCATGTGGGCGATTCACTCGCCCTGTCCCGCATCGCGGCGGACGCCCCCGAGGACACCATCGTGTTCTGCGGCGTGCATTTCATGGCGGAGACGGCGAAGATCCTCAGCCCGGACAAGACCGTCCTCATCCCCGACCAGCGGGCGGGCTGCTCGCTGGCCGACTCCATCACCGCCGCCGAATTGCGGGCCTGGAAGGCCGAATTCCCGGACGCGGTGGTCGTGTCGTACGTCAACACCACCGCGGAGGTGAAGGCGCTCACCGATATCTGCTGCACCTCGTCCAACGCGGTGGATGTCGTCGCGTCCATCGATCCGGACCGCGAGGTGCTGTTCCTGCCGGACCAATTCCTGGGCGCGCACGTCAAGCGGGTCACCGGCCGGGAGAATATGCACATCTGGGCGGGCGAATGCCATGTGCACGCGGGCATCAACGGCGACGAACTCACCGAGCAGGCGCGCACCCACCCGGGTGCCGAACTGTTCGTCCACCCCGAATGTGGTTGCGCCACTTCGGCGCTGTACCTGGCGGGGGAGGGCGCGTTCCCGGCCGACCGGGTGCACATCCTCTCGACCGGCGGCATGATCGACGCCGCCAAGGCCGCCAAATCGAATCAGGTGCTGGTGGCCACCGAGATCGGCATGCTGCACCAGCTGCGAAAGGCCGCGCCCGGCATCGACTTCCAGGCCGTCAACGACCGGGCCTCGTGCAAATACATGAAGATGATCACCCCGGCCGCGCTGCTGCGCTGCCTGGCCGAGGGGCGCGACGAGGTGCACGTCGATCCGGAAACCGCCGCGCGCGGCCGTGATTCGGTGCTGCGGATGATCGCGATCGGCAATCCCGGTGGTGGTGAGTGAGATATGGATATCGGGACGATCGCCTGGGAGGCCGAGGCGGATCTGGTGGTGGTCGGCGGCGGTGTCGCCGGTCTCACCGCCGCCCGCACGGCATCACTGCGCGGCCTGCGGGTGCTCACGCTCAGCAAGGGCGGGCCGAACGACACCTCGACCCAATACGCCCAGGGTGGGATCGCGGTCGTTGCGCCGCACGGGGATTCGGTGGACTCGCATCTGCAGGACACCATGGAGGCCGGGGCCGGGCTCTGTGATGTCGATGCGGTGCGGTCCGTTGTCTCCGGCGGCCGCGACGCCGTCGCGGCGCTCACCGATCTGGGCGCCGTCTTCGATCTCGGCCGGGACGGCCGGATTTCGCGCACCCGCGAGGGTGGACACAGCGCGCGGCGCATCATTCACGCCGGCGGTGACGCCACCGGCGCGGAGGTGCAGCGCGCGCTGAACGCGGCCGGGTTGCCCGTGCTGTTCGGCACGGCGGTATGCGAGATCGTCACCGGCGCCGACGGAGTGTGTGGCGTTATCGCGGTGTCCGACAAGGGTTTCGGATTGGTGCACGCCCCCGCGGTGCTGCTGGCCACCGGCGGTCTCGGACAGTTGTACGCGCTGAGCACCAACCCGCCGGGCGCCACCGCCGACGGCATCGCGCTGGCACTGCGGGCCGGTGCGGCCGTCGCCGATCTCGAGTTCCTGCAATTCCATCCGACCGTGCTGTACACGCCGGGCGGGCTGGGGCGGCGGCCGCTGATCAGCGAGGCGGTGCGCGGTGAGGGCGCGGTGCTGGTCGACGCCAACGGCGATTCGGTCACCGCGGGTGTGCATCCGCGCGGTGATCTGGCGCCGCGTGACGTGGTGTCGCGAGCCATCGCCGCCCGCATGCGGCTGCTCGGTGTCGACCACGTCTATCTGGACGGGCGCGCGATCGACGGTTTCGCACAACGCTTTCCGACGATCACCGCATCCTGTCTGGCGGCGGGCATCGATCCGAGCGTCGATATGATCCCGATCGCACCGGCCGCGCACTACCAGTGCGGCGGCGTGCTCACCGATACGGACGGACGCACCGAGGTGCCCGGCCTCTACGCCGCCGGTGAGGTGGCACGCACCGGCCTGCACGGCGCGAATCGCCTGGGCTCCAACAGTTTGCTCGAGGGTCTGGTGGTCGGCGAGCGTGCGGGCGCCGCGGCGGCCGAACGTCGCGGGATTCGCGCTCGGGTGACCGAAATCACCTGCACCGCAGGGGAGTACGTCGACCGTGCGGACCTGCAGCAGCTGATGAGCTCGCATGCCGCCGTGGTGCGCGAGGGCGACGGGCTCGCGGTGGCGCTCAAGACCATCGACGCCGCCGCGCGGCCCACCCTCACCCGGCCGGACGACGATGCGGCACACCAGATTTCGGCACTCGAGGACGCCGCGCTCACCCTCACCGCGCGCGCCCTGCTCACCGCGGCGACGGTACGCACCGAAAGCCGCGGCTGCCACACTCGATCCGACTATCCCGGCCGCGAGGATTGGCTGCGCCAGAGCCTGCCCATCCGGCTGACCCGCGAGGGCCGCCCGCAACTCGCCGCCGCCCGGCCGCCCGCGAAGCCATAGGAGTGCCCCATGACCCTCGATCCGAATATCGACCGCGACGAGGTGCTGCGGCTGATCCGCACCGCCCTCGACGAAGACCTGCGCTATGGGCCCGATATCACCACTGCCGCAACGGTTCCCGCCGACGCGGTGGTCAAGGCGGCGATGGTGCCCCGGCAGCCGGGGACCGTCGCCGGGCTCGACGTCGGACTGCTGGTGCTCGACGAGGTGATCGGCGCGGGCGAGTACGAGATCACCGACCGCGTTCCCGACGGAACCCGGGTGCGGCCCGGTGAATCGGTGCTCGGGCTCGTCGCACCGACCCGCGGGTTGCTGACCGCCGAGCGCACCATGCTCAACCTGGTCTGCCACCTGTCCGGCATCGCCACCGCCACCGCCGCCTGGGTGGACGCGGTGGCTGGCACCGGCTGCGCGATCCGCGACAGCCGGAAAACCTTGCCCGGCTTGCGTTCCCTGCAGAAGTACGCGGTGCGGGTCGGCGGCGGCGTCAACCATCGGATGGGGCTCGGCGATGCCGCGCTCATCAAAGACAACCACGTCGTCGCGGCCGGTTCGGTGGTCGCCGCACTGCGCGCGGTGCGCGAAATGGCGCCGAATCTGCCCTGTGAGGTGGAGGTGGACAGCCTCGAACAACTCGACGCGGTGCTCGCCGAGAACGTGGAACTCGTTCTGCTGGACAACTTTCCGCTCTGGCAGACGCAGGCGGCCGTGCAGCGGCGCAATGCCGTCGCGCCCGCGACGAAGCTGGAATCGTCGGGCGGGCTGACCCTGGATTCGGCCGCCGACTACGCCCGCACCGGCGTCGACTATCTCGCCGTCGGCGCGCTCACCCATTCGGTGCGCGTGCTGGATCTCGGTTTGGATATGTAGCACAGTGGCCGCCTTCACCGAAAGATGAAGGCGGCCAGCGTGTTAGCTGTAGAAGTAGTACCAGCCCGCGCCCTCGGGCTGATTGGTCAGGTATCGGCAGGTGTAAGCGATGCCGGGATCGCCGCCGTGGCTGGAGTGGTTCATATCCTCCGCCGCCTGGCACTGGCCCAGGCTCGGCTGCGGTCCGTGCCACGGCCCGGCCGCGGCCGCCGTGGCCGCGGTGCCGACCCAGATGCCGGACACCATGAGCGCACCGGCAACGATTTTCTTGAACAAGGTGGAGCCTCCTTCGATCGAGATCACTGCGGCAACGCTATCGATCTCGACCGGGAGAATCCGGGGCCCTGACAAACAGTGGCAGTAGCTATGGCAGTCTCTGCCTGAAGGGATTTCGCAGATGAGCACCCGCTATGACCGAACCGGCCGCACGTATTCACGGACCCGCCAACCGGATCCGCGCATCGCCGCCGTGCTCGATGCCGCATTGGTCGGTATGGCCTCGGTCGCGAATATCGGCGCGGGCACCGGATCGTACGAACCCGCGACCACGGTGGTCGCGGTCGAGCCGAGTTCGGTGATGATCGCCCAGCGCGGGCCCGGCCTGGCTCCCGCGATCCAGGCGGTGGCCGAAAACCTGCCCATACCAACCGATTCCGTAGACGCGGCGCTGGCGATCCTGACCGTGCACCACTGGTCCGATCTCGCGGGCGGCCTGGCCGAACTGCGCCGGATCGCACGCCGCCGGATCGTGCTGCTCACCTGGGATCACACCGTCACCCGCGAATTCTGGCTGCTGCGCGAATATCTGCCCGCCGCGGCGGAAACCGATGCGGCCCTTGCCGTTCCGGTGCCGGAACTGGTCGCGCTGCTGGGCGATGCGACGGTCACACCGGTTCCGGTTCCGCACGACTGCCTGGACGGGTTCGCCTGCGCGTACTGGCGTCGTCCCGAGGCGTACCTCGACGAGACCGTCCGCGCCGGCGCGTCCATGTTCGCGCTCACTCCCGAATCCCGGATGCGCGACGGCCTGGCGGCCCTGCGCGCGGATCTCGACTCCGGCGTCTGGGCCGCCCGGCACGCCGATCTGCTCGACGCGCAGACCCTCGACCTCGGCTACCGCCTGATCACCGTGGATCTCTGATTCCTGCCCCGGAATGCGGCATGGGTACGGCCTCGCTGGCCTATTCGCGCGCCGGGGCGGATACCGCGCGGAAATCGGTGCGATTCGGTTGTTGACCACGCGGCGATTTCGCGCTGGGATATGCCGGTGGCGCAGCGGTGGTGGGACCTGCCGCCGGCGGCCGGTTCATTCGTCATGGCCACCGGCATCATCTCGATCGGCCTGCACCTGACGGGGTTCGCGGTGCCCTCCCTGATCGCGCTCGGGCTGGCCGGTGCGGTGTGGCTGTTGTTGGCCGTCGACTTCTGTACCCGGCTGATCTGGGATTTCCCGCGCTGGTCGGCCGAATCGGATACCCCGCCCGCACTCACCGCGGTGCCCGCGACCACCGTCCTCGGCACCCGGCTGGCGCTGCTCGGCTGGCATCGGATCGCGGTGATCCTGCTGATCGTCGCCGCGGTGGTGTGGCCCGTGCTGCTGGTGGCGGTGATCGGGCACTGGCAGCGGCAGCTGCCGGGTGCGGCGTTCCTGGTATGCGTTTCGACGCAGGGGCTCGCGGTGCTCGCGGCGACATTATCGCTTGCGGGCGTTGCGGATTGGCTCATCGTCGCGGCGCTCGTGCTGTGGGTGCTCGGGCTTTGTCTGTATGCCGTGGCCCTGCGGCGCTTCGACCTACGTCAGGTGTGGACCGGTGCGGGCGATCAGTGGGTCGCGGCGGGCGCGCTGGCGATTTCCGCGTTGGCCGCGTCGAAACTCGTTGTCGCACCGCGATGGACCGGTGCGTCGCACGGGGCGCTGCGGATCGCGACCCTGGTCGTGCTGACCCTGTGCGTGGCCTGGTATCTGGTGCTGCTGGTCGCCGAGGTGGCCCGCCCGCGCAACCGCTACGACATTCGCCGCTGGGCCACCGTCTTCCCGCTCGGGATGACCGCGGTGGCCACTCTGAATACCGGTGCGGCAGTGGGTATTCCGGCCTTTCGGCCGATCGGCGATGCGCTGCTCGGCATCGCGGTCGGCGCCTGGCTGCTCACCTGCGCCGCACTCTGGAGAGCCCGCAGGCCCGCGCGGTCGTGAAATCGTTCAGGCGGTGAGTTCCCGCTCCAGCGGGGTGCGGAAGCGCGGGATGGCGCGGACGTCGCCGTACCAGGCGGCCATTCGCTCGGCCTCGGCTTCGATCATCGTTTTCGCCTCGGCACCAACATCTTCCAGTAGCCGGTAGACGATTTCACCGTCGGGCCGCTGCGCCCAGCCGCCGACGATGCGGCCGTCGGACCAGATGGTGGGGCCGATATTGCCGTTGCGGTCGAAGAGCTTCGGGCCGTGTGGGCCGAGGAACCAGTCGCGGGATTGCCAGCCCATCGGCGTCGGGTCGAGGGCGGGCAGCAGCGCGACCCAGGGGTCCGGCGGGGCGACCGGTTCGAGGTCGTCGGCCAGCAGCACCCCGGTGCCGCCGTCGAGATCGACTGTCGCCGTGTCGATTCCGGCTAATGCCTGGCGGACCTCGCCGAGCGTCCAGCCGGTCCACCATTTGATATCGGAGATCGGCGCGGGCCCGAATGCGGCCAGCCACCGCCGAACCAGCTCGGTCCTGGCCTGCGCCGCGCCGAGCCGTGCGACCCCTTGCGGCAGCCAGGATTCGATCGGCGCCCAGGTGTATTGGCTGCTGGCCCAGGTGCCGTTGGGCCTGCCGCGCACGATGCGGCCCTCGACGCCGAGGATGATCAGCACCCAGGTGGTGATGCTCGTCGGGCGCGAATAAGCCTTGCCCGGTGCGGTATTCACCTGCGTGCGCAGCCGCGGCACATCCTTGCTCAGCTGGGCGCCGGTCGCCGAACCGCGGGCCAGCAGCGCCTGATGGGTCTCCGCCTCGACCTCGGCCAGCCAGGCGGAAATATCGCCGCTGACGACGCCGGCTTCCGCGAGGTAGCGCCCGTATACGCGGCGTTGCTTGTCCGCCAACGCATTCGCGCACGAGGCCTGCAGCACCGGCACCGAATCCGTCGGAACGACGAACATGGTGCGCCGCATGGCGAGCATGCGCAGCAGCGTGCGGTCGTCGTAAAGCGCCTTCTCGACGTGGCCCGGTTCGGGCGCACGGCTGCGCGCGGCGACCGACAGATGCACGGTGGCCGGGTCGGTGGCGTGCAGCGCGACCAGCGATGCGGCGATATCGGTCACCGAGTCGGTCCTGGTCGCGGCGGTGAGCCGGTGCCGGATGGCGAGCCGGGCGCGGCGCTCGGCCGCATCAATCGAACGCATAGGCGAATCGTAGTCAGTCGGTGGGTTCCCAGGCGCGAATCAAATCCAGCAGGCCCGGAAAGCGTGCGTCGAGATCCTCGATGCGCACCCGGCTGCGCCGTTCCAGACCGTACTGCTGCTGCCTGGTGACGCCCGCCTCGCGCAACACCTTGAAGTGGTGCGTCATGGTGGATTTCGGCCGGTCGATGCCGAACCAGCCGCAGGTGCGGTCGGCGTCGGGGGATTCGAGCAGCAGGCGCCGCACCATGGCCATCCGCAGCGGATCGCTCAGCGCGCCCATGATGTGTTCGAGCCGCAGGTCGGCGCGTGCGGGCTCGGGCAGTGGGCGGCCGGCCGTGCGGTCCTGGGCGGCGGTGGCGGGCATCGCGTCTCCTGAATTCGTGAATTTCTTGTACGACTTCTATCGTACAAGGTGCTACAGTTCGAATCCTGTCGTACTAGTACGAGAAAATTCGAACTTGTGGAGGATGGAATGACGACGACCCTGGCCCGCCCGTCCGCGGTGGACCTGCCGGCCCGGCGCGGCCTGATCTGGCTGTCCGCGTGGCCGGTGCTCGCGGTGTTCGTGCTGTCCAATGCGGCGACACCGCTGTACGTCGTGTGGCAGCGCGATATGGGTTTCTCCTCCGGTGTGCTGACGGCGATCTTCGCCTGCTACATCGTCGGCCTGCTCGGCGCGCTGCTGGTGGCGGGCGTGCTTTCGGACCGGATCGGCCGTAAACCGGTGCTGCTGCCCGCGATCGGCCTCGCGGTCCTGGCCTGCGTGCTGTTCGCCACCGCGAATTCCGTTGCGATACTGGCGCTGGCGCGACTGCTGACCGGTATCGCGGTGGGCGCCACCGTGTCGGCGGGTATGGCCGCGGTGACCGATGTCGGCGGTCCGGCGCGCAAACCGCTTGCCGCACTTGCCGCCTCGTCGGCGATGGTGCTCGGCGCCGGCTCCGGTCCACTGCTCGCCGGGCTGTTCTCGCAGCGGCTGCCGTGGCCGACCACCACCGTCTTCCTGTTCGAAATCGCGCTGCTGATCTCGGCTTTCGCGGTGGTTGCCCGGCTGCCGCTGGCGAAGGGGGCCGGTGGGCGCGGCGCTTGGATCCGCATTCCCGCGGTGCCCGCGCAGGGTCGCACGCCCGTGCTGCTCGGTATCGCGGTGTTCGCGCCGGGCATCACCGCGACCTCCTTCGTCCTCTCCCTCGGCCCGTCGGTGCTGGCGCGACTCGGCGTCGCCGATCGAGTGGTCGCGGGCGCGTTGGCCTTCGCGATGTTCCTGGGCGCCACCGGAATTCAGTTCGCGGTGCGGCGCTTCCCGGTGCGCGTCATCCTGCTCGGCGGCGCGGCGGCCGCGGTGGCGGCGATGGCCGCGCTGGTGCTCGCGCTGCAGGCGGGCTCGGTGGCGCTGTTCGCGATGGCGGCCGTGCTCGCGGGCGTCGGGCAGGGGATGGGACAGCTGGGCGGGCTGACCGCGATCAGCGCCGCGGTGCCGGGGGCCCGGCTGGCCGAGGCGAACGCGGCGCAGAACATCGGCGGGTACGTGCCCGCGGCGGCGCTGCCGCTGGCCACCGGATTCCTCGGTGACGCAATCGGTTTGCCCGCGGCCGCGACCGTCTTCGGCGTCGTGGTCGGCGTTGCGGCGCTGGCGGGCGTCGGCTTCGTCGCGACGCGCCGGTCGAAATGACCCGATGATTATTCGCGCCGGTGGCGGGCCCGCCCCTGATCTGCCATGCTTCCCGATACATCCGATGAATCGGGCTGGCCGCGGCTAGGAGTGTGACGAAATGCGGTGCAGATCAGTGATATTCGTCGAGCGCCGAATGGAAATCCGATGAGCACGACGGAATTCGGCTGCCCCTATGGCACGGCGCCCTATGTGAGTTATTCCCAATTGGATGCCCTGCACGAAATGCAGCATCCCACCACCGATTCCCCGCTGGAGATGCAATTCATCCTGATCACCCAGGTGAAGGAGCTGCTGTTCCGGATGGCATACGTCGATCTGGACGAGACGCGGAATCGGTTGCGCGCGAACGATTGTGCGCAGGCCTGCCGGGCGCTGGCCAGGGTGAGCCGGGTGCAGCGGGTGCTGCAGTCGTCCTGGGATTACCTCAACGGCATGTCGGCATCCGAATTCCTCGGATTCCGGCATGTGCTCGGCAGCGCCTCCGGCAACCAGTCGTTCATGTACCGCGCGCTGGAATTCATCCTGGGTAATAAGGACGACGAAAGTTTGGCCTACCTCCGGCAATTCGGCCCATTGGCGCCGATACTCGCCCGCGAGGTCGCCGAACCGAGCCTGGACGACGAGGTGATCGCCTATCTGGGCCGGACATTCGGCGCACTGCCGACACCGAGCCGCCCGGCGCTCGAGCCCGCGGTGGAGCAGGCCTGGCTGGCGGTCTACCGGGACCCGAACCGCTACCCGGCGCAGTATGCGCTGGCCGAGGCGCTACTGGAGGTGTCATACCAGTTCGCGCACTGGCGCTCGACCCATCTGCTCGTGGTCGAGCGCATGCTCGGCGCCAAACCCGGCACCGGCGGCACCGCGGGGCTCGACTGGCTGCGCCGGATCCGCGACCACCGCTTCTTCCCCGAGCTGTGGGCGGTCCGAACCCGGATGTGACCGCGCGCCGGAACAACGGGAGCCGCACCCGCGGTTGACTCGATGGACGGCGACGATAGGGGAGATATGAGCACACCCGGTTACCACTGGAACGGTACGGAGGTGGATCTCGACGCGTATCTGTCCCGGATCGGCTACACCGGCGAGCGGGTGCCGACCGTGCGCACCCTGCGCGAACTACACCGCAGGCACACCACGACGATCCCGTTCGAGAATTTCGAGATCATCCTCGGCCGCGGTATCCCGCTGGACCTGGAGACGGTGCAGGACAAGCTGATCCGCCGCCGCAGGGGTGGTTACTGCTACGAGCACGTCACGCTGTTCGCGGCCGTGCTGGAGCGGCTCGGCTTCGGCGTCACCGGATTCGTCGGCCGGGTGGTCATGGGGGCGCTCGGCGCACTTCGCCCGGCCACCCACGCGCTGTTGCGGGTCACCACCGCCGACGACGACCGGATCTGGCTGTGCGACGTCGGATTCGGCTCCGGGCCGCTGGAGCCGTATCAGCTCTATGACGATATCCGCGAATTCCGCTCGGGCGATTGGCGGTTCCGGCTGGAACTGACGAAAGGCCAACTGGGCGAGGAGCTTTGGCTGCTGCACCAATTCGGGGAGGACGGCTGGATCGTGCGCTATACGTTCACCACCACACCGCAGTACCCGATCGATTACGTGGTCGGCAACCACTACGTGTCCACCTCGCCGCGCTCGCCGTTCACCACCCGCCCGTACGCGCAGCGCTTCCACCCCGACCGGCACGTCGTCGTCGACGGTACCACTCTGACAACCCGATTCCCGGACGGCAGCGCCGAAACGACGACCATCGATCCCGCCGACCTGCCGAAAATTCTGAACGAGTCGTTCGATATCGAACTCGACGCGACCGACGTCGCCGCATTGACGCAGCGCTGGCTGATCCCGAAATGAGGGAATAATGATCGCGGGCGCCGGACGCCCCGTGGGTATGGTCGAGCGCGTGCACAACCGTATTCGCATCGTGACCGTATTCGCGGCCGCCGCGCTGGTGCTGCCCGGCTGTTCGTCGCCGGGGCCGGATCAGCCCAAGACCGTCGCCCAGCAGTTCGCCGACGCGCTGACCCGCGACGACGTCGCGGGCGCCGCGGCGCTCACCGACGATCCGAAGACCGCGGCGAGCGTGCTCGGCCCGCTCTACGACGGCCTCGGTAAAGATGTGAAATTCGAGGTCCGCGATACCGGGAAGGACGGCGCGTTCACGCTGTCGGCCACCTGGAAGCTCGGGCAGGACGGCAAGCAGCAGTGGACATACACCACCTCGGGCGCCGCCGCCGACAAGAACGGCTGGAAGGTGCGCTGGAATCCGGTCACCGTCGCGCCCGGGCTCGACCAGGGGCCGCTGAGTTACGGCCCGGCCTATCCCGCGAAGCCCGCGCGCGTCCTCGATTCCGCCGGCGGTGAACTGCTGACCCAGCAGGTGGTCACCCTGGTGAATGTGGCGCCGGGCACCGATACCGCGGCCGTCGCCGCACTGCTCGCGCCGATCTCATCGGATGTCACCGCGGCCTCGGTGCAGTCGGATATCGCTGGGGCGCAAGGGAAACCGGCCACTGTGATCACGCTCCGGGAATCGGATATCGGACCGATCCGGGACCGGCTCGCGGCCATCCAGGGCGTCACCCTGGCGCAGCAGACCCGGTTGTTGCCCGACAAATCGGTGGCCTCGCAGACGCTGTCCGGACTGTCCGATCTGTGGCAGCAGGAGATGAACGCCGCCGCGGGCTGGGCGGTGCGCGCGAAAACCGCCGACGGCAGCACCGTTCGCATCGCGGGCGCGGACGCCCAACCGACGCCCGACATCACCACCACGCTGGACAGCGGTCTGCAGCGGGCCGCCAAGGCCGCGCTCGCATCGATCGACCAGCCCGCCGCGATCGTCGCGCTGCAACCATCCACCGGAAATGTGTTGGCCATGGCGCAGAACGCGGCGGCGGACGACAAGGGCCCGATCGCGCTGACCGGGCTCTACCCGCCGGGTTCGACATTCAAGACGATCACCGTATCGGCCGCGCTGCAGGCGGGCATCGTGACACCGAATTCCACGGTCGGCTGCCCCGGTAAGGAAAATATCGAGGGCCGCACCATCCCGAACGACAACAACTTCGATCTGGGACAGGTCCCGCTGCACACCGCGTTCGCCCGCTCGTGCAATACGACCATGGGCAAGCTGGCCGTGCAGCTGCCGCCGGACGGTCTCACCAAAGCGGCCGCTCAGTTGGGTCTCGGCATCGACTACGTCACGCCGGGCCTCACCACCGTCACCGGCAAGGTGCCGACCGCCGACACCGCCGCCCAGCGTGTCGAGGCCGGAATCGGTCAAGGCCAGGTGACGGCGACACCCTTCGGGATGGCGTTGGTCGCCGCGTCCATCGCGCGCGGCTCGGTGCCGACACCGACCGTGGTGGCCGGGCAGCCGGGCAAGCCGGACCGCGCACCGGCGCCGCTGCCCGCGAACATTCCCGAACAGATCAAGCCGATGATGCGTGAAACCGTCACCGACGGCACCGCGACCGCATTGCGGGATATCCCAGGGATTTTGGGGAAGACCGGCACCGCCGAGTACATCGATGACAAGCACGCGCACGGCTGGTTCGTCGGGATCGACGGCGATCTCGCCTTCGCCGTCTTCATCAGCGATGCCGGATCGTCGACTCCGGCGGTGGCCGCCGCTGGGCGAATGTTGCGTGCGCCACGCTAGAAAACGCGCCACGCCGGATCCGGCGTGGAGGATGCGCTGAGGCCCGCTACACTCGTTCGCGGACCACGCATGTGGTCAACACGCGGGATGTCACGATTTCGAGAAGGTTCGGAGTAGGCGCCATCGATACCGGTCAGTTGATCGCGGAGCATTACCGCCTGGTCGAGCGGATTGGTAGCGGCGGCACAGGCGTTGTTTGGCGTGCCGTCGACGAACGCCTGCAGCGCTCGGTGGCGGTCAAGCAGATCCACGTCAAAGCCAGTCTCCCCGAGGGAGAGCGCGACGTGTTGCGCCAGCGGGCCATCCGCGAGGCGCGCAACGCGGCGCGATTCCAGCATCCGAACGCCATCGTGGTGTTCGACATCACCGAGCACGACGGCGATCCGTGCCTGGTCATGGAGTACCTCAAATCGCGCAGCCTGGCCATGGTGCTATCCGCCCAGGGCACGCTGCCGCTCACCCAGGTCGGCCGGATCGGCGAACAGGTCGCCTCGGCGCTCATCGCCGCCCATCAGGCGGGCATCGTGCACCGCGACGTGAAGCCGGGCAATGTGCTGCTCGACGATCACGGCACGGTCAAGATCACCGACTTCGGCATCTCCAGGGCCACCGGCGATGTCACGCTCACCGAGACCGGCCTGATCTGCGGCACCGCCGCCTATCTCGCGCCGGAATGTGCGCGCGGCGCCGATCCGAGCCCGGCCTCCGACGTGTTCTCGTTGGGCGCCACGCTGTTTCACGCGCTCGAGGGCGAACCGCCCTACGGCGCCAACGCCAATCCGCTCGCCGTGCTGTACGCCGCCGCCAACGGTCAGGTCACCGAGCCCAGGAATGCCGGTCCCGCAACGGATTTCCTGCTGCAGCTGCTCAGCCCGGAACCGCAGGACCGGCCGACCATGCGGGCCGCCCGCGACTATCTGGCCGCACTCGCCGACGCCGGCCCGGTACCCGCCGCGGCCGGATTCGTGCCCGCCAGTGAGGCATTCACGCGCCAGCTGCCCGGCGCGGCGCACGGCGCCACCCGCACCCTGCGCCCCTCCGCAGCGGCGAACAACGGCCAGACCGAACGGATTTCGCGTCCGCTACCCGTCACGCCACCTCGCCCGCCGCGGCGCAACGGCACCGCGCACCCGAACACCGCGACGCACCCCCAGGCCGCGTCCCACCCCAAAACCCAAACCCACCACCGCCCCGCACCCACCCCCAAATCCGGCGGCAAGCGCAAGGCGGTTCTGATCGGCTCGCTGGTCGGCGCCGTCGTCGCGGCGA
This sequence comes from Nocardia sp. JCM 34519.1, assembly GCF_020361265.1. Lineage (NCBI taxonomy): Bacteria > Bacillati > Actinomycetota > Actinomycetes > Mycobacteriales > Nocardiaceae > Nocardia > Nocardia sp. JCM 34519.1. Next base: position 75,012 of record NZ_JAIRBR010000012.1, read on the forward strand.
TCGCCATCGCGGTCGCGTCGCTGAACAGCGGCGGTGGTAGCACGCCGACCGTACAGGCGGGAGTGCCCGCCACCTCGGCCGGCGGTTCGGCCAGTTCGACCACCAAAGCCAGTGCGGGGCAGACGAAGAGCTCAGGCCAGAAGATCAACACCGGAACTGCCGCCAATGTGATCGTGCAGTTCTACAAGGACATTCTGAAGCCCGATTACAGCAGCGCATGGTCGCAACTCACACCGGCTGCCCAGCAGCTGTACGGTAGCCAGTCCGCATTCCAGCAGTACTGGACCGATCACAGTATCCAAGACTTCGGCGGCGGTATCAGCGGCACCAACAGCAGCGACGGTTCGGCCGACATGCAGATGCCGTACCTTGTCTACAGCGATGGCAAGTCGAAGAATTCGATGCCGTTCCGAGTGATCGACTCCGGCGGCGGTCAGCTGCTCATCGACAGCGAAACCCGCTGATCGCGGCGGACTCTCGGTGTTGGTTCGAGCCATAGCGCGCCGACACCGCTCAACCGTGTGCGATTCCGCAGGCAGCGACCGTGACCTTTCGAAGAGTCGGGCAGGCGAGGCTTTGCCCCACTCTTCGGCAGTGTGACCCACTGAAATGTGGCCGAGCTGGCCAGAATTCGTGATCAGCTATTCGTCGGATGTACCGCGGATTCGTAACTCGTTGTGCGGCACCCGGATTCCGGTCCAGTCGGCGGTGTGGGCCGTGGTTTCGGTGAGGGTGGTCAGTAGGCGCAGGGCGGTTTCGGTGGCGGAGCCGGGTTCGGTGGTGTGCATGATGAGCGCCTGGTCCGGATCGTCCGGTAGGCGCAGGGTTTCGTAGCCGAGGTCGAGGCGGCCGACCACCGGGTGGCGGTAGGTGTAGCGGCCGTGCGTCTTGTCCTTGAGTTCATGTCTGGCCCACCGGTCGCGGAACTCGGGGGAGCGGTCGCTCAATTCCTCGATGAGCGAACCGATTCCGGCGTCGCCCGGATTGCGGGCCGAATCGAGGCGCAGATATGCGACCACGTCGGCGGCCTTCCCGGGCCAGTCCTCGTACAGCTCACGCATCCCCTCGTCGAGGAAGACCAGTCTGGCCAGATTGCGTTCATGCGGTGGCAGCGCGCCGAAATCGGTGATTATCGCGGCCGCCAACGCATTCCAGGCCAGCACGTTCGTGCCGCGGCCGACGATATAGGCGGGGACGTCGGCGGCCGTGTCGAGCAACCGGCGCAGCCCGGGCCGCACCCGCTGTTCGGACTCGGGTTCGGCGCCGGACCACGGCCGCGCCAGACGGTAGAAGTGTTCGCGCTCAGTGGGATTCAAGCGCAGCGCCTGCGCCACCGCGTCCAGCACCGATTCGGAGAAATGCATGGTGCGGCCCTGCTCCAACCGCACATAGTGGTCGACGCTCACCCCGGCCAGCATCGCCAGTTCCTCCCGGCGCAGACCCGGCACCCGGCGGCGGACCCCGTGTTCGGGCAGGCCGACCTCCTTCGGGCTCAGGCGAGCCCGACGGGACCGCAGGAATTCCCCCAATTCGGCGCGACGATCCAAACTCATGATCACCAGTATCCGGGAGCCGCCGATCCGGATCCTGGTCGTGCCGTGCCCAGGCTTACGCGGCGCTGTTCACCACGCTCGGGAGCGCCGAAAGTAGTGATCACCGCCGGAACGGTTCCGGCAGATAGGGAGCTGTCACCAATGACGCTGCACGTTGTCGCCGAATTCCGCGCCGCAACCGGCCAGGAGGATCGCCTGCGCACCGCGCTGGAGGCCATGATCGAACCGTCGCTGTCCGAGGCGGGTTGCCTGGCGTACCAGCCGTACGTCGATCCCAATGACGCGGCGCATATGGTTGTCGTCGAGGAATGGACGAGCGAGGCGGCGCTGGACGAACATTTCGCCACCGCGCATTTCGCCCATGTGGCAGAGGTGCTGGAGCGGATCCTCGCCGAACCGTTGGTGCTCAGGAAGCTGGTCGCGGCCTGATGGCGACGGGGTCGTCCGTGGTGCGGGCGGCCCCGCCGACCTACCCTCATTGCCATGGAAACACCGGCGGTCGAGCAGGATATCCACGACATCGCCATGTCACTACCCGAGGTGACTCGGTTGACGCATGCGGGGGATCTGCCGGTGTATCAGGTGAAGCGGAAGTCGTTCGTATTCTTTCGCGGTGCGCGGCCGGACGCGGTCGATCCGGAGACCGGTGAGCGGCTGACGGACGTCGTGTGTTTCTTCGTACCGGACGAACACGAGAAGCGGGCGTTGGTGGACGGAGACGGTCCGTTCTTCACGACACCGCATTTCGACGGGCATGCGTCGGTGTTGCTGCGGCTATCCGAGTTACATCGGATCAGCCGGGACGAACTATCCGAAATCATCACCGACGGATGGTTGTGTCGTGCGCCGAAACGGCTGGCGGCGCGCTGGCTGGCCGAACATTCGCAGTAGCGCCGGCTGCGCCACCACCCGCACCGGATAACCCCTGGCACCCGCCCGATACTCTGGTACCGGAACCGACCGGCAAAAACCGACCGTTCGGCGTCGTAACACCAGCAGACAAGGATCGTGGACCACATGACATCCCGCATCGAGCTCGCCCGCGTCGATCTGCGCGGTCGCACTCCCTCCGTTGCCGAGCTGCGCGCCGCGCTGCCGCGCGGGGGAGTCGACGTCGACTCGGTGCTGCATCAGGTGCGTCCGGTGGTGGAGGCGGTACGTGAGCGCGGTGTGGCCGCGGCGCTGGAGTTCGGCGAGCGGTTCGACGGGGTGGTCCCGCCCTCGGTGCGGGTGCCCGCGGCGGAGCTGGAAGCGGCGCTGACGCAACTGGATCCGGCGGTGCGGGCGGCGCTGGAGGAGTCGATCGCGCGGGCCCGCAAGGTGCACGCGGATCAGCGCCGCACCGATAAGACCACCGAGGTGGTGCCGGGCGGCACGGTGACCGAGCGCTGGGTGCCGGTGGAACGCGTCGGGCTGTATGTGCCGGGCGGCAACGCCGTGTACCCGTCGAGCGTGGTGATGAATGTGGTGCCCGCGCAGACCGCGGGCGTCGGCTCGCTGGTGGTGGCCTCGCCGCCGCAGGCGCAATTCGGCGGGCTGCCGCATCCGACGATTCTGGCGGCAGCGCGGCTGCTCGGCGTCGAGGAGGTCTGGGCGGTGGGCGGCGCGCAGGCCGTCGCGCTGCTGTCCTACGGCGGCGTCGACACCGACGGGACGCAGTTGGAGCCGGTGGATCTGATCACCGGGCCCGGCAATATCTATGTCACCGCGGCCAAGCGGCTGTGCCGCGGGCTGGTCGGCATCGATGCCGAGGCGGGCCCCACCGAGATCGCGATTCTGGCCGACGCCACCGCCGACCCGGTGCACGTCGCGGCCGACCTGATCAGCCAGGCCGAACACGATGTGCTCGCGGCCAGCGTATTGGTCACCGACAGCGCGGAATTGGCGGACGCGGTCGATACCGCGCTGAATATCCAACTGGCCGTGGTCAAGCACGCGCACCGGGTGCGAGAGGCGTTGTCCGGCAAACAGTCCGGCACCGTGCTGGTGGACGATATCGAGCAGGGGCTGCGCGTGGTGAACGCCTACGCGGCCGAACACCTGGAGATCCAGACCGCCGATGCGGCGGCCGTCGCGGCCCGGGTGCGCAGTGCGGGTGCGGTTTTCGTCGGCGCATACGCGCCGGTGAGCCTCGGCGACTACTGCGCGGGCTCGAACCACGTGCTGCCCACCGCCGGATGTGCCAGGCACTCTTCGGGTTTGAGCGTGCAGACCTTCCTGCGCGGCATCCATGTCGTCGAATACACCGAGGCGGCGTTGAAAGATGTCGCCGGGCATGTGGTCGCGCTCGCGAACGCGGAAGATCTGCCCGCGCACGGCCAGGCCGTGACCGCGCGATTCGAGGCCCTCGCATGAACCTCACCGTCCCCGGCTCGGGCATCACGCTCGACGACCTACCGCTGCGCGACAACCTGCGCGGCAAAAAGCCGTACGGCGCACCGCAATTGACGGTTCCGGTGCAGTTGAACACCAACGAGAATCCGCACCCGCCGAGCCGGGCGCTCATCGACGACGTCGCCGAATCCATCCGGATCGCCGCCGCCGACCTGCACCGCTATCCCGATCGCGACGCCGTCGCGCTGCGCACCGACCTGGCCGCGTACCTCACCCGCCAGACCGGCGTCACATTGGACGCGGCCAATGTCTGGGCGGCCAACGGCTCCAACGAGATCCTGCAGCAGCTGCTGCAGGCATTCGGCGGAACCGGCCGCAGCGCACTGGGTTTCGTGCCGTCGTATTCGATGCACCCGATCATTTCCGAGGGCATCGACACCGAATGGATCGAGGCCAAACGCGGCGCCGACTTCTCCCTCGACATCGACTACGCGGTGGCCGCCATCGCCGAACGCCGCCCCGATGTGGTGTTCGTCACCAGCCCGAACAATCCGACGGGCCACAGCATTTCGCTGGACGAGCTGGAACGGATCCTCGCGGCCGCGCCCGGCATCGTCATCGTCGACGAGGCATATGCCGAATTCTCCGGTGCGCCGAGCGCCATCGGCCTGATCGACCGCTATCCGGCCAAGCTGGTGGTCACCCGCACCATGAGCAAGGCGTTCGCCTTCGCCGGCGGACGGCTCGGCTATCTGGCCGCCGCGCCCGCCGTGATCGATGCGCTGCTGCTGGTGCGGTTGCCCTATCACCTGTCGGTGGTCACCCAGGCCGCCGCCAGGGCCGCGCTGCGGCACGCCGACGAAACCCTCGCCAGCGTCGCGGAATTGGCGCGGCAGCGGGACCGGGTCGCGGAAGCGTTGCGCGCCTTGGGTTTCGAGGTGATTCCGAGTGATGCGAACTTCCTGCTGTTCGGCCGCTTCACCGATGCGGCGCAGGCGTGGCAGCACTACCTGGACGGCGGCGTGCTGATCCGCGACGTCGGCATTCCCGGCTTTCTGCGCGCCACCATCGGGCTGGCCGCGGAGAACGACGAATTCCTGCGGGTCAGCGGCACACTCGCCGGCACCGACCTGACCGTTCGATGAATCCGCCTGTGGAGGAATAGATATGAGCCGTACCGCGCGGGTGGAGCGCGTCACCAAGGAATCGAATATCGTCGTCGAACTGGACCTCGACGGCACCGGGCGCACCGAGATCGCCACGGGTGTCCCGTTCTACGACCATATGCTGACCGCGCTCGGCGCACACGCGAGCTTCGATCTCACGGTGCGAGCCGAGGGCGATATCGATATCGAGGCGCACCACACGGTGGAGGACACCGCCATCGTGCTGGGACAGGCGCTCGGACAGGCGTTGGGGGACAAGAGCGGTATCCGCCGCTTCGGCGACGCGTACATCCCGATGGACGAGACCTTGGCGCATGCGGTGGTCGACGTCTCCGGACGTCCCTACTGCGTGCACACCGGCGAACCGGATCACCTGCTGCACGCGGTGATCCCCGGCTCCGGGCCCGGCGCACCGTATTCCACGGTGCTCAACCGCCACGTCTTCGAATCGATCGCGTCGAACGCGCGTATCGCACTACATGTGCGCGTGCTGTACGGCCGCGATCAGCACCACGTCACCGAGGCCGAATTCAAGGCGGTGGCAAGGGCTTTGCGCGCCGCGGTGGAACTCGACCCGCGAGTCAGCGGTATCCCGTCGACGAAGGGCGCGCTGTGACAACGAAATCCGTCGTCCTGCTCGACTACGGTTCGGGCAATCTGCACTCGGCCGAGCGCGCACTGGTCCGGGCGGGCGCTCAGGTCGAGGTCACCGCGGACGCGACCGCGGCCCTGGCCGCCGACGGCCTGGTGGTACCCGGCGTCGGCGCGTACGCGGCCTGCATGGCGGGACTGCGAAAAGTGCGGGGCGAGCGCATCATCGGTCAGCGTCTGGCCGGTGGGCGTCCGGTGCTCGGCATCTGCGTCGGCATGCAGATCCTGTTCGAACGCGGCGTCGAATTCGGGGTGGAGACCGAGGGCTGTGCCGAATGGCCCGGCGTGGTGGAGCGCCTGTCCGCCCCGGTGCTGCCGCATATGGGCTGGAATACGGTGTCCGCGCCGTCCGACAGCGTCCTGTTCGCCGGACTCCCCGCCGACACCCGCTTCTATTTCGTGCACTCCTACGCCGCCCAAACCTGGGATCTTCCACCCAGCGAACACTTCGCCAACCCCAAACTCACCTGGACCGAACACGGCGTCCCGTTCCTGGCGGCGGTCGAGAACGGTGCCCTCTCGGCCACCCAATTCCATCCGGAGAAATCCGGCGATGCCGGAGCCCAGTTGCTGCGCAATTGGATCGAATCGATCTGAGCCGCCCCGCCATGAGCTGACCCCGCGCGGATTCGCCATGACCTGCATCGATTGCGGGTAACACCAACAACTGGCTTGATACATTGGTGCGCATGGAGATCGCGCAGGAGGGTGCGGCGGGCAGGCTGCGCGCGCTGCCCACTCGGCTGGTGAATCAGGTTGCCATCGTGGCGAATCGGGCGACCGACCGGGCGCTGGACGCCACCGGTTCGCGGCGGTACCACTACGCGATCCTGGCCACGCTCGGTGAATTCGGACCGGCCAGCCAGGCCGATCTCGGCAGGCACACCCGCATCGATCGCAGCGATGTGGTGGCCGTGCTGAACGATCTGGCCGTGCGCGGCTATATCGAACGCAGCCCGGACCCGACCGACCGCCGCCGCAATATCGTCACCATCACCCAGGCGGGCACGGAGCATCTGACCGAAATGGATCAGCATCTGCAGGGCGCACAGGACGAACTGCTCGCCGCGCTGAACCAGGAGGAGCGCGCCCAACTCGTCCGGCTGCTGGTCCGCATCCTCGATGATCATGCCCGCGGCTGAATTCGATTTCGAGCTGCTGATCTTCACCCGGCGGGCCGCATCCAGCATTTCCGCAGGCCGGAGGTGGGACGCGCGAGGCGGCCGACTAAGCTTGACAGTCGTGAGTCTTGTGCTGCTACCGGCTGTCGATGTCGCCAATGGAGAGGCCGTGCGCCTCGTGCAAGGGGAGGCGGGTAGCGAAACCAGCTACGGCTCCCCGCGCGAAGCCGCGCTGGCCTGGCAGGAAGCCGGCGCCGAATGGGTGCATCTGGTGGACCTGGACGCGGCGTTCGGTCGCGGCTCGAATCGGGATCTGCTGGCCGAGGTGGTCGGCGAACTCGACGTCAAGGTCGAACTGTCCGGCGGTATCCGGGACGACGAAACGTTGAAGGCCGCGCTGGCCACCGGCTGCGCCAGGGTGAACCTCGGTACCGCGGCGCTGGAGGATCCGCAGTGGTGCGCCCGCGCCATCGGCGAGTACGGCGAGCGCATCGCGGTCGGGCTCGATGTGCGCATCGTGGACGGTGAGCACCGACTGCGCGGCCGCGGCTGGGTCAGCGACGGCGGCGACCTGTGGGAGGTGCTCGAACGCCTGGAGCGCGACGGCTGCTCGCGATACGTGGTCACCGACGTCACCAAGGACGGCACCCTGACCGGTCCGAACCTGGACCTGCTGCGCGAGGTGTGCGCGGCCACCGACGCGCCGGTCATCGCCTCGGGCGGCGTCTCGACGATCGCCGACCTGGTCGCGATCGCCGAGCTGGTGCCCGACGGCGTCGAGGGCTCGATCGTCGGAAAAGCCTTGTACGCGGGCCGTTTCACGCTGCCCGACGCGCTGGCCGCGGTGCGCTGAACGTCGATGACTGCGGCTTCCGAACTACCGGCGCTGCTCGCCGTCGCGAGCGAAGTCCTCGACGCGGTGCGCCCGCGCTTTCTCGAGGGTGTCGGCGCACCGAGCGCGGTGACCAAGGGCCGCAACGACTTCGCCACCGAATTCGATCTGGAGTTGGAGCGCACCGTCTCCGAGGAACTGGCCCGGCGCACCGGAATCGAGGTGCACGGTGAGGAATTCGGCGGGCCGCAGCTCACCGCGGGCACCGCGTGGGTACTCGACCCGATCGACGGAACCTTCAATTACTCACAGGGGCACCCGCTTTCGGGCATGCTGCTGGCGCTGGTGCGCGACGGCGAACCGGTGCTCGGGCTGACCTGGCTGCCCATGCTCGGCCGCAGATACGCCGCGGTGCGCGGCGGTCCGGTGCTGCTGGACGGGCAGGCGCTGCCGCCGCTGCCGCGCGGCAAACTGGCCGAGGCGATGATCGGATTCGGCACCTTCAACGTCGATTCCAAGGGCCGCATCCCCGGACAGTTCCGCTTCGACCTGCTCGGGCCGCTCAGCAGGCTGTCCTCCCGGGTGCGCATGCACGGGTCGACCGGAATCGATCTGGCCTTCACCGCGTCCGGAGTGCTCGGTGGCGCAGTCGTTTTCGGCCATCACCCGTGGGATAACGCCGCGGGTGTCGCGCTGGTGCGAGCCGCGGGCGGCGTTGTCACCGACCTGTCCGGTGAGCCGTGGACCATCACCTCCGGTTCGGTGCTCGCCGCCGCGCCCGGGGTGCACGAAGAACTGCTCGAGCTGATCTGCACGGTCGCAGAGGAAGATTTGAGGAACGACGAATGACCCGCCGCGTGAATGTCAGGCCCGGAGGCGGCAGCTTGCGTAACCACGGAGGGACCATGAACGCGGCAAATCAAACACTGGCGGTACGTGTGATTCCGTGCCTTGACGTCGACGCGGGCCGGGTGGTCAAGGGCGTCAACTTCGAAAACCTGCGTGACGCGGGCGATCCCGTGGAACTGGCGGCCGCGTATGACGCGCAGGGCGCCGACGAGCTGACCTTCCTCGACGTCACCGCGTCCACCGGCGACCGGGGCACCATGATCGATGTGGTGACCCGCACGGCCGAACAGATTTTCATTCCGCTCACCGTCGGCGGCGGCGTGCGCACGGTCGAGGATGTGGACCGGTTGCTGCGCGCGGGCGCGGACAAGGTTTCGGTGAATACCGCCGCCATCGCCAGGCCCGAGGTGTTGCGCGAGATGTCGGAGCGGTTCGGCTCCCAGTGCATCGTGCTCTCGGTGGACGCGCGCACGGTGCCCGACGGGCAGCCCGATACGCCGTCGGGCTGGGAGGTCACCACGCACGGCGGTAAGCGCGGCACCGGGATCGATGCGGTCGAATGGGCCGTGCGCGGTGCGGAATTGGGTGTCGGTGAGATCCTGCTGAACTCGATGGACGCCGACGGCACCAAGGCGGGTTTCGATCTGCCGATGATCCGCGCCGTGCGCGCCGCGGTGACGGTGCCGGTGATCGCGAGCGGCGGCGCGGGCGCGGTCGAACATTTCGCGCCCGCCGTGCACGCGGGTGCGGACGCGGTGCTGGCGGCGAGCGTCTTCCACTTCGGCGATATGACCATCGGTCAGGTGAAGGACGCGATGCGCGCGGAGGGGATCGTCGTCCGCTAGCGGGAATCGGCCCGGCGGGAATCTCAGCCGATCGGTGCGGTTGTACGGGGGATGACGCTCGGAATCTCGTTGTCGCCCTTCACCCTCAACAACTCCGATAACGCCGTCGACGCCGCCGTCGCATTCGGCCGGGAGGCCGTCGCCGCCGGGCTGAGCTCGGTCTGGTTCGGTCAGTTGTTCGGTCAGGACAGCATCGCGGTGGCCGGTACCGTCGGCCGTGAGCTGCCCGAGCTGGAGGTGGGTACGTCGGTGGTGCCGATCGGGGGACGGCATCCACTCGTCGTCGCGGGCCAGGCGCAGACCGCGCAGGCCGCCACGCACGGCCGGTTCACCCTCGGCATCGGAACCGGCGGGCGGGCCGCGGCCGAATCGTCCTTCGGCATCACATTCGATCGCCCGATCGCCTACCTGCGGGAATTCCTGACCGGGCTGCAACAGCTGCTGGAGACCGGCACCGCCGATCTGCACGGCGAAATCCTCACTGCCGCACCATCTTTCCCGACCGAGGTGGCGGGCGCGCGGCCGCGGGTTCCGGTGTTGGTCGCCGCGATGGGACCGCAGGCGGTGCGCGTCACCGGCGAACTCGCCGACGGCACCCTGCCGTATCTCGTCGGTCCGCAGGTGCTGTCGAAGCATATCGTCGAACCGATCAATGCGGCCGCCGAGCGCGCCGGCCGTCCCCGGCCGCGTATCGCCGCAATGGTTACGGCCGTGGTGACCTCGGATGTCGAGGCGGCCCGCGCACAGGCCGAGCAGTCCATGGCCTTCTACGACGAGGTCCCGTCCTACCGGCGGGTGATCGAATTGTCCGGCGTGCGGCGCGCCGCGGAGCTCGCGGTGCTCGGTGACGAGGAAACCGTCGCGGCGCGTGTCGAGGAATACTTCGACGCGGGCGCCACCGACGTCATAGTCGCCAGCACCGACCTGAACGGCGATGCCGACCGGTTGCGCACCTGGCGACTGCTCGGCGAACTGAACAGCAAACCTCGGGCATAGTCGGTGCGGCGGTGTTGTTATAAAGAGCTATGACTTTGGACCCCGCCATCGCCACCCGGCTCAAGCGCAATGACGCGGGCCTGGTCGCCGCCGTCGCACAGGAACGCGGCACCGGTGCGGTGCTGATGGTCGCGTGGATGGACGACGAGGCGCTGGCCCGGACGCTGGAAACCCGTAAGGCGACCTACTATTCGCGTTCGCGTCAGGAGTACTGGGTGAAGGGCGAGACCTCCGGGCACACCCAGTACGTGCACGAGGTGCGGTTGGACTGCGACGGCGACACCCTGTTGCTCATCGTCGATCAGGAGGGCGCGGCCTGCCACACCGGCACGCACACCTGCTTCGACGCCGACGTCCTGCTGGCCGACCTGAATCCCGCTGTACCGTAAGGGATTTCAGGTTCGTCCGCGATTTTCCCTGCTGTCCTCGGCGAGCGCGTCGGCCAGTTGTGCGGTGAGCAGCTCGCTGAGGTCGGCCAGTTTCTGCTTCTGGCCGGCGTCCAGGCCGTCGAACACCAAGCGGCGCACCGCCTCCAGATAGCCGGGTGCCGCCTCGACCACCTTCAGATAGCCGTCGTCGGTGAGCACCGCCTGGACGCCGCGGCGTCCGGTGGTCGCGGTGCGCTGCGCCCAGCCCATCCGCTCCAATTTCGAAACGACATGCGACAGCCGTGATAGCGATGCATTTGCCTTGTGGGCCAGGTCACTCATCTGCAACCGGTGTCCCGGCTCCTCGGACAGCAGGGTGAGTACCCAGTACTCGAAATGGGTGACCCCGGATTCGCGCTGTAATTGGGTATCCAAAGCGCCTGGTAGACGTGTCATCAGCGCCACGATCGCGCGCCAAGCTCGTTGTTCGATGGGGTCGAGCCATTTCGTCACTGTGTGCCCTCTTTCAAGCCAAGTGACGTGGTTTTGGTCGTCCGCCTAGCGGTTATTGGAATGCGTATTCACTGTCACCCGTGGAGACGAGTTTGCCACGGCTTCGCTCGACCGTCATGGAGTTGCTGGGTGACGTGAGGTCACTCACATACCTGCCTGGCGTGTCGCCTCCGTGTCACCGCTGTCGGTGACCGGTGCGGGAGGGGCAACCTGCGCGGGCGGCGGCTCGATCCGTTTCCCGGCGCGGCGTTTGCGCCAGCGTCGCCGGATCACCAGGAAGGCGGTGAGCAGGAACAGGACCGCGGCGGCGATCGCACCGGCCAGCGAAGCGCCGCGGAACGCGGGCGCCTCCACATCCAGGATCCGCTTACCGGCCTGGGACGCGCTGCCGGTGCCGAGCACGATGGTGAGCGTCATCAGATTGGGTACCGCGGCGAGTATCGCGATCACCCCGGCCGCGCCCGCCAGCACCTTGCCCGCCCGCCGCCGCCATACCAGAACCGCGAACAGCAGCAGGAAAAGCGTTATGGCCGTGCCCAATCCGCCGTACGCGAGACCCCACGCGATGCCCTTGCCGAAGCTCTTGCCGACCATATCGCCGACGCGTTGAGCCCACCATCGCGGGATGAAGGCGGCCAGGATGAAATAGGCAACGAACAGCACTGCGACGAACGCCAGGCCCCCGACGATGCGCGCACGCCAGCGGGCCCAGAACGATTTCGGTTCTGCGTAACTGTCGGTCATGGCTTCCAGCGTAGGCTGCTGACCAGCCGAAACGGCGCTATCGGCGGCGCGTTTTCAGGCCGCGCGCTCGCGCAGGAAGGTCAGCGCCTCGTCGGCGTGCACATTGGCGCGCAGTTCGCCGGTGATGATCTTCAGGATTTTCCGGTCGGTGCCGATGACGAAGGTATGCCGCTTGACCGGGGCCAGCCTGCCCAGCAGGCCACGCTTGACGCCGAATGCCGTCGCCACCTTCCCGTCGGCATCGGAGAGCACCGGATAGCCGAGCCGCTGCTTGTCGGCGAATCCGGCCTGGGTGTCGACGCTGTCGGTGCTGATCCCGGCGCAGGACGCGCCGAGCGCGGCGAATTCCCCGGACAGATCGCGGAAGTGACACGCCTCGGCGGTGCATACGGGGGTGTTGGCGGCTGGGTAGAAGAACAGGACGAGCGGACCGTTCGCGAGCAACGCGTCCAGCGAGCGCACCGTGCCGGTCTGATCCGGTAGCTCGAATTCGGGGGCGAGCTGACCTATCTGCATGAACTGGACAGTACACCTGGACGCGACTGCCGGGCCGTCCGCTGCCGGCTGTCGAATCGGGTTGCCGCCGAACGCCTTCGGCGGCAACCCGGTGCCCTCACGCACCGATGAGCGCGGCCACCTCCGGATTCTTGATCTCCATGACATCGAGGATCCCGTGTGCCCGCAGGAACGGCTTGAGCTCGCGAATCCGGTCGCTGTGCGTGGCGTACTCGTCCGGGAAGTGGTTCTTGTCCAACGCTTCCAGTGCCTTCACATAGGTGACGAAGGAGGCCAGGGCATTGACCGTTGTCGTGCCCTGGCCGCCGCCCATCTGGCCGAGCCCGACCATGCGGGGCATCGAGCCTGGGGCGGCATGCCGAGGGCCCTCCGGGGCCACCGGTTGCGAGGGGTACATCGTTTGTTGACTCCTCTCGTAAGTGGGTACCGCGCGAATTGGAACTGGAGATATCGAACGGAGCGAGTGTAGTGACGCCGGACACAGCGGTGTGCGAGCACGTACGAACCGAGCAGTTGTTTTCACCTGGCTGTGCCCCATTTGCCGCACTCCCTAGCCCTACGTGGTCACGCTCCGCTACCGCCTCCGGGCTTGACGCTCGCGCGGCGGGTCCCATTTGCCGCACTCCCTAGCCCTACGCCCAGCCTGTCGGACCGTGCTGGGATGATGGGCCAATGCACGGCGCGTCGACACCAACCACAACGACCCGCGAACAGTTCCATCAGCTGGCCGCGGAGCACCGGGTGGTCCCGGTGACCCGAAAGGTGCTGGCGGACTCGGAAACTCCGCTCTCGGCCTACCGCAAGCTGGGTGCCGGGCGGGCGGGCACCTTCCTCTTCGAATCCGCGGAGAACGGACGCTCCTGGTCCCGCTGGTCGTTCATCGGCGCGGGCAGCCCGTCGGCGCTCACCGTGGTGAACGGCGAGGCCGCCTGGCTCGGCAATATCCCGGTCGACGCCCCGTCCGGCGGTGACCCGCTGCGCGCGCTGCACGAGACGCTGCAGCTGTTGCGCACCGAGCGGCTGCCCGGTCTGCCCCCGCTGACCGGCGGCATGGTCGGCTACCTCGGCTACGACACGGTGCGCCGGATCGAGCGGTTGCCCGAACTCACCGTCGACGATCTGCACGTGCCCGAAATGGTGCTGCTGCTCGCCACCGATCTGGCCGCCTTCGACCACCACGAGGGCGCGATCACGCTGATCGCCAACGCGGTCAACTGGAACGGCACCGCGGACCACGTCGACGCGGCATACGACGACGCACTGGCCCGGCTGGACCGGATGACCGAAGCCCTTGCCGCCCCGGCGGTTTCGACGGTGTCGGTATTCGAGACACCGGAACCGGAGTTCCGGCGCAGGCGCACCTCCGACGAATTCGGCGCCGGGGTGCGGCGGCTGGTCAAGGAGATCGAGGCGGGCGAGGCCTTCCAGGTGGTGCTCTCGCAGCGATTCGAAATGGATTACGACGGCGATCCGCTCGATCTGTACCGGATGCTGCGGGCGTCCAATCCGAGCCCGTACATGTACCTGATCCACGTCCCGGACGGTGACGGCGGCACCGCCTTCTCCATCGTCGGCTCCAGCCCGGAATCGCTGGTGACCGTGAAAGACGGTGTGGCGACGACACATCCGATCGCGGGCACCCGGTGGCGCGGCGCCACCGAGGAGGACGATCTCCTGCTGGAGAAGGCGCTGCTCGCCGACGAGAAGGAGAACGCCGAACATCTGATGCTCGTCGACCTCGGCCGCAACGATCTGGGCCGGGTCTGCCAGCCCGGCACGGTGCGGGTCACCGAATATCGGCATGTCGAGCGGTACAGCCACGTCATGCATTTGGTGTCGACGGTGTCGGGCAGGCTGGCGCCGGGCAATATCGCGCTGGACGCCGTGAAGGCCTGTTTCCCGGCGGGCACGCTGTCCGGTGCGCCCAAGGTGCGCGCGATGGAGCTCATCGAGGAGTTGGAGCCGACCCGCCGCGGCGTATACGCCGGAGTGGTCGGCTATCTCGACTTCGCGGGCGACGCCGACACCGCCATCGCCATCCGCACCGCACTGCTGAAAGACGGTGTGGCGTATGTGCAGGCGGGTGGCGGCATCGTGGCCGATTCGCAGCCGGAGTACGAGGACAACGAATCGCGCAACAAGGCCATGGCGGTGCTGAAGGCGGTCGCGGCGGCCAGAACGGTGCGGGCGTACGCCGAGGGCGCGCGCGGTGAGTGAGCCCGGTGCGGCGCAGGGCAAGCGTCGCTATCCGGTGGTCCCGGTGCTGCTGCTGGCGGTGGCCGCCGGGCTGATGTGGCTGTCCTCCCGGCTGACCTGGGTGACCATCCACTCAGAGGACGGCCTGACCGTCGCGCGCACCAACGATCTCAACGGCGGCACCTGGTTCGGCGCGCTCACCCCGCTGGCGCTGGTGCTGCTCGCCGCCATCGCGGCGGTGCTGGCGACCCGCGGCTGGCTGCGCCGGATCTTCGGCGTGCTCATCGGTCTGGTCGCGGCGGTCACCGCGGTGCCAGGATTCGCCCTGCTGCTCGGCAAGGGCGCCACCGCGGACCGGGCCAAGGCGCTGGCCGAATTGCCCGGCCGCGCAACGGTTACCGACGTGCTGACCCATCCGTTCCCGCCGTCGCTGACGCTGCTCGCGACGGTGGCGGCGGGTGCGGCGGCGGTGTTGCTGGCCAGGATGCCGGAGCAGACGGCGCGGCTCTCCGGCAAGTACGACAACCCGGTGTTCCGTCGCGCCGCCGCCACCGCGGAGGTGGCCAAAGGGCCGGCGCAGGGCGAGGTCACCGAACGGGTGCTGTGGGATGCGCTGGACGCGGGAGCCGACCCCACCGCGGACGATGCCGGTGCGAATCCGAAACCCCATGGGGGATCGGGCGATTCGGCGGGCGACGGCGATCGTGCCGAACGCTGACCGGTGCGGCTCGGGCTGCCGCGTCGCGGCGGTGAGCAACGTTCGCGCAGGTAAGGCGGGCAAACACAACCCCGCCGTCAGAGCGAGACGGATAGCCATTTATTCTTTGTCAACATCGGTGAGACAGCGCCTGGGGGGACACTCAGGCAGCAAGTCCGTCTCCCCAGAAAGGATTCGAGCCAGATGACGGTCCTCGACTCGATTCTCGACGGGGTCCGCGCGGATGTGGCCGCTCGGGAAGCCCTCCTGGATTTCCAGGCGGTGAAGGCCGCCGCGGCCGCCGCGCCAAGGCCACTCGATGCGCGGGCCGCGCTCCTGGAGGACGGTATCGGCGTCATCGCCGAGGTCAAGCGGGCCAGTCCGTCCAAGGGTTCGCTCGCGGATATCCCGGATCCGGCCAGTCTGGCCAAGGCTTACGAGGACGGCGGCGCGCGCATCGTCAGCGTGCTCACCGAGGGCCGCCGGTTCAACGGTTCGCTGGACGATCTGGACGCGGTCCGCGCCACGATCGATATCCCGATCCTGCGCAAGGATTTCGTGGTCGGGCCGTATCAGATCCACGAGGCGCGCGCACACGGCGCCGATGTCATCCTGCTGATCGTCGCGGCCCTGGAGCAGGACGTGCTGTCCTCGCTCATCGACCGCACCGAATCGCTGGGGATGACCGCGCTGGTCGAGGTGCACACCGAGGAGGAGGCCGATCGCGCGCTGGAGGCGGGCGCGTCGGTGATCGGAGTGAACGCCCGCAATCTGAAGACCCTGGAGGTCGATCGCGACGTATTCGCGCGCATCGCGCCCGGCCTGCCCACCGAGGTCATCCGGATCGCCGAATCCGGTATCAGCGGCACCGCCGACCTGCTGGCGTACGCGGGTGCGGGCGCGGATGCCGTCCTGGTCGGCGAGAGCCTGGTGATCAGCGGCGATCCGCGGGCGGCCGTCTCCGAACTGGTCACCGCGGGCACGCACCCGTCCTGCCCGCGCCCGGTGCGGCGCGGCCGGTGACCGCATCGCAACGAACGAAATGAGCGAGCTATGAGCACATCCCGTCCGGGTGAGGTGCGGCCATGACCGCACTGCCCACCGCGAGTTCCGGCGTTCACGAGCGCAGTGGCCACGAGCCGGATGTCGGCGGCCACTGGGGCCGGTACGGCGGGCGGCATGTGCCGGAGGCGTTGATGGCGGTGATCGAGGAGGTCACCGCCGAGTACGAGAAGTGCCGGCTGGATCCGGCGTTCCTGGACGAGTTGGACCGGCTGCAGCGCGATTACACCGGCCGTCCGTCGCCGGTCTTCGAATGCAAGCGGCTGGCCGAGCATGCGGGCGGCGCGCGGATCGTGCTCAAGCGTGAGGATCTGAACCACACCGGTTCGCACAAGATCAACAATGTGCTCGGTCAGGCACTGCTGGCCAAGCGGATGGGCAAGAACCGGATCATCGCCGAGACCGGCGCGGGTCAGCACGGCGTCGCCACCGCCACCGCCTGTGCGCTGCTCGGCCTCGACTGCGTGATCTACATGGGCGCGGTCGACACCGCGCGGCAGGCGCTGAACGTCGCGCGCATGAGATTGCTCGGCGCGGAAGTGATTTCGGTGACCACCGGATCGCAGACGCTCAAGGACGCGATCAACGAGGCGCTGCGCGACTGGGTCAGCAACGCCGATGACACCTACTACTGCTTCGGCACCGCGGCGGGCCCGCATCCGTTCCCGATGATGGTGCGCGATTTCCAGCGCGTCGTCGGGCTGGAGGCGCGCGCGCAGATCCAGCAGCTGGTCGGGCGGTTGCCGGATGCGGTGACGGCGTGCGTCGGCGGCGGATCCAATGCCATCGGCATCTTCCACGCCTTCATCGACGATCCCGGCGTCCGGCTGATCGGTTACGAGGCGGCCGGTGACGGCGTCGAAACCGGAAGGCACGCCGCCACTTTCACCGGCGGCTCACCGGGCGCCTTCCAGGGCGCCTACTCGTACCTGCTGCAGGACGAGGACGGCCAGACCATCGAATCCCATTCCATCTCAGCGGGTTTGGACTATCCGGGCGTCGGCCCCGAACACGCCTACCTCAAGGACATCGGCCGCGCCGAATACGCGCCGATCACCGATGCCGAGGCGATGGACGCGCTGCTGCTGCTCTCGCGCACCGAGGGCATCATTCCGGCCATCGAATCCGCGCACGCCGTGGCGGGCGCGCTGAAGCTGGGCCGGGAACTCGGCAAGGGCGCGGTCATCCTGGTGAACCTGTCCGGGCGCGGCGACAAGGATATGGATACGGCGGCGCGCTGGTTCGGGCTGTTCGACGAGCAGAACGGAAGTCAAGAGTGAGTCAGCAGTCCCGTCTCGCCAATACCTTCGCCGCCGCGCGAGCCGAGAACCGGGCCGCGCTGATCGGCTACCTGCCCGCGGGCTATCCGGATCTCGCCGGATCCATCGAGGTCTGCCGGACGATGGTCGAATCCGGTTGCGACATAGTGGAAGTCGGTGTCGCCTACTCCGATCCGGTGATGGACGGCCCCACGATCCAGGCAGCCGCCGAACAGGCGCTGCGCGGCGGGGTGCGGGTGCGCGACGTATTCTCCGTCGTCGAGGCGATCACCGCGGCGGGCGGCCAGGCCGTGGTGATGAGCTACTGGAATCCGGTGGTCAAATACGGTGTGGACCGCTTCGCGCGCGACCTCGCCGCCGCGGGCGGCGCGGGCATCATCACGCCGAACCTGATTCCGGAGGAGGCCGACGACTGGTTCGTCGCCTCGTCCACGCACAACCTGGACCGCATCTTCCTGGTCGCGCCGTCGTCCACCGAGGAGCGCCTCGTCAAGACGCTGGAGGCCAGCCGCGGCTTCATCTATGCCGCGTCCACCATGGGCGTCACCGGCGCCCGCGACATGGTCTCCTCGGCCGCTCCCGCGCTGTGCGCGCGCATCCGGGCGCACTCCGATATCCCGATCGGCGTCGGCCTCGGCGTGCGCAGCGGTGCGCAGGCCGCCGAGATCGCCGGGTACGCCGACGGGGTCATCGTCGGCTCGGCGCTGGTGTCCGCGGCGGCATCCGGACTCGACGCGGTGCGCGCGCTCACCGCCGAACTCGCCGAAGGCGTCCGGGCGGCGACGGTCCGGAGCTAGGCCGTCCGGCCATCCGACCTCCCAGCGGCAGCCGTCGACGGGACTCTCGGCTACGGTGGGGCCGTGACTTTTCCAGTCCTGGCAGACAGTGTCCTGACCGACGGCGATGTGCTGGCCTATATTCCCAGCCCGTCGCAGGGCGTATGGCATCTCGGGCCGCTCCCGCTACGGGCATACGCGCTGTGCATCATCCTCGGCATCGTCATCGCCATCTGGTGGGGTGAGCGGCGGTGGCGCGCGCGCGGCGGGCAGGCGGGCGCGGTGCTCGACGTCGCGATGTTCGCGGTGCCGTTCGGCCTGATCGGCGGGCGGCTCTACCACGTGGCCACCGACTGGCAGAAGTACTTCGGCGCCAACGGCAATCCGGCCGACATCATCAAGATCTATCAGGGCGGCCTCGGCATCTGGGGCGCGGTATTCCTCGGCGGCATCGGCGCCTGGATCGGCTGCCGGGTGTACCGAATTCCGTTGCCCGCCTTCGCCGATGCGATCGCGCCCGGAATTCTGCTGGCCCAGGCGATCGGCCGGCTCGGCAACTACTTCAACCAGGAGCTCTACGGCCGCGAGACCACCGTGCCGTGGGGTCTGGAGATCTATCGCCGATTCGACGCGAACGGCAAGCTGGATATGCTCAACGGCACCTCCACCGGCATCGTCGACAAGGTCGTGCATCCGACCTTCCTGTACGAGCTCATCTGGAATGTGCTCGTGGTGATCGCACTCGTCCAGTTGGACAAGCGATTCCGGATCGGGCACGGCAGGCTGTTCGCGCTCTATGTGGCCGGCTACTGCTTCGGCCGATTCTGGGTCGAGCTGATGCGCGACGACGAGGCTACGCATATCGCGGGCATCCGGATCAATTCCTTCACATCGGCGCTCGTATTCCTCGCCGCCATCGCCTATTTCGTCTTCGCGACGAAGGGCAGGGAAAAACCGGAGTCGCTGCAGCCGAGCACGTCCCAGCGGCCGTGGCCGTGGCAGTTCGGGGCACTGCGCGCGGCGGCTGCGGCCGAATCGTCGGAAACCGCTGCCACAGAATCGACGGAAACCGCTGCGACCGAATCGACGGAAACCGTTACGGCCGAGGAATCGTCGGATGAAAAGCCGGAACCGGCCGAACCCGATAACGCGGACGTCTCCGAAAAATCATCGGACGAGCCCGCACCGGAATCCGAACCCGTCAAGCCCGCTGGCGACGAGACCGCCTCGGCCGAAAAGGATTCCGCCAAGGCGGATACCAATCCGACCGGTTAACCCATTCCGTTCGCACCGCGATATCCGGACCGGACAACGGATTTGGCTTCGCCGAAGTGGAAGTAGGTCCACACTTCGAGAAGACAAACTCGGTCGATTCCGGCAAGAATGACCCCTGATCTTCGCGGGGCCGTCTTGCTGCTCGGCAGATCAGTCACGCCGGGGGCCAAGCAGAGGGTTCCTGCACGAATGAGGAGGACATGAGTGACCGACCCTTACCAGCAGAACAATCCGGGATTCGGCGGCCCGCAGTACGGGCCGCCCGGTACGGGGCCGGATCTGAACAAGCAGCCCGATAATTCGGGTGCGCAGTACGGTCAGCCCGCCAACCCGTACGGCCAGCCCGGCTACGGGCAGCAGCCCGGCTACGGGCAGCCCATGGACGGGTACAGCCAGCCACAGCCCGGCTACCCCGTGCCGTATCAGGGCCAGCCCGGGTTCAACCCGAACGATCCGGAGGCGCCCTACGGCCGCAATCAGCAGGGCGAGCCGCTGTCGGATAAGCAGAAGCTCATCGCGGGGCTGCTGGAGATCTTCCTCGGTGCGTTCGGCGCGGGCCGGTTCTACCTCGGCTACACGGGTCTCGGCATCGCGCAGATCGCGGTCGTCTGGCTCACCTGCGGTCTCGGCGGCATCTGGCCGTTGATCGACGGCATCATGATGCTCACCGGTAGCGTCCGCGACGTCAACGGGCGTCCGCTGCGCGACTGATATCCGATCGCCAACACGATGGGCACCGCCACCGCGGCGGTGCCCATCGTCGTTTCCGGGCCCATTACCAGCTCCGGGGAGAATCGCCGGTATTCGGCTCGGCGTGAGCGCAATACTGTTCGACAAAACCGACCAGGCGTACTCTGGGCCGGATTTGTGTGCCGTGCGCGGGACTCGGCCCGCGCACAGAAGAGAGGGATCCCGTGCGTCGCAAGCTGTTCGCCGTCGCCATGCTCGCCATCGTCGCCGCCACCGGGCTCAGTGCCTGCGGCAAGAGCGATCCGAACGTATTGAAGATCGGCACGGAAGGCACCTACAAGCCGTTCAGCTTCCAGGGGCAGGACGGCAAGCTCACCGGATTCGATATCGAGGTGGCCCAGGCGATCGGCGGCAAGCTCGGCAAGAAGGTCGAATTCGTGCAGACGCCGTGGGACGCCATATTCGCGGGTCTGGAGTCCAAGCGCTTCGATCTGGTGGTCAACCAGGTCTCGATCAATGACGACCGCAAGGCGAAATACGCTCTCTCCCAGCCGTATACGACCTCCGACGGGGTGATCGTCACCCGCGCCGACAACACCAGCATCAATTCGCTCGCCGATCTGAAGGGCAAGACCTGCGCCCAGACCGCGACCAGCAACTGGGGCAAGATCGCGACCGACGCCGGCGCCAAGGTCGAGACGGTCACCGATTTCGGTCCCGGTATCCAGCTGCTGAAGCAGGGCCGGGTGGACGCCGTCATCAACGACACCCTCGCCGTCGGCGAATACACCAAGACCACCGGCGACACCTCGCTGAAGGTGGCGGCCAAGACCGGAACGACCACCCAGCAGGCGGTCGCGGCGCGCAAGGGCGACGCGTTGATCGACGATGTGAACAAGGCGCTGTCCGAGCTGCGCGCCGACGGCACGCTGGCCAAGATCTCGGATAAGTACTTCGGCACCGACGTCACCAAATAACCGGTGGACGACCGCACTCGGGAGCTGATCCTGCACAACCTGTGGCCGATGCTGCAGGCGACGCTGGACAAGACCCTCCCGCTCACCGCGATCAGCTTCGTCATCGGCCTGGCGATCGCCCTGTTCGTCGCGCTGGCCCGGATGTCGCCGATATGGCCGGTGGCCGCCGCCGCCCGCTTCTACATCTCGATCATCCGGGGCACGCCGCTGCTGGTGCAGCTGTTCATTGTGTTCTACGCGCTGCCGCAGTTCCAGATCGTCATCGATCCGTTTCCGGCGGCGGTTATCGCGTTCAGCCTAAACGTCGGCGGTTACGCGGCCGAGGTGGTGCGCGCGGCGATCCTGAGCGTCGCGCACGGTCAGTGGGAGGCGGCGCAGGCCGTCGGCCTGTCGTATGCGCAGACGATGCGGCTGATCATCCTGCCGCAGGCCGCGCGGATCGCGGTGCCGCCGCTGTCCAATACCCTCATCTCACTGGTGAAGGACACCTCGCTGGCCTCGACGATTCTGGTGACGGAATTGCTGCGGGTGGCTCAGGTGGCGGCCGCGCCGACGTTCGACTTCTTCGCGCTCTACGGCGTCGCCGCTATTTACTACTGGGTAATTTGTTTGATTCTCGGATTCGCGCAGACCCGGCTGGAGACCCGTTTGGCCAGGCACGTTGCACGATGAGCAGCGCTTCGTATGTTCCGACAAAGCGAGTTCGTATTTTTCACCAAGCTTTCACCGAGGCCACGACGGGTCCACTCGAGTACACCGGACTAGGCTCACACCCGTGATGCGACGGACGAAGATTGTGTGCACGCTCGGCCCGGCTACGGCCACCGAGGACCGTATCCGCGAACTCGTCGAGAGCGGCATGGATGTGGCCCGGCTGAATTTCAGTCACGGTGAACATGCCGACCACGCCGAGAACTACAAGAAGGTGCGGCAGGCCTCGGATCACCTCGGCAGAGCGGTCGGCATCCTGGCCGACCTGCAGGGACCGAAGATCCGGCTGGGCCGGTTCATCGATGGCCGCACCGTATGGGCGACCGGCGAAGAGGTGCGCATCACCGTCGACGATGTCGACGGCACCCACGACCGGGTCTCCACCACCTACAAGGAATTGGCCAAGGACGCCAAGCCGGGCGACCGGCTGCTGGTCGACGACGGCAAGGTCGGGCTGACCGTGCTGCGGGTCGACAAGAACGACGTGGTCTGCCGGGTCACCGAGGGCGGCCCCGTCTCGAACAACAAGGGCGTCTCGCTGCCCGGTATGGATGTCTCGGTGCCCGCGCTGTCCGAAAAGGACATCGAGGACCTGGAATTCGCGCTGAAGCTGGGCGTCGATTTCATCGCGCTGTCCTTCGTGCGGTCCCCGTCGGACGTCGAGCTGGTGCACGACGTGATGGACCGGGTGGGCCGCCGGGTGCCGGTGATCGGCAAGCTGGAGAAGCCGGAGGCCATCGACAACCTGGAGGCCGTGGTGCTGGCCTTCGACGCGGTGATGGTCGCGCGCGGCGACCTCGGCGTCGAACTGCCGCTGGAGCAGGTGCCGATCGTGCAGAAGCGCGCTATCCAAATGGCAAGGGAGAACGCCAAACCGGTCATCGTCGCCACCCAGATGCTGGAGTCGATGATCGAGAACTCGCGCCCGACCAGGGCGGAGGCCTCCGACGTCGCGAACGCGGTGCTCGACGGCGCCGACGCGGTGATGCTCTCCGGTGAGACCTCGGTCGGCAAGTACCCGATCGAGACGGTGCGGACCATGGCCCGCATCGTGCACGCGGTGGAGACCGAATCGACCCGGGTCCCACCGCTGACCCACGTGCCGCGCACCAAGCGCGGTGTCATCTCCTACGCGGCCCGCGATATCGGCGAGCGGCTCAACGCCAAGGCGCTGGTGGCGTTCACCCAGTCCGGTGACACGGTGCGCCGCCTGGCCCGGCTGCACACCCCGCTGCCGCTGCTCGCGTTCACCCCGCTGCCGGAGGTGCGCAGCCAGTTGGCCTTGACATGGGGCACGGAAACGTTCATCGTTCCGACGGTGGACAGCACCGACGCCATGATCAGGCAGGTCGATCAGGCGCTGCTGTCGATGGAGCGCTATCAGAAGGGCGATCTGGTCGTCATCGTCGCGGGCTCGCCGCCCGGCACGATCGGCTCCACCAACCTCATCCACGTGCATCGCATCGGCGAGGAGGACCACTGATTTGAGCGGATCCCTAGGCGGTTCGGTCGGCGTCGCGCCGACGGGGAATGCGGATCTCGATGTGCTGCTCCGACTGCTGGACCTGGAGCAGGTCGACGAGGATGTCTTCGTCGGCCTGCATCCGGAGAAGGTGTGGAGCCGCACCTTCGGCGGCCAGCTGGTCGCCCAGGCGATCATGGCCGCGGGTCGCACCGTCGGCGATCGGCCGGTGCACGCGATCAACGCGCATTTCGTGCGCGGCGGCGATGTGAAGCGGCCGATCGAATACCGGGTGGACCGCCACCGGGACGGCCGTTCACTGGCCAATCGCACCGTCACCGCCACCCAGGACGGGCAGGAGCTGTTCGTCATGCTGGCGGCGTTCCAGGACTGGGGCAAGGGCCTCGAGCATGCGCATGCCCGGCCCGAGGTGCCGGATCCGGAGACGCTGCCCCGGGTGGAGGAGAGCTTCGAAGGCTTGGAGGACAAGCTGGAGATGTTCGTCAACGCCCCGCATCCGATCGATATGCGCTACACCAACGACCCGGCGTGGATCATGAAGGGCACGGGGGAGCGGCTCAACCACAACCGGGTGTGGATGCGCGCGGACGGCAGGCTGCCCGACGATCCGCTGATTCACGTTGCGATGCTTGGTTATTCGTCGGACACCACGGTGCTGGATTCGATCATCACCACGCACGGGCTGTCCTGGGGCCTCGATCGGATCATCGCGGCGACGGTGAACCACTCCATTTGGTTCCACCGGCCGTTCCGCTTCGACGAATGGGCGCTCTACGCAACGGAATCCCCGGTCGCGGCCGGGTCGCGCGGGCTGGCCACCGGCAAATTCTATTCGCGCAGTGGGGATCTGCTGGCGACGACGGTGCAAGAGGGCGTCATCCGGCATTTCCCGGCGCGCCGCTGATCCGGCGCTAGTGCGCCAAATACTCGGAGAGACGGGCCGAGTCGTAGGTTTCGCGATGCCTGCAGCGGATGGTCCACGGGATGGTGGTGCTGGGCGGGGGCGGGGTGAGGGCCGAAATGCGAACGGCCAGCTTCTGTTCCAGCGCCGCCACATTCGCCTCGGTGAGCCTGCTGGCCGGGCCGACGAGGCTGATGGCGATCTCGTAGGTGCGCCAGCCGTCCGGCGTCGCGCCGGGATGGTCCATCCGCCACTGGGTTTCGAGCAGGACATGGGCCGCGTCGTCGGCGTCGACGGGTAGCGTGAACCGCCACGCGAACACCTCGCGGTTGCGTAGGTGCTGATCGACCACCTCGCGGACCGATTCCACGACTCGGTCCAGGGTTTCCGTTGTCACATAAACATGGAGCGAAACATCCGAAATTCGTTTCGGCATGTCTGATTCCTGTCCTGTGTCGAACCATCCAACGGCGGAAGTTTATCCGCGGGGAGTGTAATCCCTTTTCACCGGAATGCGTCAATCCCACTCTCCGTTGGCGCACAGGGGAACAGCCGACCGCCGGTACCGGAATCTTTCGCCGCGCGGGTATTTCGGCCGGTCAGTACCGGATTCCGGTGCCGCTATCGCATTCCGGCGCGCTGGGCGGCGAGGAATGCCGAGAGCGGCGCCTGGGCGGAGTTCGGTTGGATGACGAGTCCGGGGACTTCGCTGTCCACCAGATGGGTTTGTTCGTGCGGCGCCAGCGCGAGCAGCAGCGGCACCAGCGCATCGGCGATGCGGTCGCCGACCTCGCAATAGGCGGCCTCGGACAGGCCGACCGGATCCGCGATGCCCTCACGGCCCACCAGCGAGAGATCGTTGCGCGCCCCGTGTAATTCGGCGATGGTGCGCGCGCCGGTCACCTTGGCGATTCTGGCGGCCTCCAACAGCGTGTAGGTGCGCGGGGCGGAGCCGAATGCCATATCGATCGATTGGTCGCGCAGCTGCTGGGTCATGGCGAGTACGAGATCGGCTCGGTCGATCAGTTCCGGCTTCAGCTTGCGCGCCTTGAAGTTTTCCGGGTCGGCGCCGAGGCCGGTGATCGCCTGTGCGGCCAGCGGTTCGATCGGAAAACCAACCAGCGCACGGGTTCCCGCGCTTTCCGCGGTCAGGCCGGGCAGATTGTGTTCGACCGCCAGTGCTCGGGTGAGCCGCTCGGCGATCGCCGAACGACAGACATTGCCATTGCAGACGAACAGGACGTGCATACCGATACGGTAAATCGCTCGATACCCAACTCGAAGTCGGATAACCCCGAATCACACGTTCCGTAGGACAATTTCATCTGGCCTTTGCGTGCCGTACACGCGAGACGGGCCGACCGCGGCGGTCTCCGGGGACTGTATTGCGACACCGGACAATATCATTCGGTGATCATGATCGAATCTACCCGGCGGCACCGCGAATGAAACGTTCCGGGTGAAATTGTGGGTGTCATCACTCGGAATCGGTTCCGTAATAGGCGGATTCACTGACAATCCCGGTGCGGCGCCGACCGAGTCCAACGTTCCAGGCTGTCCAGGTCTCGCCTGTACCGGCGGGCGCCTCAGTGCGGCGGGAACAGCTGTCGCCGGATCCGGTCGGAAATACGAGCGCGGCGAAGGGCGGGTTCGAGCACCCTCGAGCCGAACCCGCCCCTCGTCGCGGCTCAGCGCGGCGCCGGGGTGAAGACCAGGAAGCGGTTGCCGTCGGGGTCGAGTAGGTCGGCGAAGATCAGGCCATTCTGTGTCGCTCGCGGCTCCGACAGTGCCTTGCCGCCCAGTTCGGCGGTGCGGGCGCAGACGGCGGCGACGTCGCGGACCATGACGCCGAAGGTGGCGTGCCGGGTGTCCCCCTCCTCGAGCGCAGTGATTCCACCGCTGGGCGCGGCCGCGCCGGGATATTTGACGATCCGGTAGTCGGGGCCGCTGCCCGGGTCGGCGGTCGCGGTCCAGCCGAACAGATCACCGTAGAAGCGTTGTGCCGCATCGGGATCGGCGCTGCCGATCTGGAACCAGGTGACCGTGTCGAACGGTGGCGTTGTCATCGAATGCGTCTCCTCTGCATCGCTGCGCGGCCGGAATGCCTGCGCCCGTTCAGCTTCGGCGCTCATGGCGACAACCCTATGTCGGTGTTTCCGCCGAATTTCCGGTCACAGCGCCAGCCTGCTCGCCGCCACATCGGCCGGCAGGTCGTCCGGGTACCGGATCGGCCGCGGTGTGAACTTGACGTCCATCAGTTCGGCGGTCTGGATCCGATCCAGCCGGAACAGCCGCGTCTCCTCCCGCAACCGGCACCACCCGATCACATACCACCCTTCCCGCCCCAGCATCAGCACCATCGGTTCCAGCACCCGTTCACTCACCGCCCCGTACCGGTCCACATACGACATCGTCACCGGCCGCTGCTCCGCCACCGCCTGCCGCACCACCCCCGCACACCGTCCTGGCTCCGCAGCCACCACCGGCTGCAACATCTGCACCCGCCCCGCCAACTCCCGCGCCGCCCGCACCCCCTCCTCCGGCATGGCCGCCAAAATCTTCCCCAACGCACTGGCCCCCGCCGCATCGAACGGCGTCCCCCGTGTCCGCCCCAGCGCCACCGCGACAGCCACCGTCTCCGCCGCCGAAAAATTCAAGGGCGGCAACGACATCCGCTTATCAATCGCATACCCCCCACCCCGCCCCACATCGGCGTAAATAGGCACCCCAGCCTGCTGCAGCGCCGAAATATCCCGCTCCACCGTCCGCACACTGACCTCGAACCGCCCCGCCAACTCCCGCGCACTCAACCGCCCCGGCGCAACCCCCCGAAGCTCCTCCACCAACGCATAAAGCCGATCAGTCCGGTTCACCCGTCGAGTGTCCCCGGCCCCACCGACATCTCAGGAGCCGATGCCCCTCCAGTTCCGCACGGCCCGAGCGAGAATCCACCCAGAGCCACCAACATTCCGGAGCCATACTCCCTGCCGTTCCGTGCGAGCCGACCAAGGAGCCAGCAGAGCCACCGACATTCCGGAGCCCATGCCCTACGGTTCCGTGCGGGTCGCTTTCGACAGGGACACCAGTCCGGGGTTTTACCTACGCAGTGCTGTGCGCGCCGTGTGCCGTACCCGACTTGCTCTTCCGCGGCCCAGACGCATGTCCTCAACCCGGCGAGGTGAGGACTGGCTGTCGTCCGGTCCAAAGATCCAATCAAGCCCCCCAACCACTTTCGCGCAACCTTCGGAGTGATCGGCCCGTCGAGCGGGCGGTCGCGTCACTACGACAACGCAATCGCCCCAGTTGGCCGCGTGGCCCGTTGGCATCCGGCATTCCGATCCCCACTTCGCGCAAGGTTCGGAGTGATCGGCCCGTCGGGTGGGCGGTCGCGTCACTACGACGACGTAATCGCCCGAGCTGGGCACGTGGCTCGTTGGCATCCGGCGTTCCGACCCCACCCGAATACCGTTGTTCCCAAGCACCTTCCAGCTTCCCGCACACGCAATATCCTGCGCGAGAAGCCAATTGCCATGCACAACCTCACCACCGGCATATCGCCCGCCCACACGCCAATCACCTACGCGCCCAAAGCTAAACAAAAGGTCCCCACCCCTGTGTCAGAAGACACACCGCCCGCCACACCGCCAGATTTCACGAACGGGGTGCGTCAGCGACGACCGGATGCGGCAGCAACGACCGGATGCGGCACCGCCCAAGACAGGCGCACAAGAATCAACGCCAGCCGATGCAACCGAAACCCACAACCAACCGGAGCCGAACAACAAATCGCAACCCCAACAGAAGGGGGTCCGGGGGCAAGCCCCCGGGCGGGGTCTGGGGGTTGCACCCCCAGAAGAAAGGACGAGGCACCACCAGGCTGAGCGATTTCCGCGAACATGCGTCGCCCATGGTGCCGAGTGTGGGACTCGAACCCACACGTCCTTTCGGACAACGGTTTTTGAGGTTGTCACTCTCGGCGTTTGCGGTATTCGGGGAGCGTTGGTGTCGGTGGCCGAGTCCGGCTGACCAGGAAATTCGGTCGTTGGGATCGTTGGTCGGACTCGGTGGAGTTCGGGACTGCTGCGGACTGGTTGCGGACTGGATCCCGTGCCAGTACGGTCTGTGTCGGATCGTGAAGGGGGGTGCCACGAATGGATTTGCTCGCGCAAATGATGATGATGCTCATGCAGCAAATGCTTGGCGGCGGCAGATAGATCGCCTATCCGTCCCCTGCCTACCCTTTCCCTCTTCCTCATACTTGCCGCCCTCAGCGGAAGTCGGGTGTGTCAAGGGTGC
Source organism: Nocardia sp. JCM 34519.1 (assembly GCF_020361265.1). Classification (NCBI taxonomy): domain Bacteria; kingdom Bacillati; phylum Actinomycetota; class Actinomycetes; order Mycobacteriales; family Nocardiaceae; genus Nocardia; species Nocardia sp. JCM 34519.1. Next base: position 103,844 of record NZ_JAIRBR010000012.1, read on the forward strand.
CGTAGGCATCGCGTAGCGACGCGAAGCGCCCTTGATACGCCCGAGTGGAGCGAGACAATAGGCGCATGAGGAAGGGGCACCCCAACTGGCCGTGATGCCACCTCGGAACGATGGTCGGCGGGCGGAGTTGGGTTCGGCTCGACCTGGCCGATAGTCAGCTGATCACAGCTGGGATTCGATAGGTCAATCTCGACGGTGGAGTCTCCCACCCGATTCGATTCCGTCATTCATGCGGAAGTCAATGCCGTACAGGCGATTCAGGATCTCGCGGCGTGCTGCGTGTGTCGCGACGCGCCCGACGCTCCGGTAGGCGGAGCGAAGCGGAGCCGGGCCGCATGTGCGGCCGGTTGCGTGGCGCGGCGCGCGCAGCGCGCCGCCTTGATCCTGTATGGCCAAATTCGGCAACGATCACCGGAATCGGCTGTGACACGGAAGAATCGGGTGCATGACTGATCTGGTGCTGACGGCGGAACGTCGGGACGAACTGGCCGCGCTGCTGGGTGACGCGCAGCGGTTGCGGACTGAGTACCCGAAGGTGGCGGACTACCTGGATACGGCACCGATGCTGTCGGGTACTGGCGACGAGCAGGCGGACGCAGCATTCGACTTGCGCATGGTGCACTACATGACGGGCGGCCGGTCCGAGACTGGCAATCCGTATTGGGACATCGTGGGTCCATCGGTGTCCGAGCATGATGGTCATCGCGTAGTGAATGGTGGTCGGGCGCAAGGGAGTTCGCGACTCGGGTACGCACAGACAATCTTGCAGGCTGTATATGCCTATGCGGTTCCGGCGCCAGAGACCGTTCGCTGGATCGCAGATTTTTGCCAAGGTAGGCCAGTGGTTGAGCTGGGAGCAGGACGCGGATACTGGGCGGCACAACTAGCGCGAACTGGCCTGACGGTAGATGCGTACGACTCTGAACCGCCGGATACGAGCCAGAACGCCTCATTTCCCGGAGCGGCAGGGTTGCAGGATGTTTGGCACCATGTCGGCGGTTTGGACGAGTTTGATGCACGTGTAGGCAGCCGATCGGATCACGTTCTGTTCCTGTGCTGGCCACCAGGATGGGGCAACACCATGGCGTCCGAAGCTCTCTCAGCGTTTGCGGAAGCTGGTGGCGAAAGGTTGATCTTCGTCGGTGAGCAGAAGGGCGGTAAGACCGGTGATGATGCCTTCTTCGATATGCTCGGTGAGTCGTGGACGCTGGATTCCCAAGACGCGCAATATGTTTCGTGGTGGAATCTTTCGGATACCGCGCAGGCTTGGTCGCGACGCTGATACGCCTGGCTGCTCGTAGGCGGCTACGATTTGACCAGGCGTGTCGAGGCCGAAACGTTGTTTATGAACTGGGGGATTGCTTCAACGGTTCGGTCAGCGTCATGCGGAATACGAAGGCGTCGTAACGATCTCTCGGATATGAGATGTCCGACAGCATGAGCACTCGCTCGTCGGAACCGATGTATCGCTGTCGAACGGTTTTGACCAAGTCGCCGGACGGCGTACCAAGCCATGTGGCATGGCTGGTTACCGGAAGGCGATCAGCTACCGTTTCCTCGAGGACGGATGCGTTCGAGATGTCCGGCGCGCCGACCGGTTGATAAGTGTCCGAAATCGACACGGGCCGACCGTCTTCGGTTGCTCGTGTAACGACGTGCAACAGCTCATTGCCTACGCTGATTCCGAACACTTCCGCCAGCTCTTCGGTTGCTGGTACATGCTGATTGCTGCGTTCGATACGAACGTCTCGATCCGATTCGTGCCCGAAGGTGTCTTCGGGGTTCTCCATCTGACGTTCAGGCGCGGCCCGAACAAGATTCGGATGATCGCTAACGAAGATGCCGCGCCGTCGAACTGAACGCACCATGCCCTGACTCTTCAGTAGCTCGATCGCCTTCCTGACCACCATCTCGGACACGTTGTGCCGGGCGGCGATCTCCGAGTAGCTGGGCAACTGGATCCCTGGCGGATATGCGCCGGTACGAATCCGTCGCGCGTAGTCGGCTGCAAGGGAGACGTAGTCGTATTCCGGCTCGGGCATGTGGTTGTAGTCCTTCCTTGTCATCGCCTTAATGATAACCATGTTCAGTATACGCAATTACGTATACGCATTTAACCCTTCAGCATTGGTTGAGCTACGTATGCGAAGTTGTGATCCGTAGATTCTTGCTACGGATACGTAGCTACGGATACGATGGAGTCATGACCTGATCTGCAAGGTCATTCACTCGAAATTGCTACGGATGCAAGGAGTTTCAACCAATGGGTGTGAAGTGGAATCAGCGGTTTCTCGCTCCACATGGGGTGATCTTCCCGAACGGGGCGGCGATCAACGGGGTGCCCGTGCTGATGATGAAGTACAACGACCGCAAGAAGGCGTATACGAATGAGCCTGAGCGGGATGAGGAGACGGGTCTTCTGAAGTGGAAGGCCAAGGTCTGGGACTTCTCGGAGGATGTCCGGGGTACGGATGCGGGCTTGGAGCTGATTTTCCTGGCTCCGGTGCAGCCGATTCCGACCGGGAAGGAGATCCGGCCTGGTCTGGTCGAGGTGGAGTTCGAGAACCTGATGGTTCAGCCTCGGGTGACAAAGTCGGGCGACTACGCGAAGCTGACCTACCTGTATTTCGCGACGGGTATCAAGGGCGACGCTTCGGGCACGGTGGCTCCGGGTGATCACTCGGCAGCTGCTCCGCGCGATCGGAAGGCGGTCGCGTGATGTCGTCTTTCGTGGTTGTCGCGACGGCTGGTGTCGGCGGCGAACTTCGTGGCATCAAATACGAGCCCTCGTATGTGTCGTTCCGGATCGGTGAGGCCCGAGTGGTGTTGACGGTCCCAGACGCACGGGACTTGTTGGAGGCGCTGCCGAATGTGCTGGCCCAGCACGATTACGCCGAGTACGTCACTGATCAGCAGAAGGCGGTGGCGTGATGAGCGACCTGTGGATGTCGGTTGATTCGTGTAACAGCTTGTGTGACAACGAGATTTGCGCTGATTACTGCGAACGTATCGGCAAGGTGGTCATTGAGACCGGCTCGGGGCATCTGTACATGACGGTGCCGCTCGCGAAGGAGCTGTTGCACAAGCTTGCGGTGGCGGTGATGGATGGCCAGCTGGATCGAGGCGCGAAATCCGGTGCGGGGGTGTGGATTACGCCGAGCTGGTTCGTGTCCGCCGATGCTGCTGCTGAGTTGTGGGCTGAGCGGAAGGCGGTGGCGTGATGGCGACCTTCGTGCACACCACCACGGCTGTGGCGGGTATCCGCTCGGTGGAATATTTTCCGGCGTATCGGGTCGGGTCGGGTCGGCGTGCGGAGCAGATTCCGGCGTCGGTGCAGGTCCTGTTTGGTGAGGACGGCGACGTCACCCTCGAACTGACCGCCGATGACGCGCATGCCTTGATGGAAGCGCTCGCGGTGGCGTTGGTGCAGCACGCGTCGGCGCAGAGGTCGGTGGCCTGATGAACCATGACTTCGGTGTTGATGATCCGTACGGGCATCCGGCTGTGCTGAGTGTCGGTGAGGGCGTGCGTGGTGTGCACCGTCAAGGAGAGCTGGCGGCGACGGTCGCGCTGGTCGGTTGCGGCACACCGATGTTGCTGCTTCGCGTTGGTGAGGATGCGGTTGTCGGCTTGGATGTGTTCCTGGCGCACAGCCTGCGTTATCTGATGGATTATCTTCTGCCGCAACTGGATTCGCTGGTTGATGCTGATTTGAGCGGTGAGGGCAGTGGCTGCCACGGCTGAGAAGTCGCGGGCCATGGTCGCTGCACGCTGGGTCGCGGTGGTGGTGATCGTTGCTATCGGGACGGCGGCGTTTGTGCTCAGTTTCGTCGCTCTGCGTGAGCTGGCGTTGCTGGCGCACCTGCCGTCCCGGTGGGCGTGGCTGTTCCCGGTGATCATCGACGGCACCATCGTGCAGGCGACCGTGTCGGCACTGGTGCTGGCCAGCTCGCCGGAACGCCGCTGGTTCACCGGGGTGCTGATCGTCGGCGCGGCGGTCTCGATCGCTGGTAACGCCCTGCACGCGGTCATGGCGGGTCATCCGCTTCCGCCGGTGTGGGCGGCGGTGGTCGCGGCTATCGCCCCGGTCAGCCTGCTGGTCGACACCCATGGCTTGGCGGTGCTGGTCCGTGCGGCACAACAGGATTCGGCAGCGGTCCCCGAAAACGTGGCGGTCACCGAACCACTGCCGGACCTGAGTGCCAAGGCCCAGCCTGAACCGGTCGCGGTGAGCGAATCCCTGCCCGCACAGAACGATCCGGTGCCCGTGATGGCGGCGTCGCCTCGCCCGCAGCGACGTGGACGCGCCGGTTGGCCACTGCAAGCCGAGATGTTGCCGTTGGAGGTGGGTGCATAGCGTGCTCGTCTCAAATATCAAGTCGTTCAACCTGTTTCATCTATCAAGTCACCCATTGAGGAGGGGTGCCTGATGCCTGTACCTACGTCCCCTGTCCCATCCACCCGACCCACGTACATCGCGTTGGCTGCGATTCCGGTGATCGCGGTGGCGGGTCTGCTATCGCTTGCCGTTGATCGCGCACCGCATCTGGTGGCCCATCGCAGCAGTGTCCGCGCCGATGGCTGCGTGATGCTGTGCGAGCCTTCCCCGACCGTCCCGTCGTATTCGGGCATCGGCTGCCTGACCAACTGCGCGACCACCCCGCCGACTCCAGCACTGCCGAACATTTGCGTGATGTTCTGCACCGAACCGGGGTGGAGGGGTGAGCACTGATGTCGACCACGAATGCCGCCGTTGTCGGCGTGCTGCGGAACGTGAAATACGTTGCCGCGTCCCGCTACCGGGATGGTGAGACGGCTGCTGTGGTGTCGTTCGAGTTGGGCGGCACCGAGATTCGGTTGTCCATGCCCGATGCCCGCGCTTTGTCGGCGGTGCTGCCGAATCTGCTGGCCGAACACAGTGTCACGGTGGCTATCGGTCCGTTGTGGAGGGTGGCGTGATGTCGATACTGCCGATCGTGCTGTCCGCCACAGCTGTCAGTGGCGTGGTCGGAGCCGTCCTCGGTACCTGCCTGGTGCGGCGTGACCCGCACGAATGGACCCATGAGGCGATCGTGGCCGATGCCCCACCAGAGTTGCGGACGGCGGTGTTTGTGTTGGCCGATCCGGTGCAGACGAACATGATGCTGCATCGCCTCGGCTTGGGTTCCCCGGATGCCGGGTTCCCGCCGTTGGAGGGCTACGGCTACACCGATCACGGCCTGGATGCCGATTTCCTGATGCTGGCGGGCCAGTCCCGCAAGACCTGGGCCAGCGACGAAATGCTCGACCGGTTCGCTCACGTGCTGGGGGTGCCGAAGGTGACGGTGGTCTCGCCTGCTCCGGGATGGATTCGCTTGCAGCTGCGGGTGTTCGACACACTCGCCGACCCGACAGTGCTGTCGGGGGTCCACAACGAGGTGGACCTGCGAGCGGTCCCGGTCGGGGTCACCGAAACCGGTGAGATCGCCCGCATCCCGATTCTGGGCACCCACGGTCTCGCCGCCGGCGCTACCGGATCCGGGAAAGGCAGCATCGCCTACTCGATCCTGGCTGGCCTGGCTCCCGCGATCCAGGACGGATTGGTCGACGTGTGGTGCATCGACCCCAAGGGCGGAGTCGAGTTCAGCCCCGCGGCAAAGCTGTTCGTCCGGTTCGAGTACGAAACCGCCGAACGCATCCTCGCGTTGTTGAAAGAGGCCGTGGCGGTGATGCGGGACCGGCAAGCCAAACTCGTTGCGGCGGGCCTGCGCAAGCATGTCCCGACCACCGAGGAACCGCTGATCCTGATCCTGCTCGACGAGGCAGCAGCCCTGTCCGCCTACGCCGACCGCGATACCCGTACCGCGTTCGAGGAACTGCTCGGTCTGCTGCTGACCCAGGCGCGGGCTACCGCGATCAGCATCTTCGCGTTCGTGCAGGATCCGTCGAAGGAGACCATGCCGCAGCGGCAGCTGTTCCCGGTCCGGATCGGGCTGCGTCTGGACGAACCGACCCAGGTCGGCATGATCTTCGGGGCCGGTGCCCGTGACCGGGGTGCCCGCTGCGACGAGATCCCTGACAGCACACCGGGTGTCGGCTACATCGAACAGGACGGCTCGACCGCCCTGACCAGGGTCCGGTTCTACTGGGTCTCCGACGACGATATCGCCTGGCTGGTCCGCGAATACGGCTTGCACCACGACATCGGCACTGCGGCACCGGGTTCGGCTCCACCGGACTTCGATCCCGATGACCTCGGCGACGAAAGCGAGGCGGCGGCATGAACGGGATTGTGCTCCTGCGCCTTTCGGGTGATCTCGCAGACATTACAGCCGTCCTGGCAACCCTGGTCGGCGCTGACGGGCTACGGATGACTGTCCGTGACCGCACTTACCCCAACCGGAACGGGGACGGCGTACGCGTCTACGCCGAACTCGCTCTACCGGCCGCGAAGGAGGGCCGGTCATGAAATCAGGATTCGTCACCGAAACACACCTGCTCGTCTACTGCACGGGATGCGGTCAGCCCTGGCATTGCGGTGACCCGGACTGCCCGCGTGAAGCCTGCTGCCTGGGCACCCTCGACGACATCGAGATCGTACGGCGGTTGGCGGCGACGGGATGGCGCGTCGAGACCGACCGGGTCGTGTACTGCGACGGCTGCCTTCACTACACGGAGGTGCGGTCATGAACACCGATACCTACCGGGATGAACCGGTGTTCTTCTACCTCGTCACTCCCGATCGGGTCCGCACGGGTGATGTCGTCTACGAGATCAACGGCCATCTGGTCCGGGGTGGCGCGCTCCGGATCGGCAAGGTCCGTCACCTCGCCGCCGACAAACACACCGGACGGCCCGAGGGCTGGCAGCTGGTCCCGCAGGAACCCTGGTCACGGTTCACTCGATTCGTCGACGCCGCCGCACAGGTGAAGATCGGCCGCGCTACTTCGGTCACCGGTCGCGTCAACCCCATGGTCGCAGCTGCCGCAGCGCCGCTACCCAAACGCGCCACGCGCCGGAAAACGGCCGCTACCGATCAGCTGACATTGTTCGAACGGCCTGGTGAAAGCTCATGATGAACACGAAAGACGGTGCACCACAGCATGATCCGTTCGACTTGATCGGGTTGGCGGTGCTGAACACCGCGTGGTGGCTGCTGCTCGGTGCCGCTGTCGCGGTCCGGTGGGCGCTGCTGTTCCCGATGATCTCGATCCCGGTCGCCATGGTCATCACGGTCACGATCACGACCGGGCCGATCGCGGGTATCGCGGTCGCGGCGCTCTCGGTCACGGCACTCATGGTGTGGCGCAACCAATTCCCGGCAACGTTCGATCGCTGGGTCACCGCTCGGGCGCGGACACGGTTCCTGGCGTGGTGGCGTTACGGGTGCCGCTGGGCTCGCCTGCTCACCGCCTGTCATCTCACGATCCCCGACGACAGTGGCAGGCAGGTGATCCCGCGTTGTCTCGCTGTCGAGATCGGCAAGACCGTGGACCGCTTGCGGGTGCGGATGCTGCCCGGGCAATGCCCCGCTGACTGGGAGAACCGCACCGACCACCTGGTGCACGCGTTCCGGGCGCAGGAATGCCGGGCCACGATCATCGGCCCCGCCACCATCGAATTGGTGTTCCGGCGCGCCGATTCACTGGCCGAACCGATCGAACTGCCCACGATCGGGGATGGGCACGACCGGAGAAAGGGGGCAGCGTAATGGACGTCGATACCGAAACTGTTGTGCCGCAGCGGGAAATAGCCGCCGAGCGGCACGCTAAACCGAACTTCTACGACATCGCGATCGCCACGGCAGAGAAGTTCGGCGTGTGCAAGCGCCCGATTCCGATGCGCATCTACGATCCGAGAACACTCACCGAGACCTACGTCGCTACACCGTGTAAGGCCACGATCGCCTCAACGTGTCCAGCGTGCGCGAAAGTCGCTCGGGCGCTGCGGGTTACGCAATGCTACGAGGGCTGGCACCTGGATGCCGAACCGGTGGACGAGAAACCGGAACCGACCGAGTGGCAGGTCCATCTGCTAACCGCGCGCGCGAACCTGCTCGACGACTACCAAGCCGCCAAGGCCGAAGGTGATGAGTACCTGATGGACGGCATCCGCGAACTGGTCGCGGACCTGGATGCCGAGCTACACGATACCGGCTGGACGGCCCGGCTTGACGCGCTAGACCCGTTGCCCAAGAAACGCCGTATCCGTTCGACGAAACGCCGCCAGGACATGCCGGACTTACCGCGAAAGAAGGTGGGCCGCACCACGATTGGGGAGATCTTCGCGGGCAAGTATCGGCCCTCGATGATGATCACCCTCACCCTGCCCTCCTACGGGAAGATCAACCCCGATGGCGGGCGCGACACCGACGGCAAGCCTGCCTCGGATGGTTCACCGCGTGACCCGGACACCTACGACTACCAATCCGCCGCACGCGACATCGTGCACTTCGCGGCGTTGCGTGACCGGTTCAAGAAGAACCTGCGTCGCTGCGTCGGCTGGAACGTCCAGTACTGGGAAGTGGTGGAACCGCAAAAACGCGGTGCCCCGCACGTGCACATGCTGATCCGGGGCCGGATTCCGCGTGAGGTCGTCAAACAGGTGGCCCGCGCGACCTATCACCAGGTGTGGTGGCCGTATCACGATCCGGAGAACGAGGTGTACGGGCACGGTCGAATACCGGTGTGGGACACCATGAAAGCGACGTTCGTCGACCCGGACACCGGGACGGCGTTGCCGGGGTTCGATGACGCCCGTGACAACCTGAAACCGGCGCACGTCATCAAGTTCGGCACCCAGATCGACCCGAAACACATCAAAGGCGTGATCGGCGGCACCCAGGAAGCCGCCCGCACCATCGGCTACGTCACCAAATACCTGACCAAGTCGATCGCCGAAGTCCTCGAACCCCAATCCGCCAGGGCCGCAGTACATTACGACCGGCTACACGCCGAGCTCCAGCACACCCCATGCAGCGAAACATGCGCGGTATGGCTGCGGTTCGGCATCGTGCCCCAGGGCGCGACCGAGAAAACGATCCCGGGACGCTGTCGTGGCAAAGCGCACCGCCGAGACACCCTCGGCTTGCCCGGTCGGCGTGTCCTGAACTCGAGGAAATGGACGGGCAAGACCCTGGCTGACCACAAGGCCGACCGGGTCGAATTCGTTCGACAGCTGCTCGGCAAGGTCGGCATGACCTTTCCCGAGACCGACCGGCTTCAGATCACTCCGGTCGAACCCGGTGATCAGCACTGCCCACCGCGTGACCAGTTGATCATGGACCACATCGCGCAACGTACTCGATGGCGCGCCGAACTCACCACACGCCAACTCGCCGCCAGTCCGCCGGGGGCGCAACAACTTTCGGCAATGCAGACGGCCGCATAGGGAACAGGAGGAAAGTCTGATGGAGGATGGCGAACAGTACTTGCGCGCCAAGGATTGCGAGAAGCTGACCGGGATTCCGGAAGCTACTTGGCGGTGGTGGGCACATGTCGGTTATGGCCCGGAAAGCTTCAAGCTAGGCCCTCGACGACGGGTGTGGAAGCGAACGGTCGTGATTGCCTGGATTGAGGAACAGGCTCGACTGACTGCGCGTGGCGGAAAGGCTGCGTAAATGGTTGCTACACGTCGTAATCCGCGATCGGGCATCGAGGACCGCTGGTACCCGACTGTTACCGTGGTGGACCCGATGACGGGCAAGAAGTCGAAAAAGAAGGAGAAGTCCGAAGATCGGTTCGGCAAGGGCAAGCGTTGGCGGGCGCGCTATGTCGACCCGAATGGGGTGGAACGGTCCCGGTCGTTCGACACCAAGGCGGCGGCGCAGAAATTCCTTGACGGTGATGTGACGACCAAGGTGGTCACCGGAACGTGGGTTGATCCTGACCGCAGTGCCGTGCTTTTCTCGGTGGTGGCCGAAAAATGGTTTGCCACAAAGAAATTCCGTAAGCCGAAGACTGTAGCGGGCTATCGGTCTTTGCTGGATACGGTCGTGAAACCGCGTTGGGGTTCAACTCCGTTGCGGGACATCGAGTTCGAGGACATTCAAGAATGGGTGGTCGAGCTGTCCGAGAAGGGCGGCACTCGATTCGAGGGACGTGGCCTGTCGGCGTCTCGGGTGATTCAGTCCTACCAGGTGCTCAGCCAGGTATTGAAGTTCGCGATCAAGGCGAAGCGTCTGGCGGTGAATCCGGCCGAGGAAATCGACTTGCCGCAGATGATGGCGGGGGAGCGGCGCTACCTGACTCATCTGGAGGTGATGAAGCTCGCGATGGCGGCCGGTCGTTTCCGCCCGCTGGTGTTCACCCTGGCATACACCGGAATCCGGTTCGGTGAGGCGATCGCCCTGCGCGCTGCCAGTGTTGATCTCCTGAACCGGCGTATCCGCGTCACTCGTTCGGCAACCTTCGTCACGGGTGAGGGCTACGTGGAGACGGACACGAAGAACCACACGACTCGTGCGGTTCCGATCCCGGACATCCTGGTCAAGGAGCTCGGCAAGCTGCTCGACGGCCGCAAGTCGGACTGGCTGGTGTTCCCCAGTCACAAGGGCGGCTATCTGACCTCGACGGAATTCCGGTGGGTGTTCGACGAGGCGGTTAGGGCGACTGGGCTGGATGGCGTTGTGCCGCACGGTCTCCGGCACACGGCAGCGTCGTTGGCAATCAGTGCCGGGGGGAACATCAAGGTCGTGCAGAAGATGCTCGGACACAAAACAGCGACGTTGACGCTCGACCTGTACGGGCATCTGTTCCCGGACGATTTGGACACCGTGGCCGATGGAATGGACGCCGGTGCCCGAGCAGCTGCGGACCAATTGCGGACTGCCTGACTGGGGAGCGTCGGGAGTGATCGCCGAAACCGCCATCTACCTTGGTGCCGAGTGTGGGACTCGAACCCACACGTCCTTTCGGACAACGGTTTTTGAGACCGTCGCGTCTGCCAGTTCCGCCAACTCGGCGCACCGGGTGACGACTATAGCGGGTGGAGGGCGAAAACACCGAATGGGTTGCGTCGGTGTGCGCCACGGCACGGTTTGCGCAGGGTATATGCGTTCTATGCGCAACTGAAAGGTACTCTTTACATCACTCGATTGCGCGATGACGGGTCGTCGGTCCGTAGGGCTCCAACGGCTTGGCGTTCGGCGTGTCGGGACAGGCATCGGAACCAGAGGGGTCTACCTATGAGTGAGCGGACTACAGCAGGGGGCGCCGGCGTGAAGCGGGAAGCCGGGGCGAAGCGGGTCGTTGTGGCCGAGGACGAGGCGCTCATCCGGATGGATCTGGTGGAGATGTTGACCGAGGAGGGTTATCAGGTTGTCGGTGAGGCGGGTGATGGTCAGCAGGCTGTCGACCTAGCGGTGGAGCACCGGCCGGATCTGGTGATCATGGATGTGAAGATGCCGCGTCGGGACGGTATCGATGCCGCGGCGGAGATCGCGTCGAAACGTGTTGCGCCGGTGGTGATTTTGACGGCGTTCAGCCAGCGGGATCTGGTGGAGCGGGCGCGGGATGCCGGGGCGATGGCGTATCTGGTGAAGCCGTTCACGAAGTCGGATCTGGTGCCGGCGATCGAGTTGGCGGCGAGCCGGTTCCATGAGATCACCGCGTTGGAGAGCGAGGTGGCCAATCTGGCCGATCGTTTGGAGACGCGGAAGTTGGTGGAGCGGGCGAAAGGCGTCTTGATGCAGACGCAGGGGTTGTCGGAGCCGCAGGCGTTCAAGTGGATTCAGCGGACGGCGATGGATCGGCGGACGACGATGAAGGCTGTTGCGGAGGTCGTCTTGGAGAACTTGACGCCACAGTGACAAGTTCCAGCATCACGGCTGGAAATTTTACGTACCGGAAACCTCTCGGCGAAGAACAATTCGTTGCAATGTCATCGACATGATCCGAATGTGATGCGGATCTAACGCGCCAACGCTATGTTCTGACCGGGTCGACAGTGGTCGGTCCCCTCTCGGTGATGCCGGGGGGAGCACAGGACGTAGAGGTGAAACGTGCTTAGTTCGACATGGCGCGGTCGTACGACGCTTGGTGTGCTGGCGGTCGGCGCTGCCGCGGCGCTGGTGCTGACGGGTTGTAGCAGTAAATCGACCGGTAACGACAACAAATCTTCCGGCACCAGCGAGGGCGCTTCGAGCGGCCTGTCGATCCAGCCGGTGGCTCAGGTGGACAAGGACGGTAAGCAGGTCCCGAAGTCCGAGACCGCGAAGGCCGCCGATCCGGCCGGTGACGGTAAGGCCACCTGTGCTCCCGGTGTGACCATTGCTTTCGCCGGCGCGTTGACCGGCCCGAACGCGCAGCTCGGCATCAATATCAACAATGGCGCGAAGCTGGCTATCGATCAGCACAACAAGGCGAATCCGAACTGCAAGATCGAGATCAAGTCGTTCGACACCGAGGGTGATCCGCAGAAGGCCACCCAGGTGATTCCGCAGATCGTCAACGACAAGTCGATCATCGGTCTGGTCGGTCCGGCGTTCTCTGGTGAGACGAAGGCGACCGGCAAGATCCTCAGCGATGCGGGCCTGGCTTCGCTCACCGCGTCGGCCACCAACGCGACGCTCACCCAGAACGGCTGGACCAGCTTCTTCCGCGGTCTGGCCAATGACGACACGCAGGGCCCTTCGGTGGCGAAGTACCTGGTGAACACGGCGGGCTACAAGAAGGTCTGCGTCATCCAGGACAACAGCGATTACGGCACCGGCTTGGCGAAGTCGATCACCGAGGGTCTCGGCAGCGCGGCCGATTCGGCGTGCGCGGCCAGCATCAAGGCCGGTGACAAGGATTTCTCGGCGACGGTGACCAAGGTGAAGGCGGCCAATCCGGATGCCGTCTTCTACTCGGGTTACTACGCGGAGGGCGCGCCGCTGGCCCAGCAGTTGAAGCAGGGTGGCGTGAAGGCCGAGTTCGTCGGCCCGGACGGCGTGAACGACCCGCAGTTCATCGCGCAGGCGGGTAGCGCGGCCAAGGGTGCGACGCTGACCTGCCCGTGTGGTCCGGCTCCGGAGAAGTTCGCGAAGGACTACCAGGCGTTCAACAACATGGCGTCGGGCGTGTACTCGGTCGAGGCCTACGATCTGGCGACGATCCTCGCGAAGGGTATCGACGCGGGCAAGGTGACCCGCCCCGACCTGCTCGAGTTCGTGCGCAACTACGACGGTGACGGACTGGCGCGGCATTACAAGTGGAGTGCCAACGGCGAGCTCGCCAACGCGCTGATCTGGATTTACACGGTCAAGTAGCCAAGTAGCCCGACACGAAATCGCGCAGCACGTATGGGGTCGCGTGAATCCCCCCATACGTGCTGTTTCGTAAAGGGCGAATAAGCGAGGGCGAATAAAAGAATGTTTTCAACAGCAGTCGGCGGCGTTGTACAACTCGCCGCCGGATCGATCGACTTCAACTATCAAGGGGTGATCGATCAGTTCTGGCGACTGACCGTCGACGGATTGTCCTACGGTGCCATCTACGCACTCGTCGCTGTCGGCTATACCCTGGTCTACGGCGTTTTGCGGCTGATCAATTTCGCCCACTCCGAAATTTTCATGCTCGGTTTGTTCGGGCAGTATGTCGGGCTGATGCTGCTGGGCTTCTCGCCCAGCGGTGATGTCTATTCGCAGGGTGTCATCCTCACCGTCACCTATCTGGCCTTGGCGATGATCATCGGCATGGCCGTATCCGGCGGCGCGGCAGTGGGTTTGGAGCGGGTGGCCTATCGGCCGTTGCGCAAGCGCGGGGCGAAACCGCTGATCTTCTTGATCACCGCGATCGGCGCGTCGTTCGTGATCCAGGAGATCGTGCACTTCGTGATCCCGAAGATCTGGCCGGATCTGGGCGGCACCAACGCGCAGAAGCCGATCATGCTGGTCGAACCGTCGATCCAGTTCAGTTTCGGCGGCGCGGATGTCACCAACGTGACCATCGTGATCGTGGTCGCCGCAATCGTTTTGGCGCTGGCCACCGAGATTCTGATCAACCGGACCAAGTTCGGCCGCGGCATCCGGGCCGTGGCGCAGGATCCGGATACCGCGACCCTCATGGGTGTTTCGCGGGAGCGGATCATCATGCTGACCTTCCTCATCGGCGGTGTGCTGGCCGGCGCGGCCGCGCTGCTCTATTCGATGAAGATTCCCAACGGCATCATCTACTCGGGTGGGTTCATCCTGGGTATCAAGGCGTTCAGCGCCGCGGTGCTCGGCGGTATCGGCAATCTGCGCGGTGCGCTGCTCGGCGGGTTGCTGCTCGGTCTGGCCGAGAACTACGGCCAGATCCTGTTCGGCACCGAATGGCGTGACGTCGTCGCATTCGTGGTGCTGGTGCTGGTGCTGATGATCCGGCCGACCGGCATCCTCGGCGAAAGTCTCGGGAGGGCACGAGCATGAGCGTGAAAACCGCTGAGCCGCAAGGTAAGAGCGCACCGGAGGTGCCGGAGAAGCACGGCATCGGTGATGCGCTACGCAGCTGGTGGTCGGGACTATCGCGGCCCGCGCAGTGGGGGATCGGCGTTCCGGCGATCATACTGCTGGCCCTGCTACCCCTGTATCCGCCGCCGTTCCTGGACACCCCCGGTACCAGTTTCGGCGGGGTGATGGCGCAGTTCGCGATGTACGCGCTGATCGCCGTCGGCTTGAATGTCGTTGTCGGACAGGCGGGTCTGCTCGATCTCGGCTATGTCGGCTTCTACGCCGTCGGCGCGTATACGGTGGGCCTGCTGACCAGTCCCAACAGTCCGTGGAATCAGACCGACGGCTGGTTGAACAAGGATTGGGCCTGGCTGGCCTGTCTGCCGCTGGCCGCGGCGGTGACCGCGGTATCCGGTTTGATCCTCGGTTCACCGACGCTGCGGTTGCGCGGCGACTATCTGGCGATCGTGACCCTCGGCTTCGGTGAGATCGTCCGGCTGCTGGCCGACAACCTCGGCGATGTCACCAACGGCAGCCTCGGGCTGTCCGGTATCGCCTATCCGCACGTCGGCGAGTCGGCGACGAAGCAGAACGGCGTGTTCTCCGCGGGTAACGTCGGAAATGCGAACAGCTCCAACATCTTCGACAAGGCGAACTCCGGAATCTGGTGGTACTGGGTCGGTATGGTGCTGGTGATCATCGCCCTGCTGATCGTCGGGAATCTGGAGCGCAGCCGGGTCGGCCGCGCCTGGGTCGCCATCCGGGAGGATGAGGACGCGGCCGAGATCATGGGGGTGCCCACCTTCAAATTCAAGCTGTGGGCGTTCATGATCGGCGCCGCGATCGGCGGTCTGTCCGGTGCGCTGTACGCGGGGCAGGTGCAGTTCATCAACCCGACCGGCTTCAACGTCATCAACTCGATGCTGTTCCTGTGCGCGGTGGTGATCGGCGGTCAGGGCAACAAGCTCGGTGTGATCGTCGGCGCGTTCATCATCGTGTACCTGCCGAACCGGTTGCTCTCGGTGCAGGCGGTGGGTCAGAGCGTGCTCGGCTATGTGATGCTGATCGTGACGATCGCGGTGATCGTCGCGCTGGTCATGGTGTGGCGCAGGCGGATTCGCGATGCGGAGAACCGGGTCAAATACGGCTATCTCGGCGGCGTCGCGGTCGTGGCCGTCGTACTGCTGGTGATTCTCGGCAATGTGCTGAAATTCCACGAGCAGGGCGCGCAGTCGCTCGGCGACTTCAAATACCTCTTCTTCGGCATCACGCTGATGGTGTTGATGATCTTCAAGCCGCAAGGCCTGTTCCCGGTGCGGCAGAAGCTGCTCACCTATGGGCGTCAGGTGTATCAGGCCGTGCGCAAACCGTTCGGCGGCAAAGCGATTGGAGCGCAGGGATGACCGGGCCTGGCGCGGGTGGCGCGCTGTTCGACAACGAGGATATGGCGGCGGGCTACACCGAGGAGCAGACGGAGTCCAGCGCGGGCGTCGTCGATGTCTCGGCGGTCGCCCCGGAGCTCGCCGACGCCGAAACGGTCGCGGAAGTCGTTGCACCGCATCGGGATATCGATACCGCGGTCGGTAAACCGTTGCTGCGCACCGAGGGGCTCACGGTCAAGTTCGGTGGCCTCACCGCGCTCGACGATGTGAGTTTCGAGATCCGCCGCGGCGAGATCCTCGGGCTCATCGGACCCAACGGCGCGGGCAAGACCACCTGCTTCAACGCGATCACCGGCGTGTACCGGCCGTCGAGCGGCACGGTGTACTTCGACGGCAAACCGCTGACCAAGACCAAGCGCAACGCCATCACCAGGCTCGGTATCGCGCGCACCTTCCAGAACATCCGGTTGTTCGGCGAGATGACGGCGCTGGAGAACGTGGTCGTCGGCACCGACGCCCGGCACCGCACCTCGGTGCCGGGCGCGGTGCTGCGCACCCCGCGCCACCGGCGGGAGGAACGCGACGCCATCGAGCGCGGGATGGCGCTGCTCGAATTCGTCGGCATCGCGCCGCGGGCGGTGGAGAAGGCGCGCAATCTGCCGTACGGCGATCAGCGCAGGCTGGAGATCGCCAGGGCGCTTGCCACCGAACCGAAGCTGCTGTGCCTCGACGAGCCCGCGGCCGGCTTCAACCCCAGCGAGAAATCGGCGCTGATGGATCTGATCCGCAAGATCCGCGACGACGGTTTCACCGTGCTGCTGATCGAGCACGATATGCGGCTGGTGATGGGGGTGACCGATCGGATCGTCGTGCTGGAGTTCGGCCGCAAGATCGCCGATGGGCTGCCCGCCGACATCCGGGACAACCCGGATGTCATCGCGGCCTACCTCGGTGTGCCCGACGACGAAATCGAGCAGATCCTCGCCGAGCCGACCGGCGGACAGGAGCAGTGATGGTGCAAACGAAGCCGAACGAGCAGTCCAGCACGTCGCAGTCGCAGTACCTGCTCGAGGTCGACGACATGGTCGTCAACTACGGCAGAATCCAGGCGCTGCACGGGATTTCGCTGCAGGTGGCGCCGGGTGAGCTGGTCACCCTGCTCGGCGCGAACGGCGCGGGCAAGACGACGACCATGCGCGCGCTGTCCGGCCTGCTGCCGCTCACCCGAGGGCGGATCCGGTTCGAGGGTCGCGACATCACCAGGATGAAGGCGCACGAGCGGGTGGGTCTCGGGCTCATCCAGGCGCCGGAGGGCCGCGGTGTCTTCCCCGGGATGACCGTGCAGGAGAACCTCGATATGGGTTGCTACTCCAGGGTTTTCAAGGAGAAGTCGGAATACGCGAAAACCCTGGACTGGGTGCTCGAATTGTTCCCGCGCCTGGCCGAGCGGCGCAAACAGGTCGGTGGCACGCTGTCCGGCGGTGAGCAGCAGATGCTGGCCATCGGACGGGCGCTGATGGCCCGGCCCCGGCTGCTGCTGCTCGACGAACCGTCGATGGGGTTGGCGCCCATGGTGATTCAGCAGATCTTCCGGATCATCAGCGAGATCAACCAGCAGGGCACCACGGTGCTGCTGGTGGAGCAGAACGCGCGCCAGGCGCTGGCGCGCAGCGATCGCGCGTACATCCTGGAGACCGGTGAGGTCACCAAGACGGGATCCGGGCGGGAACTGCTCACCGATCCGGCCGTGAAGTCCGCCTACCTCGGGGTCGCGTAAAGCCGCTGCGGTGACGTCGCCTGCTCGGGCATGATCGGTTTCATGAACGGGCACGACGAATTGATCAGTCTGGCCGATCGCTACTGGGACAGCGTCCTGGAAGCGTTTCCGAGTCAGGCGACGTTGCTGGGGGACCGGCGGTTCGACGACCGCATCGAGGACCCGTCGGAGGCCGCCGAACAGCGGCTGCTCACCACGCATCGCGGGTTGCTCGCCGAGGTCGACGCCATCGATCCGGCCGGTCTCGACGCCACCGATCGGGTGACGCGCAGCCTGCTGCGCGCCGAGCTGACCGGGTCGGTGGAGCATCTCGGGTGGCGGCCGGTGGAGCTGGCCTCCGACCAGATGGACGGTATACACGCGGAACTGCTGATGGTCGCCCCGCAGACCAACGCACCCGAACCGGCGAACGCGCTCGCACTGCTGGAGCGCTACAAGCAGTTCGGGACCATGCTGGACCAGGCCGTGGCGCGATTCCGCGCCGGGCTGGCCGCGGGCCGGACACCGCCGCGGATCACCATCGAGCGTTCGCTGAATCAGCTGGACGGCTATCTCGCCTCCGATATCGCATCGGATCCCTTTGCCTCCCTTGGCGGTCCGGCGAATTGGGACGGTGCGGCGGCCTGGCGCGAACAGCTCGTCGACGTGGTGCGCGACGGTATCCGTCCCGCCTTCCAGCGCTATCGTGACGCGCTGGCGGCGGAGCTGCTTCCGGCGAGCAGGCCGGACGACAAACCGGGCCTGTGCTGGCTGGGCGGCGACGGCGAGGATATCTACCGGCGCGAACTGCGCAGGCACACAACGCTTCCCGATCTCGGTGCGGAGGAGATACACGAACTCGGACTGTCCGAGCTGAAGTTGCTGCGCGACGAGTACGCCGAGGTGGGGCAGCGGCTGTTCGGGACGGGCGATGTCGCGGAGATCTTCCGCAGGCTGCGCGAGGATCCGGCGCTGCGCTACACCAGCGGCGCGGAGATCATGGCCGACGCGCGTGCCGCGCTGGCGGCGGCGAATGCGGAGATGGGCAACTGGTTCGGCAGGCTGCCGCGCGAATCATGCGACATCGTCGAGGTTCCCGAATTCCTGGCGGCGGATTCGCCTGCGGCGTACTACTTTCCGCCCGCGGCCGATGGTTCGCGGCCCGGAGCGTACTTCGTCAACGTGCACGACCCGGCGAGCAAACACCGTTACGAGACAACGTCCATCGCCTACCACGAGGCGATTCCGGGCCATCATCTGCAACTGACCATCGCCAACGAACTCGACCACCTGCCGCGCTTCCAGCGGCAATCCTTCGCCAACACCGCGTTCGTCGAGGGCTGGGCGCTGTACACCGAGCGCCTCGCCGACGAAATGGGTTTGTACGCCGACGATCTCGGCCGGGTCGGGATGCTCGCCGGTGATTCGTGGCGGTCCTGCCGCCTGGTGGTGGACACCGGACTGCACGCGAAGGGCTGGACCAGGCAGCAGGCCATCGACTTCATGGTCGCCAACGCGCCGGTGGGCGTGCAGGAGATCACCACCGAGGTGGACCGCTACATCGGCATGCCGGGGCAGGCCGTCGGCTACAAGGTCGGGCAGCTCGAGATCCGCCGCCAGCGCAGGCAGGCCACCGAGCGGCTCGGCGCGGCCTTCGATATCAAGGCGTTCCACGATGTGGTGCTCGGCTCGGGTTCGGTGAGCCTGCCGGTGCTCCGGGAACTGGTGGCGACGCTCTAGCAACTCCGCCGGGGAGGCGCCGATCCCAACTCGGTGGTGTCGGCGTCTCCCCTTGTCGGTGCCGGTCCCTAGACTCATGCGCGTGAGTTCACCGACGACTGCTGAGCGTTCCGCCACCGCGTCCGGGACGGACCGGCCGACCCTGCTGCTGCTGGACGGGCATTCGATTGCCTACCGCGCGTTCTTCGCGCTGCCCGCGGAGAACTTCAAAACGGTCACCGGGCAGACCACCAACGCGGTGTACGGCTTCACCGCGATGCTGATCAACCTGCTGCGCGACGAGAAGCCGACGCATATCGCGGCCGCCTTCGACGTGAACCGCAAGACCTTCCGCACCGAGGCGTACCCGGAGTACAAGGCGAACCGCAATGCCACCCCCGACGAATTCCGCGGGCAGGTCGAACTCACCAAGGACGTGCTCGGCGCGCTCGGCATCGCGGTGATGGCGATCGAGGGCTTCGAGGCCGACGACATCATCGCCACCATCACCACGCAGGCGGTGGCCGAGGGTTTCCGGATTTTGATCGTCTCCGGCGACCGCGACTCGATCCAGCTGGTCAACGACGATGTCACGGTGCTCTATCCGCGCAAGGGCGTCTCGGATCTCACCCGGTTCACCCCCGAGGAGGTGCAGGCCAAATACGGTCTCACCCCGAATCAGTATCCGGATTACGCGGCGCTGCGCGGCGACCCGAGCGATAACCTGCCCGGCATTCCCGGCGTCGGCGAGAAGACCGCGGCCAAGTGGATTCGCGAATACGGCGATCTGAACACCCTGGTGGACAAGGTCGACGAGGTGAAGGGCAAGGTCGGTGACGCGCTGCGCGCCAACCTGAGCAGCGTGGTGCTGAACCGTCAGCTCACCGAGATGGTGCGCGACGTCCCGCTGCCGTACACACCGGAGCAGCTGGCGCAGGGCCCGTGGGATCGGGAGAAGATCCACCAGCTGTTCGACGATCTGGAATTCCGGGTGCTGCGCGACCGCCTGTTCGAAACCCTGGCGCCGCCGGAGCCGGAGGCCGAGGCCGGATTCGAGATCAGCGGTGCGGCGCTGGAGGTCGGCGCGGTCGCGGGCTGGCTCGCCGAGCATGCGAAAGCCGGTGTGCGGCACGGTGTTTCGATCGTCGGCACCGGCACTCCCGCGGATGGTGACGTGCGCGCGCTCGCCATCGCCGCCGCCGACGGCGAGAGCGGCTACATCGATGTCAGCGTGCTCACCCCGGAAGACGAGGCGGCACTCGGCGCCTGGCTCGCCGACCCGGCGGTGCCGAAGGCGCTGCACGAGGCCAAGTCCGCCATGCACGCGCTGCGCGGGCGCGGCTGGACCCTCGGCGGGCTCACCAGCGATACCGCGCTGGCCGCCTACCTGGTCCGGCCCGGCCAGCGCAGCTTCAACCTCGACGATCTGTCGCTGCGCTACCTGCGCCGCGAGCTGCGCGCCGAAACCGATGCCGCGCCACAGCTCTCGCTGCTCGACGAGGAGGGCGCGGCCGACGCGGAGTTGGCGCAGGCCGAGATGCTGCGGGCCAGGGCGGTCGTCGATCTGGCCGCCGCGCTCGACACCGAACTGGAGCAGATCGAATCCACCCCGCTGCTCGCCGATATGGAGTTGCCGCTGCTCGGCGTGCTCGCCACGCTGGAGGAGGCGGGTATCGCGGTCGACACCGATCAGCTGGAGACGCTGCACCGGCAATTCAGCGACCGGGTGAACGCCGCGGCGAACGCGGCATACGACGTGATCGGCAAGCAGATCAACCTGGGCTCGCCCAAACAGCTGCAGGTGGTGCTGTTCGACGAGCTCGACATGCCGAAGACCAAGCGCACCAAGACCGGTTACACCACCGACGCCGACGCGCTGGAATCGCTGTTCGAGAAGACCGAGCACCCCTTCCTGGAGCATCTGCTCGCGCACCGCGACGCCACCCGACTGAAGGTGACGGTGGAGGGTCTGCTGAAATCCGTTGCGCCGGACGGCCGGATCCACACCACGTTCAACCAGACCATCGCCGCCACCGGGCGCCTGTCGTCCACCGAGCCGAATCTGCAGAACATCCCGATCCGCACCGATACCGGCAGGCAGATCCGCGACACCTTCGTGGTCGGCGCCGGCTATCAGTCGCTGATGACGGCCGACTACAGCCAGATCGAGATGCGCATCATGGCCCACCTGTCCGGCGACGAGGGCCTGATCGAGGCCTTCAATTCCGGCGAAGACCTGCACACCTTCGTCGCGTCCAAGGCATTCGACATCCCGATCTCCGAGGTGAATCCGGAGATGCGGCGGCGCATCAAGGCCATGTCGTACGGCCTGGCCTACGGCCTGAGCTCCTACGGTCTGTCGGCGCAGCTGAAGATCAGCACGGCCGAGGCGAAGGAGCAGATGGACGTCTACTTCGCCAGGTTCGGCCGCATCCGCGACTACCTTTACGAGGTGGTGGAGCAGGCCCGCAAGGTCGGCTACACCGAAACCCTCTTCGGCCGCAGGCGCTATCTGCCCGACCTGGATTCCAGCAACCGTCAGCGCCGCGAGGCCGCCGAACGCATGGCGCTCAACGCCCCCATCCAGGGCACCGCCGCCGACATCATCAAGGTGGCGATGATCAACGTGCACAAGGCGATCGGCGCGGCGGGCCTGCGCTCCAGGATGCTGCTGCAGATCCACGACGAACTCCTCTTCGAGGTCGCCGACGGCGAGCGCGAGGCATTGGAAACCCTTGCCCGCGAGCAGATGTCCGCCGCCATCGAACTTTCGGTGCCACTGGAGGTTTCGGTCGGCGTCGGCCGCAGCTGGGACGCCGCCGCGCACTGAACCCTAGGTGTGCAGGGCCTTCGCCAGCGCGGGCACCACCTTGCCCGCGGCGGTAGCCGGCGACTGATCGGTCCAGACGCGGAAGCCCTGCACCGCCGAAACATCGTCTACCACGGCGACTTTCGAATTCGGGTTGTCGACCAGGCCGTGCGGCAGTCCGGCCAGCCCGCCGCCGCCCGCGCTCCGGTCGGCGCGCAGGACCAGGACGACGTCGACCGGCGTGCTCAGCACGAAGCTGCTGAGCGCGAGCAGGCGCGGAGATTTCTCGCCGCCGGTGGCCCGGTATTCGCGGCTGTAGACGAAGCCGATGGCTTGCAGGAACCGCGCTTGATCACTCGGGTCGAGGAAGACCGAGAGATCGGTATCGGTCACCAGGAATGCGGCGATCTGCTTGTCGGCGAATTCGGGATGTGCGGCCCGAATCTGCGCGGCCCGGTCGGCGGCGGGACCGCTGCCGCCGTGATCGGTGAGGAAATACGTTGCCGCGCCGACCACCAGCGCGACGACCACCCCAAATATCGCGGGTAGCAAGAACTTCCGCAACCGGGACAGGCGCGGCCCGACGCGGGTCCGATCGTTCGGCAATGGTCGAGTCGCCGAAATAGGCTTGGGCACAGCGGGATCCGCGAAGGCTGCCGCGGCATCCTGAGCCAGCTCCCGGCAACTGGAATACCGGTCGCCGCGATCCTTCGCCATGGCGCGGGCGATCACCGCGTCCAGCGCCGGCGGCAGTTCGGGCCGCACCGCGCTCGGCCGTGGCGGCGGCTCGTTGATATGGCCGAGCACGATCTCGGTGGGTGAAGCGTACGGATACGGGCTGCGCCCGGTGAGCAGCTTGTAGAAGGCGCAGCCCAGGCTGTAGATATCCGAGCGGTGATCCAGTTTGTGACCCAGCAGCTGTTCCGGTGACGCGTAGGCGGCGGTGGCGAGGAAATCGCCCGTTTCGGTGAGTTCCTGGCCGTCCACCATGGATTTCGCGACGCCGAAATCGGTGAGCAGTACCCGTTCGTCCTCGCCGTCGACCGCGGCGAGCAGGAAGTTCCCGGGCTTGATGTCGCGGTGCAGCAGTCCGCGCCGATGGGCGTGGTCGATCGCCTTGCCCACCTCGGTGACGATGCGCAGGGCGCGCTGCGGCGTCATGACCGCGAATCCGCGCGCGACTTCCCGCGCCGCGTCGGTGCCGTCGACGTACTGCATGGCGATCCACAGCTGTCCGTCCGCCTCGCCGCGGCTGTAGACCGCGACGATATTCGGATGATCAAGGGAGGCGGCCAGATTCGCCTCACGTTCGAAACGCGCTCGGAATTCGGCGTTTTCGCTCAGGTCGGCATTGAGCACCTTCAGCGCGTCCCGGCGCGGCAGAATCGGGTCCTGGGTCAGGTAGACCGTACCCATGCCACCGGCACCGAGCACGCGAACGATCCGGTAGCCGCCCACGATCGCACCGGGAGGCAACGGCATTCGACTCTCCTACCTGGTAGGGGGTTGCCCAGAATTTAGCAACCATCAGTGCCCGGCCGCGAGCAGCTTGTACTGCGCGGCGGCCTCTTGATAGAGGTCCTGCGGCTGTTCGGCCCACACCTGCGCCACATACCGGTCGTAGCCGATGAAACAGGTATAGGTGACGACCGCGGGCCCGACCGGATCATCGAGCTTCTTCAGGCATTTGGCGCCCGGCAATCCGGGCGGTCCGTCGAATGGTCCGTAGTCCTCGGACAATTGGTCGACGTAGGCGGCCAGCAGCCGGGCCGCGGCCGGCCGATCCCCGGCTCGGGTGATCGTCGAGAGGTCGATCGCCAGCAGATCGACCTTCGCGTCGGCGAATATCCGGCTGGTCCGCGCGGGGTAATAGTCGCGATGCAGTGCGGCGCGCGGCGTCAAGATCGCCGGTGTCCAGTCGGGCGTTTTCGGACTCGGCAGGGTGCGGCCGAGCAGGCCGTCGACATCGGCCGGGAGCGTGGCCAGCCGATCCGGCGGTGTCGGGTGATAGTCGCGCAGCATTTCGAAAAGCTTGTCGTAGATCCGCGCGGTGAATCGGCTCAGCGGCGCCGGATCCGGCGCCGGAGCGAGGTTGTCCTCGACAATGGTCCACACCAGGTAGGTATCGCGAACGAGCCAGGTCATGACGGTTCCGTACTCGTTGATCTCGGCCCTGGCATCCGGATACGCCGGAATCGACGTATCGGTGGTATTCGGTTGCGCCGCTTGGGCTCCGGCGAGGACGGATAGTGCGTGCCCGGCTTGGTCGGGCGTCCCGAAACGCAGCACGCCGAGTTGGGCCTCCAGCCCGAGTGCGTAGGAGATCCTGCGCTGCCCCCCCGGTTCGGAATCCGGCGATCAAACCGGGTGCGGTGGCATTGAAATCGTCGATGTGATAGCTGGGTTCGACCGGCGGCGGGTGGTCGGCGGTGAATGCGAAATTGCCGCTGGTGACGTCGCCGAAGACCATTCGGCTGTCGACATCCAGGATCAGCGGAAGGTGGTTCGCGAGTTCGACCGACTCCTGGATCGCACCGGTTTGCGCGGTCGGCGCGATGGTGCGCGGCGTGGTGAGGTAGTTGCCGGAGTCCAGCTTCGCGAGGTCGACGGTGGGTGGACCGGAGCCGGAATCGCATCCCGTCGCGGCGAGCAGCAGGGTGCACGTCAGCATAACCGTGAGCGAATTCCGCTGCCGCGCCATCACATTCGCTCCGCCCGAGCCAAGATCGCGTACTGGGCGGCGACCCGCTGATAGAACGTCGGGGCCATCCGTTCGCCGAACGCGTACTCCTCGCCGACCACCCCGACGTACCTGCCGACGGCCACCGCGCACAGATATGAGTCGTTCCGGATCGGCTCAGGGTCGGCGAGTTCGATGCAGTGGGCGTCGGTGATGCCCCGAGGCGCGGCGACCTCGTCGTCGTTGTGGCCGGGCGCGGTCAACGCCGTCTGCAATTTCACGGCGGAATCGAAATCCCGTGTTCGGTAAACGATTCCGTCATTGTGGGCGACCAGGTCGACGCCGGCGTCGGCGAACGCCCTACTGGCGACGGCGGCGTCGCGCTCGAAGTGCAGTTGCCCCGCCGGGGTGTATATGCCGATGGTGGCGTCGAAGAGGCTGAAACTCGTGCCCGCCTTCTTGGACAGCGGCAGTGCCAGCCGCATCAGCGGTTCGGTGGCCGATGGCAGATCGAGGATATCGTCCACCGGTGTCGGAGTGAGCTGCTCCAGCCGGGCGAACTGCGCTCGGAACATCGTTTCGAATTGCGCCGCAAGCGCATTCGGATCCGGCCTGGGTACGGCGGCCAGGCTCAGCACGGCGTAGTCGCCGTGCGCGGCGAAGGCGAAACCCTTGACGTCGGTATTCGACCACGCGCTCGCGCCCGCGATATCCGGTAGCGCGATATCGTGCCGGTCGGTGCGGTCGTTGAGCGGTGTTGCCGCGAATTCCGTTGCGGCGGCGCGCGCTTCGTCCGCGGATAGAAAGCGCAGCAGCACGATGGTCATCGTTTTGCGTTCGCGTGATTTGTTATTCGTGCGGGTGACGAGTGCGCCGCAGATGAGATGATGCCGGGTCGCCCCCGCCCCGTACGGCTCGGGTAACGGCGCGTACGGTGGGGCGCCGAAGCTGGTGTCGTCGACGATTCGGGCATCGTCGAGCTGGTTCAGCTCCGGATCGACCTCGTGCGGCGAGAGCAGGTATCCCATCATCCGGCGGGCCTCGATGTGGAAGACATCGTCCTTGGTCTGCAGCCGCGGCCGGAAGTCGAAGGGGGCGGCCTGGAATGGGCCGGTGTCGAGTGCGGACAGATCCGCCGGCGTCGGTCCCGGATGGGGCTGCCCGCTCGTCGTCGCGGCGCAGGCTCCGGCGACGAGGGCGGCGAGCAGTACCAGCGCCAAACCGGGTGAGCGGGGAAATCCCATGCGCCGCTCACCTTCTCGTCAGCAACGCGTACTGCGCGCTGACCTTCTGGAACAGGTCCTGCTGTTGGCGGCCCGGCGCCTGCACGGTCCATCGGTCGATTTGGAAAATGCACCGGAACACATCGAATGGGATCTGCTGGCTCGGCCGGGCGCAGACGATCTCGCCGTCGATACCCTTCGGCGGATCGATCGCCTGCCGGTTCTGCTCGGTGCGCAGCTCGTCGGCCCACTTCTGCCAGATCCGCCGTGCGCCCGCGGCCGACCGGCTGCGGAATACGGTGGTGTCGCCGAACGCGATCCGGTCGATATCCCCGGTCGTGAGGAAGTCCAGATTCGTGGACTCGAGGCCGAAAACCGCGCCGCGCCCGGTGAATACACCGTCCGGATCGGGTCGCCAGACGAATTCCGGATTGGTCGCCAGCGTGCGCGCCAGGACGTCATCCGGGTCCAGCGCAAGGGATCTCAGCTGATCGGCCGGGGTAGGCCGGAATTGGTCCAGCAGCGGCACCGCCACGTCCAACATGTGTTCGGTCCGGCCGATCAGGGCGGGCAGGTCGGGTGTGGCGGTGTCGTCGATGATCTTGACGAAGACCACATAGCGGTCGCGGACGGTCCATGACACGAGCGCGGGTGTGGGCGGGCGCCAATGTGCCTTGGTCCCTTGGTACTTCGGGAACGAAACCGGTTCGCTATCGGCCATGTACCAGGGCAGGCCGATGCTGTGGTAGGTGAAATCGTCGTGCTCGAGCGTCGCCGCGACGGTGGTCGCGGTGGCGGCGTCCGGGAATTCCAGCACCGCGATGGCGAGCGTGCGCCGGGGAGCGCCGGGTGGGCCGCCGGTATCCCATCGGTTCACCCAGCCCGCAACGAGATCCTTCGCCACATCGTCGAAGGTGTCGTTGATGACGAGATCGCCCATACCCTTCGAATCGAGCACGATATGCCGCGCGGTCCCGCCGGTGCTGTCCTCGGTATAGCCCGGATCGGCCTCGAACGGCAGCGCGACATAGTCGGCCAGTCGCTGTGATTCGCGAATCCTGCCCTGTTTCAAGGTCTTCGCCGTGCCGAGGTGGCGCGGGACGGTGGGGTAGTTGCCGACCTCCAGCCGCGACAGATCGGCCTCCTGCCGCACGGGTGTCCCGGAAACCACTGAGCCGCAAGCGATCACCAGCGCGCCGACGAGGCAGAGCAGACTCGCCGCGCGCAACGATGCCCATGGAACGGCCGATTGCACGATTCCCCCGAAGCGTGGTCCTGATCGGATGTTACGCCGCCGTCGGGGTGCGGGCGAGGAGGATCGATCGTGCCGCCTACCGATGCCCTCGGGCTACCAAGCCCATGACGTGCGGCGATGATACTCGCGGGTAGCGAAAACTGTGGCAAAACGGACGCGAAATATCGTTGCCAATACACCGGCGGACGCCTATTGTCGATCGCGTGCCGAATCCGACCGACCGCCACAGTGCGGCAGCGAATGTCGCAGACCGCGACCGCGCCGCGCTAATTCCGCTCACCGCGATGGTGGCGCGTCGGCTAATTCTCGTAGTAACCCGCCGCAGCGGGGCCTGATTCGGACCGGCCCCCTCGCTGCGGGCCGTTGATTGTTGGCTGCTGGTCCCCTCCTCCATCTGTGGAAAGACTTCTCCGGGAAGACCTACGTGCACATGACGATCCTGACACTTGACACGAATAACCTGCTGGCCGCCGCCCCGAAGGGCCTGCGCGCCGAGAGTACGGGCATGACGCCCGCCGAATTCCACCTCCGGTACGGCGAGAACGCGGGCCCGATCCGGCTCGGCGACTGGTCGTCGGTCAATCGGGGCGCGGATTTCACCGCGACCCTCGAATTCGCCGACCGCCTGCGCACCGTCGTCGCGAGCGGCAGCCCGGTCGCGGCGCTCACCTCGGCGCTGTACGACGAGGGCTATCCGGTCGAAATCCTGCAGTTCCATCAGCGCCGCACCGAGGATGGCACCGCCACCTTCGTGCAGTGCGAATGCGACGGCAGGCGCGGCTGGGGTGCGGCCATCGCCGGCGACAGCGCCGAATCGACGGTCCGCGCCATGATCGCCGGCGTGAACCGCCTCGGCGTCTGAAACAGCAAGGGGCCGTTCACATTTCGTGAATGTGAACGGCCCTGAGTTGCTCGTTTACTCGCCCTGGGACTGTTCGGCCAGCTGCTTGCGCACCTCGTCCATGTCGAGCGCCTTCACCTGGGTCACCAGATCCTCCAGTGCGGCGGGCGGCAGCGCACCCGGCTGTGCGAACACCAGCACGCCCTCGCGGAAGGCCATGATGGTCGGGATGGACCGGATATTCGCCGCGGCGGCCAGGCCCTGCTCGGCCTCGGTGTCCACCTTGCCGTGCACCACGTCGGGGTGCGCCTGCGAGGAGGCCTCGAAGGTCGGCGCGAAGCTGCGGCACGGACCGCACCAGGAAGCCCAGAAATCGACGAGTACCACGTCGTTTCCGGTGACTACCTCATCGAAGTTCTGCTGGGTCAGCGTCTGGGTGGCCATGACGTCCTCTCATATTCGGTATGCACCGCTATAACACATACGGTTCCGCTTATCTTCCATTGCCGATCCCCCACTCACGGTGTTGATCGCCGTCCCAACGGCGGATACCCACCACGGTCGCGGGGAAATCCCGGTCCCGGGCCACCGCGTGCACCGCCTCGCCGAGTCGCTGCGCCGCGACCCGCCGGGCCAGCGTAATGTGCGGGGTCCACGCGTCCGGGTGCAGGTTGGCCGGGATACCGGGGCACGGCGCGACGATCCCGAAGATGGCGCGCTGCACCGCGAGCAGTTGCTCGGACGGCACCACCAGCCGGACCAGGATCGGGTTGCGCGCGCCGAAGATCAGCACCCCGCCCAGCCGGATGGCGAAGGGCCGGAAAACATAACCGTCCAGGGCATGGTCGATGCGCGGCCAGATCTGCCGCGCCACCGCGACAGTTATATGTGGCCGGTTGGTTTCGGTGGTTTTGGCCGCCAGGCTCGGAATTCCGGCGTCGGCGAGCAACCGCCACTCGCGCCGGATCTCGGCGTCGGCCGCATCGTCCAACAGCAGTTCGACCGATTGCACCATGATCTCCAGAAGGTAGCGGTATCGCCGGGTGGGCGGGTCGGTTCGGGCGTGCCTGCGGGGCACGGGGAGGATGAACCGGTGAACGATGGGCGCATCAGACTCGGTCTGATCGAAGGCGACGGCATCGGTCCCGAGGTGGTCGGCGCCACCCGGCGGGTGGTGGACGAGGCGCTGGCCGCGGCCGATGTCGCGCCGGTCGGATGGGTTCAGTTGCCGATCGGTCACCGGGCGATCGCCGAATTCGGCACGCCGCTGCCGGAATCGACCCTCGACATGCTGGACGAGCTCGACGCCTGGATCCTCGGCCCGCACGACAATGCCTCATACCCGCCGGAGCATCGGGCCGCACCCGGCGGCGCCATCCGGAAACGGTTCGGGCTCTACGCCAATATCCGCCCGGCCAGGGCGTTCGCCGGTGTGCGTTCCGTCGCACCCGATATCGACCTGGTGATTGTCCGGGAGAACAGCGAGGGCTTCTACGCCGACCGCAATATGTTCGCCGGGTCGGGGGAGTTCCGGCCGACACCGGATGTCGCGCTGGCCGTCGGCGTGGTGACCCGGGACGCATGCGTCCGGATCGCGCACGAGGCGTTTCGCCTCGCGGTGGCGCGGCGCAAGCGGGTCACCATCGTGCACAAGGCGAATGTGCTGCCGATGACAATGGGGCTTTTCCGTGATGTTTGTTACGAAGTGGCCCGTGACTATCCGGGTGTGACGGTCGACGATCAGCACGTGGACGCGATGGCGGCTCATTTGGTCCGCGCCGCAGCGGAATTCGATGTGCTGGTGACCGAGAATCTGTTCGGCGACATCCTTTCCGACCTGGCGGGTGAGCTCAGTGGCTCACTCGGTCTGGCCGCATCGCTGAACTGTTCGGCCACCAGGGCGATGGCCCAGGCAGTGCACGGTGCCGCGCCCGCGCTGGCCGGGCACAATCGCGCCAATCCGGCCGCGTTGCAGCTGTCCGCGGCAATGCTGTTGCACTGGTTGGGGACTCGTGACTCAGACGGTGGTTTGCGGCAGGCCGCGGAGCGGATCGAGCGCGCCGTCGCCGCCGCGCTCGCGGCCGGTATCGCCACCGCCGACCTCGGCGGCCTGGCCTCGACCAGCGAATTCACCGAGCAGGTATGTGCTAGGGTGCACCGCCGGTAATCGGAGTGTCGCCGTGGTACGACACAGAACGGATGAATCTTCCGTTACTGTCACGCACGGAGCGGCTCGGTCGCTTAGATTGCCAAACGGGTGGTGACGCCCGGGTTTCAGGTATTCGAAATGTGGAGGGCTGCTGTGTCTGTTCGATCGGTAGTTGGCAGGCGCGCCCTGCAGGCGGTGTGCGTGCTCGCCTGCGGCGCACTGGCGCTGACGGGCTGTACGAAGAACACCGAGGACACCGGGCCGAAGGCCGAGAAGGTCAGCGGTATCGAGAAGGTCGATTCGCTCGCCGCGCAGCTGCCGGACAAGCTGAAGTCGTCCGGCAAGATCGTCGTCGGTGTGAACGTCCCCTACCAGCCGAACGAGTACAAGGACCCGAGCGGCAAGATCGTCGGCTTCGATGTCGACCTGATGGACGCCGTCGCCGCGACCCTCGGCATCAAGGCCGAATACACCGAATCCGCCTTCGAGAAGATCATTCCGACCATCCAGGCGGGCACCTACGACGTCGGTATGTCCTCGATGACCGATTCGAAGGAACGCGAGCAGCAGGTCGACTTCGCCACCTACTTCAAGGCAGGCATCCAGTGGGCGCAGCCGGTCGGTAAGCCGATCGACCCGAACAACGCCTGCGGCAAGCGGGTCGCGGTCCAGGCCAACACCGTCGAGGACACCGACGAGATCCCGGCCAAGAGCAAGAAGTGCACCGATGCGGGCAAGCCCGCCATCGATAAGAAGGCGTTCGACGAGCAGAGCGCCGCGACCAACGCGGTGGTGCTCGGCCAGGTCGACGGCATGTCGGCCGACTCTCCGGTGACCGCGTACGGCATCAAGCAGAGCGGCGGCAAGATCGAGGCCGCCGGTCAGGTCTTCGATTCCGCGCCGTACGGCTGGGCGGTGCCGAAGGGTTCGCCGCTGGCCAAACTGCTGTCCGCCGCCGTGCAGCACCTCATCGATTCCGGAAAGTACCTGGAGATCTGCAAGAACTGGGGTGTCCAGGACGGTGCGATCACCAAGTCGGTCGTGAACGGCGCCGAGAGCTGATCGATGCCCTCATCTGATACGACGGCCTTGCCCGGCGACACCGGGCAAGGTGGGGAAGCCACCACAGCAGGCGAACCCACTCCGATCAAGGCAATACCGCTACGCCGCCCCGGCCGCTGGATCGCCGCCGCGATCATCATCGTGCTGGTCGCACTGTTCGGATATGGCGCGGCCACCAACTCGGCCTACGGCTGGCGCACCTACTGGAAATATCTGTTCGACAGCCGGATCGAATCCGGTGTGGTGATCACGCTGGAGCTGACCGTCCTGGCCATGGCGCTGGCCGTGGTGCTCGGCACGGTGCTCGCGGTGATGCGCCTATCGCCCAACCCGGTGCTGCGGTCGGCGTCCTGGGTGTATCTCTGGATCTTCCGTGGCACGCCGGTTTACGTGCAGCTGGTGTTCTGGGGTCTGTTCCCGTCGCTGTACAAGAACATCCAGCTCGGCGTTCCGTTCGGGCCGCAGTTGCTCCACATCGACGTGCAGCACATGCAGGCCACATTCGTCTTCGTGGTGATCGGCCTCGGCCTGAACGAGGCCGCCTACATGGCCGAAATCGTCCGCGCCGGAATTAATTCCGTCGGTGAGGGACAGCGCGAGGCGTCCATCGCGCTCGGCATGTCCTGGGGCCAGACCATGCGCCGCACGGTGCTGCCGCAGGCGATGCGGGTGATCATCCCGCCGACCGGTAACGAGCTGATCGGCATGCTGAAGACCACCTCGCTGGCGGCCGCGGTGCCCTACACCGCCGACGTGTACGGCCGGGCCCGCGACATCTTCGCGGTGAACTTCCAGCCGATCCCGCTGCTGCTGGTCGCCGCGACCTGGTATCTGGCGATCACCAGCGTGCTGATGATCGGCCAGTTCTACCTGGAGCGCTACTACTCCCGCGGCGCGACCAGACAGCTGACCTCCAAGCAGCTGCAGGAGCTGGCGGACGCGCAGACGATTGTGAAGGCGAAATGAGCGGCGAGCAGGACGTGATGCAACCGACCGACCCGGCGCAACCGATGATCGTCGCGGATCGGGTGTGTAAGAGCTTCGGCGCACTGCAGGTGCTCAAGGGTGTCTCGCTGAATGTCGGGCGCGGCGAGGTGTTGTGCGTCGTCGGTCCGTCCGGTTCCGGCAAGTCCACCTTCCTGCGCTGCATCAACCATCTCGAGGACATCAGCGCGGGCCGCCTGTACGTCGACGGTGATCTGGTGGGCTATCGCGAGCGCAACGGCAAACTCTATGAGCTGCATCCGCGCGAGGCGGCCAAGCAGCGTCGCGAAATCGGCATGGTATTCCAGCATTTCAATCTGTTCCCGCATCGCACGGCGCTGGAGAACGTGATCGAGGCGCCGATACAGGTCAAGAAGATCGACAAGGCGCGCGCGATCGCCAGGGGCAAGGAGCTGCTGGACCGAGTCGGCTTGGCGGAGAAGGCCAATGCCTATCCGGCTCAGCTGTCGGGCGGTCAGCAGCAGCGCGTCGCCATCGCCCGTGCGCTGGCCATGGACCCCAAGCTGATGCTGTTCGACGAGCCGACCTCGGCGCTGGATCCGGAGCTGGTCGGTGAGGTGCTTTCGGTCATGCGGGAGCTCGCGCGGTCCGGTATGACCATGGTGGTGGTGACGCACGAAATGGGTTTCGCCCGTGAGGTCGCCGATCAGCTGGTGTTCATGGACGGCGGCGTTGTGGTCGAGTCGGGGGCGCCGCTCGATGTACTGACCAATCCGCAGCACCAGCGCACGAAGGCTTTCCTGTCCCGGATCCTATAGAGTTCCGGCCGTGCTGCCGGACCTGAGCGAGTTGAATTCGGACGCGGCGTACGCGGCGCGCCGCAACGATATCGAGCTGTGGGCGCCTTGGGCCCGGCACGCGCTGGCCTCGGTGGGGCTACCGCAGCCGCGGACCTTATCGGTGCCGGGGCCGAGCACCAATCCGGTGGTCGTCGGCGATAACGGGATGGTGGTGAAGTTCTTCGGCCCGTATTGGTCCGGTCCGGAGAGCCTGGTCTCGGAGACCGAGGCGTATCGGGTGCTCGGCGGGCAACCGTTGCCGGTGCCTCGGCTGCTCGCCCGGGGTGAGCTGCTGCCCGGCGAAAGTGGTTGGCATTGGCCGTTTCTGGTGACGTCGGCGGTGGCGGGACGGCCGTGGCGGCAGGTGTCGGCGACCGCGGGCCGGGCCACCGCGTTGCGGTTTGCCAGGAGTGCGGGCGAGCTGCTGGCGGGCCTGCGGGCGGTGCCGCTGGTGGAAACCGGTGTACTCGGTTACGACGCACCGGAATTCGCCGAGATGCTGCGGCCACGGCGCAGTGCGACGGTGGCCGACCACCGAGCGTGGGGCTACCTGTCGCCGGAGCTGCTCGCCGCGGTCGAGGGATTCCTGCCGGATGTCGACGACCTGATCGACGGCGTCACACCGGTTTTCGTGCACGGCGACCTGAACGCGGACAATCTCTTCGTCGATCCGGAGCGCGGTGAGATCACCGGCCTGATCGACTTCAACGACGTATACGCGGGCGACTTCCGGTACGGCCTGGTGCAGTTGCATCTCAACGCGTTCCGCGCCGATCGGGAGTTGTTGGGCGTCGCGCTGGCGGCGGCCGAATTCGAGGTGACGCCCGAGTTCCCAAGGGCGATGCTGGCTTTCACCTTCCTGCACGATTTCGAGGTGCTGGAGGAGGTCCCGTTCGACCTGACCGGAATCACCGATATCGACGAGCTCGCCGAAACGCTTTGGGGCGTGCGCTGATTCGGTTGCGCGACCGAATAGCTACGGCTGTGCGTTCTGGGAGTTCTTGTGATGCACGGCTATCCGGAGCTGGCCCAGGAGTACCTTCGCGGCCGGAGCCGGTGGCGGGTCGCGCCGCCAGACGAGCGCGAGCCTGCCGCGCAACGGCGGATCGACGATCTGTAGCGTCCGGACACCGAACGCCGCCGCCTGCTCCGGGGTGAGTTCCGGTACCACCGCGATGCCCAGTCCGCGCGCGGCCAGCCGCAGCAGCACCGGCGGAGCGGCGGCCTCGAAGGCGATATCGGGCTCGAATCCGGCCGCCGCACAGGCGCGTTCGAGCACGCCGCGGACACCGGTGCCGGCGGGCAGGCAGATCAGCGGACGCTCGCGCAGCGCGTCGAGCGCGATCCGGTCGGTGTGCGTGTCGTCGGCCGCGGCCACCGCGGCGACGACGGCGGTATCCAGGACGATCTCGGTATCGATGGCGGGATCCAGTGCGGCGCCGGTCAATCCGACGAGGGCGAGATCGAGTTCGCCGGAGCGCACGGCCGCGAGCATGCGGTCGGAGGTGTCCTCGGTGAGGCTGATGCCGACCTGCGGATGGTCGTCGTGGAAGTCGGCGAGCAGTCCCGGCGCGTCGAATTCGTCGGCGGCCGCGCCGGAGATGAGGCCGATCCGGACGTGGCCGCGCAGCAGCCCGGTGAATTCGTCGACCGTCCGGGTGATCCGCTCGGCCGCGTCCAGGGCGGCCCTGGCGTGCGCCAGCAC
Organism: Nocardia sp. JCM 34519.1; assembly: GCF_020361265.1. NCBI lineage: Bacteria > Bacillati > Actinomycetota > Actinomycetes > Mycobacteriales > Nocardiaceae > Nocardia > Nocardia sp. JCM 34519.1. The sequence goes on from NZ_JAIRBR010000012.1 coordinate 138,598, forward strand.
CGCGGCACCCACCGCGGTGGGGACCACAGAGCGCGGCCCGCGTTCCAGCAGCGGTTGCCCGAGTTCGCGCTCCAGCTGGCGGATCTGCGCGCTCAGGCCGGGCTGGGTCAGGTGCAGCCGGGCCGCGGCCCTGGTGAAATTGGCCTCCTCGACCACCGTGACGAAGTAACGCAGCTGCCGCAGTTCCATAAGCAATCATTCTAGCTTTGAGAAGATCTATCTGTTGTACTTCTAGCTCGCGGTCGAGCATCGTATGAGTCATGGGAAATAACGCAACGCAGACCATCGACACCTTCACCGGCCCGGTCTTCCGCCCCGGCGACGAAGGATACGAAGCGGAGATCGCCGGATTCCAGACCGCGTATACGCACCGGCCCGCACTCGTGGTGGGTGCGGTGCATGCCGAGGACGTCCGCAGCGCGGTGGAATACGCGGCGCGACAAGGACTTCCGGTTGCCGTTCAGGCGACGGGGCACGGGCTCTCGGTCGCGGCCGACGGCGGTGTGCTGATCAGCACCCGCCGGATGACCGCCATCACCATAGATCCGGCCACCCGGATCGCCCGGATCGGTGCGGGCGTGCGGGCTGGCGCGCTGGTCGAGGCGGCGGCACGGCACGGCCTCGCCCCGCTCAACGGGTCATCGCCCTCGGTCGGCGTCGTCGGATACAGCCTCGGCGGTGGAACCGGCATCCTGGCAAGGCAATTCGGCTATGCGGCCGATCATGTGCGCGCCATCGAACTGGTCACCGCCGACGGCCGGGTGCGCAGGCTGACCCCGGGCGACGAACTGTTCGGCGCGGTGCTCGGCACCGGCGGCAACTTCGGCGTGATCACCGCGCTGGAAGTGGAACTGGTTGAGCTGACGGAGGTTTGGGGCGGTCAGCTGGTATTCGATACGCCGCTGGTGGACGCCGCGCTCGCGGCATGGCGGGAATGGACCGCGACGGTGCCCGAGGAACTCACCTCCACCGTCAGCCTGCTCACCTTCCCGGATATCCCACAGGTGCCCGAGCCGCTGCGCGGCCGGTACGTGGCCTCGTTCCGGATCGCCTTCACCGGATCGGCCGAGGAGGGGGAGCGGCTGGTGGCACCGCTGCGGGCGGTGGGTCCGCGGCTGAAGGACGACCTGCGCACCATGCCGTACACCGAAACCCACACCATTCACAGCGATCCCGAACATCCGCACGGGTACGCGGCGACCAATGCCATGCTCGGCGAGCTGACCCCCGAGACGCTGTCCGCGCTGCTCGCGCTGACCGGTCCGGACGGCCCGCTGCGGGTGGTCGTCGATATCCGCCACCTGGGCGGCGCGCTGGGGCGGCCGGGCCCGAACGGCGTCGCGGTCGATCACCGGGACGCCGCGTATGTGGTGCGGGTGATCGCCATGCCCGATCCGGCGGACGGCGCCGCGGCGCCCGCGGCGCTGGCACGGGTGCGAGAGGCGTTGGCGCCGTGGACGATCGGCCACAGCCTGAATTTCCTCTACGGTGCGGGCGCGGCCGCCGACGAGGCGCAGACGAGGGCGGGATACGCCGCCGAGACCTACGTCCGGCTCGCGGCCTTGAAGTCGAAGTACGACGCGCACAACATGTTCCGGTTCAACCGCAACATCCGGCCGAATTGACCTGCCGCCCGGCCTCATCGGGCGCGGCGCCGAAATATACCGGCACCGCGCCCGATTCGTGCGTCACACCAGGATCGCGCCGCCGTCCAGCGGCAGAATCGTGCCGGTCGCGTGCCGCTGGGTCAGGTAGAACAGGTACGCCTCGGCGATATCGGTGGTCTCGCCGATCCGGCCCAGCGGTGCGCCGTCGCCGCTGCCGTAGAGTTGTTCGCGCGCATCCTCCGGCAGGAAATCCCACATCGGTGAACGAACGACGCCCGGCATCACCGCATTCACCCGGATCGGGGCGAGTTCCACGGCCAGCGCCCTGGTCAGGCCCTCCAACGCGCCGCAGAGGCTGGAGGTCACCGTCGATCCGGGCATCGGCCGGGGGCTCGCGGTGCCGGTGGTGAGGGTGATCGAGCCGCCGGGCGCGATCAGCGGTGCGGCCGCCCGCACCGCGGCGAGCACGCCGAAGTACCTGAGCTCGAAGAACTTTCGCGCGGCTGCCAGGTCCAGATCGGCTAGCGGGCCGAGCAGCAGCGCCTCACCGGCGGTGAATACCAGATGATCCAGGGCGCCGATCTCGTCGAACAGCGCGGTCACCCGGGCGGGTTCGGTCAGGTCGGCGACCTTGCCCGCGACACCGTCCGGCAGCTGCGCGACCGCATGCGCCACCCGCTCCGGATCACTGGAAACCACGGTGACTTTCGCCGCCCGCCCGGCCGCGGCGGCGGCCACCGCGAATCCGATTCCCGAAGTACCGCCCAGGACTACGACATGTTGTCCAGTGAGGGACATGGCTTTTCCCTTTCGATCGAAACTGCCTGTCCACCTTCGATCCGCGAGCCCGCCCGCGTCCAAAACCCTTTTCCCCGTCTGTAATACCCTGAGGGCATCATGGTGGATGTCGACCTGCGCAAGTTGCGCTATTTCGTCGCCGTGGCCGAGCATCTGCACTTCGGCCGGGCGGCTCAGGCGCTGTATATCGCGCAGCCGGTGCTGTCCCGGCAGATTCGGGCGCTGGAGGACGAACTCGGCGCGCAGCTGTTCGTCCGGGACCGCCGCTCGACCGAGCTGACCGCGGCGGGCGTACAGTTGCTCGCCGACGCGCGTCCGCTGCTGGCCAGCGCGAATGCCTTGCGCCGCAGGGTGATTCGGGCGTCACGCGGTGCGGACACCTTCACCGTCGGCTTCATGCCCGGCCTGATCGTCACCGAGCCGGTGCGGGCGCTGCGCGAACGCCATCCCGGGCTCACCGTCGAATTGGTGCGCACCACCTGGGACGACCAGGTGGAGGTGATCCGCGACGGCCGAGTCGACGCCGGCTTCGTGCGCATGCCGATCGACCGGCACGGCCTGCGCGTGCGCCCGCTGTACACCGAGCCGAGGGTGGTGGTGCTGGCCGCCGATCACCGGCTCGCGGGCAAGGAGTCGGTCGAGATCGCCGATCTCGCCGACGAGCGGTTGAGTCAGGATCCGGATGCGGTGCCCGAATGGCGGGATATCGCGACGCGGCCGCGCGACGCGGCACCGGTCTTCCGGAGCGTCGAGGAGAAGCTCGAGCATGTGGCGGCAGGATACGGGATCGTCGTGCTGCCGCTCTCGGTGGCGACCTTCTACACCCGGCCGGATATCGCCTATGTTCCGGTGCGCGGGCTCGCACCCAACCAGGTATGCCTGGCCTGGGCGGTCGAGCGGCGCGATCCGCTGTTCGACGAATTCGCCGAGCTCGCGGCCGCGCGCTGAACCGATCGTCAGCGGAAATCCGGACTTCCGGGCCGCGGGCACTGCTGCTATCTTAGTGATATCACCATGATACTAGGAGGATGTCATGAAGCTTCGGGCTGCCTTTCACGTCAACGGGTTCCCGGTGCTGCTGGGGGTGGTCGTGCTGGTCATCGGATTCGGCGCGGCCGCTGCGGCCGGCTACGCCGAGGGGGCCAAGAACGACAACGCGCTGGCGATAGCCGGGGCAATCGTCGGGACGCTCGTCGTGGTCGCACTACTGCTCTCCGCGACCGGTCTGGTGGTCGTGAATCCCAACGAGGCCAAGGTGATTCAGTTCTTCGGCCGCTATATCGGCTCGGTGAGCGAACCCGGCTTCTACTCGGTGGTCCCGCTCACCGACCGCAAGAGCATCTCGCTGCGGGTGCGTAACTTCGAAACGCAGAAGCTGAAGGTCAACGATGCCGACGGCAATCCGGTCGAGATCGCCGCCGTGGTGGTCTATCGGGTGGTCGACAGCTTCAAGGCCGCCTTCGCCGTCGACGATTACGAGGTCTACGTGGAAACCCAGTCCGAGGCCGCGGTCCGGCATCTGGCCACCACCCACCCGTACGACGCGCACGACACGGAGCGCACCAGCCTGCGCGACGGCGCCGAGGTGGCGGGCGAGCTCACTACCGAACTGCGTGATCGCACCGAGTTGGCGGGCATCGAGATCATCGAGGCCAGGATCACCCACCTCGCCTACGCGCCCGAGATCGCGCAGGCCATGTTGGTTCGCCAGCAGGCCGCCCAGGTGGTCGCGGCCCGGACCAAGATCGTCGAGGGCGCCGTCGGTATGGTCGGAATGGCCCTGGACCGGCTGGCGGAGCAGGGAATGGTGGAACTGGACGAGGAGCGCAAGGCGACGATGGTGTCCAACCTGCTGGTCGTGCTGTGTGGCGACCGTGCGATACAGCCCGTCGTCAACGCCGGAACCCTCTACAGCTGAGCCGATCTCATGGTCGAGCGCAAAAAGATACTGCTGCGCCTGGATCCGTCGGTGCACGACGCCATCGCCAAGTGGGCCGCCGACGACCTGCGCAGTATCAACGCCCAGATCGAATACGCACTGCGGCTGGCGCTGGAGGAGGCGGGCCGCAAACCGAAATCGAAACCTGTGGGGGACTGAGTAGCGCTGAAGCGACGCCGGGCATCGGGTGCGGTGCCCGGCGTCGTGCTATCCAGGCATTTGAGGGTTTACCCGGCGGATAGCAGAGAAATTCGCGGAAAATACCAATACGGTGTTCAACGATATCGTTGAAGGGGTCATGGTGTTGTGTAGCAAAGGATTCCGATGACCTCTCCGATATCAGTCTCCGGCCTCGACCTCTCCGCCGCCGCGCTCGCCGATTCGGTACGCGCCTTCCTGGGCGCCCTCCCGACGCCGCCGTCGCTACTCGCCCTCGGCGAGCCGACGCACGGCATCGAGGCATTCCCGGAACTGCGTAACGACCTGCTGCGGGAACTGGTGTCGCGGCACGGTTTTCGCGCCATCGCACTCGAATCGGATTGCCTCGCGGGCATGTTGGTCGACGATTACGTGACCACCGGCCGCGGCGATCTCGACGATGTGCTCGCCCGCGGCTTCAGTCACAACTTCGGCGCGCTCCGGGCGAATCGTGAATTGGTCTGCTGGCTGCGCGATTACAACGCCGGTGTCGCCCCGGCCGATCGGGTCCGCTTCCACGGTTTCGACGGCCCGCTCGAGATGGCGGCGGCGCCGAGCCCCCGCGTCGTCGTGCATTCGGTGCATGCTTTTCTTGCCGAACATCTGCCTGCGTCGCGAATCCCGCACACCGCAGGCGAATTGGACGAGCTGATCGGTGACGACGCGGAATGGTCGAATCCGGACGCCATGTGGGAGGCGGCCCGGTCCATCGGTGACACCGACCGGGCCAAGACGCTGCGCTGTGCCGTGGACGACCTGGTCGGCTGTTTCGAAGCCGAGGCCCCTGCACTCCGAAAAGCCGTCTCCGGCAAAGATTTCGAGCGCGCCCGCATGTTCGCCAGAACCGCGCACGGGCTGCTGCGCTACCACGCCGCGATGGCGAATCCGGTGCCGGACCGGATCTCGATACTGGGTGGCCTGCGCGATGTCATGATGTCGGAGAATCTGCTCGAGATCGTCGAAACCGGCAGGCCCGCCTTGGTATTCGCGCACAATGCGCATCTGCAACGCAACGAATCCATCGTGCGGGCCATGGGGGAGACCTGGCGCTGGTGGAGTGCGGGCGCGCTCGCCGCCGCGCACCTGGGCGAGCGCTATGTCTTCATCGCCGCCGACGGCGTCGACGATGTCGACACCAGGGAAGACCGGTCCACCCTGCAAGGTGTGCTCGCGGCGGCGACCGCGGAGCGTGCGCTCTTCCCGCCGCGCGAACTCGCCACCATCCTTGCGGAATATCCCGATCTGCGGGCCCGGTCCACCGATGACACCCGCTATGCCCCGCTCGATCCGTCGATCGGCATGGATGCCGTCGCCTTCCTCAGGATTCCGGTTTCTCGGTGATGAATATGGCGGTGCCGGGAAATAACTCGCCGCGCAGCGGACTCCACTGACCCCATTCCCGGTCCAGCCATTCCGGCCAATCCGGTTCCACGATGTCCTTCAGCAGCAGACCGGCCGCGACGATTTCGCGCACCCGGTCGCCGATGGTGCGGTGGTGTTCCACATAGGTCGGCTGACCTTCACCGTCCAATTCCACATAGGGCGTGCGGTCGAAATAGGGAATCGATGCGGTCAACCCGGCTGGACCGGGATCGTCGGGGAAAACCCAGCGCATCGGATGGTTCACCGAGAAAACCCAGCGGCCGCCCGGCCGCAGCACCCGGGCCACCTCGCGCATCACCAGGGCCGAATCCGCGACGAACGGCACCGCGCCGAAGGCCGAACAGGCCAGGTCGAAGGATTCGTCCAGGAACGGCAGCGCCTCGGCGCCCGCCTGCACCAGCGGCACCCGCGGCCCGCCCCGATCCATCGCCGCGCGCCCGCGCGCCAGCATCCCCATGGACAGGTCCAGCCCGATCGGATGCGCGCCCTGCCCGGCCAGCCAGCGCGCGCACGGCGCGGAACCGCAGCCGATCTCCAGGATTCGTTTGCCCGCGAGCTCGCCGAGGAAATGCATATCGCCCTCGTGCAGACCCTCCGGGCACCAGATGAATTCACCCTCGGGGGAGTCGACTCCGAGGAAATCGGCGTGGGTTTCGTGGTATTGCTCGGCGTCGGCGTCCCACCAGCGTCGGCTGGCCTGCTGACTCGCGGCCGAACCGAGCCGGGTCCGCGCCGTTCCCGCGGTTCCGAGCAGTGCGTTTGCCATCGCATGGCGTTCATCCGACACGCCGACAGCGTAATCGGCGCGGCGCGTGGGACCGGTTTGCCCGGCCGGACCAAGGTCGCGTACGCTGAACGCGCGAGTGTCTTCAGTACAACCGTACCGGAGTTCAACCCGTGCTGAGTTTCACATGCGTTGCGTGCGGTACGTTCCTAGTGTCCGTCAATCACACCTGCGCGGTGAGATCGCAGCGTACCGAAAGTTCCAATGTCCGCAACCGACCACAATCCGTCCGGAGCAAACCGACACATGCCCACCACCGTCACCTCGCCGCAGGTAGCCGTCAACGACATCGGCTCCGCCGAGGACTTCCTCGCCGCCATCGACGCCACGATCAAGTACTTCAACGACGGCGACATCGTCGAAGGAACCATCGTCAAGGTCGACCGCGACGAGGTTCTGCTCGACATCGGTTACAAGACCGAAGGCGTCATCCCCTCCCGCGAACTCTCCATCAAGCACGATGTCGACCCGAACGAGGTCGTTTCCGTGGGCGATGAGGTCGAGGCCCTCGTTCTCACCAAGGAGGACAAGGAAGGCCGCCTGATCCTGTCGAAGAAGCGGGCGCAGTACGAGCGTGCGTGGGGCACCATCGAAGAGCTCAAGGAGAAGGACGAGGCCGTCAAGGGCACCGTCATCGAGGTCGTGAAGGGCGGTCTGATCCTGGACATCGGCCTGCGCGGCTTCCTCCCTGCCTCGCTCGTCGAGATGCGCCGCGTCCGCGATCTGCAGCCGTACGTCGGCAAGGAGATCGAGGCCAAGATCATCGAACTGGACAAGAACCGCAACAACGTGGTCCTGTCCCGTCGCGCCTGGCTGGAGCAGACCCAGTCCGAGGTGCGCAGCGAATTCCTGCACCAGCTGCAGAAGGGCCAGGTCCGCAAGGGTGTGGTCTCCTCGATCGTCAACTTCGGCGCATTCGTCGATCTCGGCGGTGTCGACGGTCTGGTGCACGTCTCCGAGCTGTCCTGGAAGCACATCGACCACCCGTCCGAGGTCGTCGAGGTCGGCAACGAGGTCACCGTCGAGGTGCTCGACGTCGACCTGGATCGCGAGCGGGTTTCGCTCTCGCTCAAGGCGACTCAGGAAGATCCGTGGCGTCAGTTCGCCCGCACCCACGCGATCGGCCAGATCGTGCCGGGCAAGGTCACCAAGCTGGTTCCGTTCGGCGCGTTCGTCCGCGTCGAGGAGGGCATCGAGGGCCTGGTGCACATCTCCGAGCTGGCCGAGCGCCACGTCGAGGTGCCGGACCAGGTTGTCGCCGTCGGCGACGACGCGATGGTCAAGGTCATCGACATCGACCTGGAGCGTCGCCGGATCTCGCTGTCGCTGAAGCAGGCGAACGAGGACTACCACGCCGAGTTCGACCCGTCGAAGTACGGCATGGCCGACAGCTACGACGATCAGGGCAACTACATCTTCCCCGAGGGCTTCGATCCCGAGACCAACGAATGGCTCGAGGGCTTCGACAAGCAGCGCGAGGAGTGGGAAGGCCGCTACGCCGAGGCGGAGCGTCGCCACAAGATGCACACCGCGCAGATGGAGAAGATGGCGGCCGACGCCGCGGCCGAGGCCGCGAACGGTGGTCCGTCCAACTACTCCTCCGAGAGCGGTGCGCAGGCCGCCGCCTCGCAGTCGGAACCCGCTGGCGGTTCGCTCGCGAGCGACGCCCAGCTGGCCGCTCTGCGTGAGAAGCTGTCGGGCAACGGCTAAGCCCTAGCTTGATCTGACTGCGCCCCAACCGGATTCGGTTGGGGCGCAGTCGTTTTCCGGGGTGTTGTTGGGAGTGATCGGTGGGTTGGTCTCGTGGTCGCGTCGCTACGACGGCCGGATCGCCCGAGATAGGCGCGGGGTGCGCTGGTATGCGGTGTTCCGGTTCGCACCTTGGATGATTCCCATCCCGCCCCGTGCCGAGGGTGTTCCGGTCTCGTATTCCGGATGCCGCTGTTCCCGCGAAGGTTTCGGCTTCCGCGCCTGCAATCCTCAGTGCGGGAAGCTGGATGTTTGCGCAAGTGAGCATAGTGTAGATCGCGCGAGATAGTTGTTGTCTAACTCTGAGCGACAATCAGGTTCACATCCCGGTGTTGTCGCTCAGAGTTAGACAACAACTACTACCCGACCCGATCACTGGGCGACTTTCTGGCTATCTACGTGCGCGTAGGCGGTAACCGAATCGGCCTTCGCGCATGCCGCCGACACGCCGCGATCTTAGTTCCAGTGCACCAATTAGCTTCTGGCGCAAGCGATTACCTGTGCGAGAAGCCAGTTTGCTATGCGTGAACGGATTGCCTACTGGATCAAAGGTAAAAACAGGGGCGGGGAGCGATTCAGTCGGCCTAGGTGGACAAAATCAGCTGGGATATGCGGAAATCCCGCAGAAGTCGTCTGGTTTTGTCCGTTCAGGCCGGATGCTACAGCGCCGGTACGGATATCGGCCTCACCCCGGATGCGAAACCGCACCGCCACATGCCAACGCACCCCGGCGCCTACCTGAGGCAATCCAGCCGTCGTAGCGACGCGACCACACACCCACGCACCGATCCCCCTACCCGAGGGCGAAACCCGCACGCCGTGTGCACGGAACACGAGCGACGGCGGCATCCGGACACGGCACGCCGACGCTGGGGACAGCGCCATCCCTTGTGCGAAACCGACACCGCCGCATGCCAACTCGATTCGCACCCATCTCAGGCGATCCAGCCGTCGTAGCGGCGCAACCACCAGCCGAACGCACCGACCACCCCAGACAGCACCAGCTCAGACGCCGCCGTTTGGCAACCCCGACGGCCGCGGGGTCACCGGAGCTCCACGCCGGGACGGGAATCCTGTTGTGCCGCGCAAAACTTCGGGGGCGCCGCGGGGTGGGACGGCGGCCTCGTGCGGGGCGACCATCTGGGCCGTGGTGAGGGCGACGACCTGGATCTGGTCCAGGCGCAGGCCGAGTCCGGCCAGGCGTGCGATGACGCCGAGCCGATGTTCGGCCAGGCCCGGCCGGATCGGCAGTGGGTCGCGGCCGGGGCGGCGCAGCACGTACATGCGCTGCGCGCTGTCGTAGGTGACCGGGACGCCGTCGCGGATCGCGCGATAGGCGTCCAGGTCCAGCGTGCTGTGCCGGACCGGGTCGATCATCAGCTGTTCGATGAGGCGTTCGGCCTCGTCGAGGTAGTACCGCTGATCCTCCGGTGTCAGCTCGGACACCCGCTGTGCCACCCGCCACCGGTAGTCGGCGGCGGCGGACCGCAGCAGCGACCGGTGGTGTTCGGCCTCCTCGGCGAGGTCGAGCGCGCGGCGGTGCCGGTTGGGCGGCTGCTCGGCAGGCAGGTGCCGGGCGGGCAGCGGATCCCGCGGGTCGGGCATCGAAGCATGGACGTCGGGCATGGCCCCTCCTCGGCTCGAGTTGCGAATTACCTTGTCCAGCAACTCGGTCGACGTCCGACCCACTTCGTATTCTGCCGCAGGGGTACGACAAGTTCCGCTGCCCGACACCGGGCGGGGCCTCACACGGTCTTCAGCGCGCCGCCGTCGACGATCAGATCCGCCCCGACGATGCTGCGGGCGTGGTCGGAGGCGAGAAAGGCGACCTGGGCGGCGATCTCGGCGGGCTCGATCAGGCGGCCGGTGGTCATGCCGACCGTGGACGGAAGTTGCGGGAGGAATTCCTCGACGCGAATACCGTTGGCGGCGGCGATCTTTCCGCCGGGGCCGGCTGCGGATTCCCAGAACGCGGTGCGGACCGGGCCGGGGGAGATGGTGTTGACCCGGACACCCCGCGGACCGAATTGCTCCGCAATGGCCTTGCCGAGCGCGGTGAGCGCGGCCTTGGCAACGCCGTAGTCGGCGACGGCCGCACCGGGCGCACGGCCGACGATCGAGGAGACGTTGATCACTGTGCCGTGCCGCTCGACGAGGCTAGGCAGTGCCGCCCTGGTCATCCGGACGGCGCTGTAGAAGTTCAAATCGAAGGTGCGCCGCCAGGTTTCGTCGTCTATATCGAGAAAACCGTTGAGTGCGTTGAAGTCCGCGCCGCCGACATTGTTGACCAGGATATCGACGCCGCCGAGCGCGGCCGTCGCCTGTGCGGCGAGTTCGGTTGCGCCGGTGGTCGTTGCGAGGTCGACGGGAACCGTGACCGCACCTGTCGCCCGGAGTTCGGCGGTGATGGTGCGGGCGGCGCCGACCACGCTGACGCCCTCGGCGAGCAATGTCTTCGTGATGGCGAGCCCGATGCCGCGGCCCGCGCCGGTGACGATGGCGGTGCGTCCGTCGAGTCCCAAATCCATTGTTGTTCCTGACTTTCAGTAGCCGACGGTGAATCGGCGCTGGATGAATCGCGGTTGTTCGGCCTCGTCGAGCAGGGCGACGGCGAGGTCGGCCGCGGAGATATCGCTGGTGCCGTCGGCGCGGACCAGCAGTTGATCGGTGCCGATCCGGAAGCGACCGGTGCGCTCGCCTGGGCGGATGCGCAGCGCCGACGGGCTGACCGAGGTCCAATTGCGGTTGGATTGGCGATACAGGTTCAGCGCGTCGCGCAGCGCGCGCACCACCGCACCGTATTCCTTTGGCACCTCCAGCTCTTCGACCAGGTTCCGATCGAATTCGGCGCCGCCGTCGAGGATTTGGCGTCCCGGCGCCACCTCGAGACTGCCCGCGCCGCCGACCGAGATCAGCCGTACCGACGGGTGCCGCTCGAGCGCGCCGATCATGGCCCGCGCGCCGCTGACGAACCTGTCCGCGTTGGCGATGGTGTCGGCGACGCCGTGGCCGGCGTTCACCGCGCTGATCACCACGTCCTGTCCGGCGATGGCCTCGGCGATGCTTTCGGTGTCCAGCCAGTCGGCGACCCGCCAATCCGCCCCGCCCCGGTCGGCGGGGAAGCGCGCCGCATCCCTGCTGAACGCGGTGACTCGATGTCCCCGCCCGACGGCCTCCGCCACCGCGGCACTGCCGATTACCCCGGTCGCGCCGAAGATTCCGATGTTCACGATGCCTCGCTCTACACTGCGTTCACTTACTACACGCCGTTCAGTGACGACACGGAAGATAGTAGCCGCACGCTGTAAGGTGTCAACCGTGGCCGAAGTCGTACAGCGTCGCCGGGACCGTCTGCGGGCGCAGACCACCGAGGACATCAAGACGATCGCGCTGCGGTTGCTGGCCGAGGGCGGTCCGGATGCGATCGCGCTGCGCGCCATCGCCCGCGAGATGGGTATGACCGCGGGGGCCATCTACGGCTACTACGCCACCCGCGACGACCTGATCACCACATTGATCTCGGATGTCTACGGCGCGCTCGTCGACGAGTTGGAGGCGGCACGCGACCGGATTCCGGCAAGCGATCCGGCGGGTCGGGTGGTGGCCTGGGGTGAGGCGGTACGCCGGTGGGCGCTGGCGAATCCCGAAGGCTTCCGGCTCATCTACGGCGACCCGGTGCCCGGCTATCAGCCGCCGCCGGGCGGTCCGGCCGCCGAGGCCGAGGCGCGGGCCTGCAACGGTCTGGTCGGTCTGGTCGCAGCGGCCTGGTCACATGCGCAGGCGCTGCAAGGGGGCGACGAGATCACCTGGTCGGATTTCGATGCCGACCTGGTAACCCATGTGCGCGCCGAATTCCCGGAGTTGCCGCCCGCCGCGCTGGCGCTGGCGCTGCGGATGTGGGGGCGGATGCACGGACTGATCGCGCTGGAGATCTACGGCCACCTGATCCCCCAATCCCGGGATCCCGCAAAGCTTTACCACGCCGAGATGTTGGATCTGGTGCGTTCACTGGGCCTCTAGGAATCGTCCTCGACTCCTCCGCCGAGTCCTCCCTTCGGCGGATCTCGAATCCACGGCCGCCTCGTAGTTTCCAACGGCAGCAGGAAAACGGTTGGGAGACGGCATGAGCATGTGGTTGTTGGTGGCCATCATCGTCGGCGTGATCGCCTTGGTGATCAAGCGATTCCGGGGCGAGCCGATGGACGCCCGCGATATCTTCCTCACCCCGCTGATCCTGGTGGCGATCGGCGTGTTCAGCGTCACCAAGGTCAAGGATCTGAGTGCCGTCGACATCACCTTCCTGGTGATCGGCGGCGTGATCGGTATCGCCTTCGGCGCGGTGCGCGGGACGACGGTCGACATCTTCGAGCGCGACGGGCATCTCTGGCAGCGCTACACCGTGAAAACCGTTGTGGTGTGGGTGACTTCGTTCGCGGTCGGATTCGGGGTGAGCATGGTCGGCGTCGCGCTCGGCATGCATCACGACGCGCGGCCGACCACGCTGTCGATCGGTATCGGCATGCTGGGGGAGATGTTGACCCTCGGCTTGCGCGCCTTCTCCACCGGCGTGCCGTTCAAGCAGGACGGTAAGGAAGGCGGGCGGTCGAATTCGGTCATCGACCAAACCTTCGACCGATTCCTGACGCAGGCGCAGTCGTACGGGAACCGCGGCGATCAGCGGGATGAGGAGCGCGGGTCGCGCAAATCCGACCGGGGTTCCATCGAACGGCCGCCGACGTTGCGTGACGGACTGCAGTGGCTGAATCGCGGGCGGGATAACCGGCACTGAAGGTCGCGGCCGGACCGTCCCCGCGAACTCCGCGCAACCGGCTGATTAATCCTGTCGCACAATCGGACACGGGGAATGGGATGTGCGCCGGCGAACGGTAGGCTTTCGCGGCAATGCCGCAATTGTGCGCGCTGCCTGATCGAATTCGATGAAGTCGGACGTTTGACCAACTTAACGGTAGTGTCGCTGCGGGAAAGTCAGCTCGGCAGAAAGGCCCTACCGCAAGATGTGCGCAGCGAGCCCGTTCAGCGGCCTCAACCGTAGACAGTTCCTGGCGAAGGCGGCGGCCGCGGGTGCGGTCGGCGCGCTGGCCTCCTGGGCCAACCCGATCATCGAGCGCGCGTACGCCGCCGATCCGGCGGGTATGGGCGGACTCGGCGATATCGAACACTTCGTGCTGCTGATGCAGGAGAATCGCTCGTTCGACCACTACTTCGGCACCTTCTCCGGCGTCCGCGGCTTCGACGATCCGTCCGCGTCGTGGCGTCAGTACGGGTGGACACCCGGCGCGGGCCCGTCGCCCGACGGTTATGTCAACCCGTTCCGCTTGGACACCACGCGCGGCGCGACCCTCGACGGCGAATGCATCAACGATCCGGACCACACCTGGGGCGGTATGCATCGGGCGTGGAACGGCGGCCGCAACGATCAGTGGATGCCGATGTCCATCGAGAGCGTCGGCCCCGCCAACGCGCCCGCCGCCATGGGTTACTACCTGCGCGAGGATATTCCGATCCACCACGAGCTGGCCGAGGCGTTCACCCTCTGCGACAACTACCACTGCTCGGTGCTCGGCCCGACCGATCCCAACCGGCTCTACTGGATCAGCGCGACCATCGATCCGGACGGCCTCGCGGGCGGTCCGCTGGTCGAGACGCCGACGCTGATTCCGCAGAACGCCTACAGCTGGCGCACTTTCCCGGAGAATCTGTCCGAGGCCGGGGTGAGCTGGAAGGTATACAACAACCGCGATGTCGGCCCGCTGTCCTCGGTGATCCTGGACGGCATGCTCGGCTGTTTCAAACAGTCGCAGGACCCGAACTCCGAACTGCATCGCCGCGGCATCGCGCCGGTGTATCCCAACGACTTCCAGGCCGATGTCGCCAATGACACACTGCCCGCGGTCTCCTGGGTGATCCCGGCACTGATCAACTGCGAACATCCGGCGCTGCCCGCGGCTTTCGGCGCGTACGGCATCGTGCAGCTGCTCGACATCCTCACCTCGAATCCGAAGGTGTGGGAGAAGACCGCGCTGATCATCAGCTACGACGAGAACGGCGGCTTCTTCGATCACGTCACCCCGCCGACGGCGCCGCCGGGCACGCCGGGTGAATTCCTGACCGTTCCGCTGGACCGGGTCAGCTCGGCGAAGGGTATCGCCGGGCCGATCGGGCTCGGGTATCGCGTTCCGGGACTGGTGATTTCGCCGTACAGCCGGGGTGGGCTGGTGGCCTCGGAGACCTTCGACCACACCTCGCAGCTGCGGCTGCTGGAAACCCGGTTCGGGGTCCAGGTGCCCAATCTGACGAAGTGGCGGCGCGGCGTCACCGGCGATATGACCTCGGCCTTCGATTTCGGTTCCGCGCCGAACGCCGCCAAGCCGGTGCTGAGCGATCCGAAGCCGAAAATGGATGCGGCCGTTGCCCAGTGCGGCCCGAATATCGCGCTCGGCACCGCGACCAAGGGCGTGCCGTATCCGGTACCGCCGAACGAGATGCCGCGTCAGCAGCCGGGCACCCGGCGCAAGCCGAGCGGTCTCGTGCGCGCGTAATCCTTACAGATGTAAGAACATTCGGTCCCGGCCCGGGACAGGCGAGTGGCCCAGCCCCCGAAATGGGCTGGGCCACTGCCCAAGTGTGTGTTCAGCCGACGGTGGCGGGCACCCAGCGGACACTCGGGACGACTGCGGAGCGTTTTCGCATGGCCGCGAAGCTGTGCCGGGCCGGGCTGATCAACGCGGTGAACCATGTGCGGCGATGCTCGGCGAGCGCGGCCGCGACGGCGGGGATGTGGATGCAGTGCACTCCGCCCGCCATTCCCAGGCGGTGGCGACCCGTCTGGTCGTGTCTGGTGCCCAATTGTGTTCCTTTGCTTGCTGGTGCTGGCCTGGATCGCCAGGGCGAAGATTAGCCGAACGAAACTGGCGGGCACGGTATTTTGCGCAAGTAATTGCCCCGGCGTGTCGGAAAGTTATCTTCGCCGGTCCGGATTCTCCGGTAATTGTT
Source organism: Nocardia sp. JCM 34519.1 (assembly GCF_020361265.1). Classification (NCBI taxonomy): domain Bacteria; kingdom Bacillati; phylum Actinomycetota; class Actinomycetes; order Mycobacteriales; family Nocardiaceae; genus Nocardia; species Nocardia sp. JCM 34519.1. The sequence goes on from NZ_JAIRBR010000012.1 coordinate 154,070, forward strand.
GCGGATCGGTCTCGACGATGTCACGGATCGGCCAAATGGTCGGTCGGTATGTGGAATGCGGTGGGCGGCTGGGTATTAGGAGGGTTTGTCCGCGCCCCGGGCCGCGCGGGTCGGGACGCCGCCGGGATGCGAGACTTGGTCAATGTTGCGGATCGGCCTCACCGGAGGCATGGGAGCGGGCAAGTCGACGGTGGCGCGGACGCTCGCCGAACTCGGCGCGGTGATCATCGACTCCGATGTCATCGCGCGAGAGGTGGTCGCACCGGGTACCGAGGGTCTGGCCGCACTCGTCGCGGCCTTCGGCGCGGAGATACTCGCCGCCGACGGCAGCCTGGACCGGCCCGCGCTCGCCGCCAAGGCATTCGGCTCCGACGCCGCGCGCGCGACCCTGAATTCGATCACCCATCCGCTGGTCGGTAAACGCACCGCGGAACTCATTTCCGCCGCGCCGCCGGATGCGATCGTGGTGCAGGACATTCCATTGTTGGTGGAAAACGGATTGGCGCCGTTGATGAATCTGGTGCTGATCGTCGACGTGCCCGAGGAAACCCGAATTCGGCGTTTGGTGGAATTCCGCGGTATCGCCGAATCCGACGCGCGCGCCCGAATTTCGGCGCAGGCCACCGACGAGCAGCGGCGCGCGGCGGCCGATGTGTTACTGGACAATTCCGGTCCGGCCGGTGCGGTCGACGCGGTGGTGCGCGACCTGTGGCGCAACCGGCTGGTGCCGTTCGAACACAATCTGCGCACCGGAACCCGGGCGCGGCGGGCGAATGTCGCTCTGGCGCCGCCGAATCCGGAGTGGCCCGCGCAGGCGCAGCGGCTGATCGCGCGGCTGTGGGTGGCCTGCGGTACCTCGGCCTCGCGGATCGATCACATCGGATCCACCTCCGTGCCGGGCCTGCCCGCGAAGGATGTGCTCGACCTGCAGATCACCGTCGCCGATCTGGACGTGGCCGACGGGCTGCGCGATGCGCTGGGCGCGGCGGGTTTCCCGGTGATCGCGGAGATCACCGGGGATAGTCCGAAACCGACCCCGCAGGATCCGGCCGGAATCGATAAAGCACTGTGGGCCAAGAGAATTCATGCGAATGCCGACCCGGGCCGCCTGGCGAACGTGCACATCAGGGTCGACGGCTCGCCCGGCCAGCGGTTCGCGCTCGACTTCCGGGACTGGTTGCGCGCCGATGCCGCGGCCCGCGCCGAATACCTCGAGGTGAAACGCGCGGGCGAGGCCAAGGCCGCCGGGCTGACCGGCACCGAGGCGACCCTGGCCTACCTGGACGTGAAGGAACCGTGGTTCGACGCCGCGTACGAGCGCGTCCGCGCTTGGCGCGCGGCGCGATAACCCGATGCGTCAGAACAGCTTTGCCAGCCGGTCGAGGCTCTGGCCCCAGCCGTCGCGCGCACCGTCCTCGGGGCTGATCGGGCCGGGGGCGAGCAGATGGAAGGTCATGACGGTCTTGCCGTCCTCGGTGTCGTCCAAGGTCACCGTGATGATCGATTCCCCTTCCGGACCGGTCGGATCGCCCCAGGCGAATATCAGGCGCTCGGGCTCGACCAGCTCGCGGAAGACGCCGACGCTCGGATATCGACTGCCATCGGTGTCGGACACCATGACCGACGCATACCGTCCGCCCACTCGCGGTTCCACCACGATGCTGTCGCGCGGTGTCGAGAAGCCGTGCGGCCCGGCCCATTGCGTGAGCTGGTCGGGATCGAGCCAGGCGCGGTAGACCAGTTCGCGCGGTGCGTCGAAGACTCGGACGATGGTGAATTCGCGGTCGCTCATCGCGGTGTCTCCTCGGCTCCGCCGGTCATCCAGTCGGGTGCGCCGGAGGGATAACGGGTTTGGAAATCCATCAGCGCAACCCAGGTGGGGCGCACCGCGATTCGCTCCATCTTCGGCGCCATGGCGCGGAGCATGTCGAGATAACCCTCGACCGCCGGGTCGCCGCCCTTGCGCATCGCCGCGACGTAATCCGGTGCCAGGCCGTCGATTTCGGTGATCTCGGCGCGGCCACGCAACAGCAGTACCCGCGGCGGCGCGTCGGTGGTATCGATGGTGATCGCGACATCGGGGCGGGCGCGCAGGGCGCGTGTCTTGTGTGACGGGGCGAATCCGGACATCACCACCTCGGCGCCGTTCCACACGAAATTCATCGGCAGTACCCGCGGTGTGCCGTCGGCGGCGGTATAGGCAAGGCGCGCGGGAATATTCGTCGCGAGCAGGTCCTGGGCCAGTTCGGTTCGGAGCAGGCGTACATCGCCCTGCGGCAGCGTCATCAAGTCGGTCATTTCAGTCCTTGTGCTGGATGTTGCGCAGATGTTCGTCGAGCCGGTCGAAGCGCTGGTCCCAGAACCGGCGGTAGCGGCCGAGCCAGTTGGTGGCCTCGGCCAGCGGGGCCGCGTCCAGGCGACACGGGCGCCATTGCGCGTGTTGACCGCGGGTGATGAGCCCGGCGCGCTCCAGGACCTTCAGGTGTTTGGAGATGGCGGGCAGGCTCATCGCGAACGGCTCGGCGAGTTCGGTGACGGTGGCCTCGCCGTCGGCCAGCCGCGCCAGGATGGCGCGCCGGGTCGGATCGGCGAGGGCCGCGAAGGTTCTGCTTACATCCAGGTGAGGGTGATGCCCATGGATTCCATCCAGGATTCCAGGGAATGGCCGTTCGCGGCGATGCCGTCGATGGCGGTGGCCGCGTTGGCCACCGCCGCCTCGGCCTCGGCCGCGCCGATCAAACCCGCGGCATGGGCGGCGAGCAGCTCGTCGACATCGAGCAGTTCGGTCTCGCGGCCCGAGCGGACCACGATGTCGAGGTAGTGGTCCACCGACTTCCACTGTTTCGGGCCGAGCCGGGTGTACTCACCGAGATCCAGGTAGTAGTCCTGATCGCGCTGATGCGCCGGGTGATAGTGGAATACGGTCGCGCGCAGGGACAGCTCGGGTAGTAGCCACGACTCGATGTAGTGGAACTGCGGATGGTCCGAGGTGCGCGCCATGTACAGGCCCCACGACTCGACCCGATACGTCTCCACCGGCCGCACGAAACCCTTCGGATCGGTGTTGGTCAGCCCGGCGATGTCGAAATATTCGACCTTCGGCCGGTGCACGTGCACCGGCGCCGGGTCGGCGTTGACCAGTCCTCCGTGATTACGCACGCCGCCTCCTCTTCGGCCGGACCTTCCCGCCGGGTGTCATGCAGAAAATCTACCGCCACTCGAGCGCTTGGTCGCGGCGTCGCGCGGCCGGCGGAGCGCCGGATTACATCCAGGTCAGGCCGATGCCCTGGGCGGCGAGCCAGCGGTCGACGTCGTGGTCGTGCGCGGCGAGCCCGTCCATGGCGGCGGTGGCGCGCTCGAAGGCTCGGTGCGCCTGTGCGGTGTCGACCACCCCGGCCGCGTGCGCGGCCAGCAATTCGTCGACGCCGCGCAGATCGGCCCGGCGGCCACCCTGCACCTCGATATCGAGGTAGTGGTCCACCGCCTTCCAGCGCTTCGGCTCGATGCGGGTGTATTCGCCGATATCCAGGCAGTAATCCCGGCCGTGATGGTCGCCGGCGTGCCGGTGCGCGATGGTCGCGCGGATCGAAAGATCCGGCAGCAGCCAGGATTCCAGGTAGTGGAACTGCGGCCCGTCGACGCAGCGCGCCATATAGAGGCCCCACGGTTCGACGTGGAAGCGTTCGACCGGCCGGACGAAACCCTTGGCATCGGTATTGGTGAACTCGGCGACGTTGAAGTACTCGACTCTTGGTCTGGTGGGCGTTCGCCCCGGCGGCGCGGCGGCCCCGTTGCTGCCGTTGGTCGCGATGGTTCCGTGTGCGAATGCAAATCCACGGATATCCCGGGCCACAAATCCGGCGATCCCGGTGACCGCCGGTGCGGCGACGAGCAATGGCAGCAGTGCGCTCATAGCCTCGTCCCTTCACCAAGTCTGGACAACCAGCTCAGAGTACACCTGGGCAACCCCTTCCTCACCCGGTGTGACAAAGCCGACCCGGACCTGAATACTGTTGTGAGAACAGACCTTTCGAGACCATTACGGTTATTTGAGCAAGGCTTGAACAAGGGTTGGGTGAACCATTGTGCACACGCCTGGCAACTAGACTGTCCAGTCTTCATAGTGGTGGATTCCGCCCGGCGCGAAGGCGGGCTGTTCTTGTCGGTGCCTGGTTCTAGGCTGGGAGCATGGCTTTCGCAACCGAGATCCCCGCCGGCAACGAGCCGCCGCTCGCCCATTCGGAATTCCGGCCCGTCGGCGAGATCGAGCGCACCGACGGCCGGTTCGAGGTGGTCAGCGAGCACAAGCCCGCGGGCGATCAGCCCGCGGCGATCGCCGAGCTGGAACGCCGGATCCGGGCGGGGGAGCGCGATGTCGTGCTGCTCGGCGCCACCGGCACCGGCAAATCGGCCACCACGGCCTGGCTCATCGAGCGGCTGCAGCGGCCGACGCTGGTGATGGCGCCGAACAAGACGCTCGCCGCGCAGCTGGCCAACGAGTTGCGGGAGATGTTGCCCAACAACGCGGTTGAATATTTCGTCTCGTACTACGACTACTACCAGCCCGAGGCGTATATCGCGCAGACCGACACCTATATCGAGAAGGACAGCTCGATCAACGACGATGTCGAGCGGCTGCGCCATTCGGCGACCTCCAGTCTGCTGTCTCGGCGCGATGTCGTGGTGGTCGCCTCGGTGTCGTGCATCTACGGCCTCGGCACACCGCAGTCCTACCTGGATCGGTCGGTGCAGCTCGAGGTCGGCGGCGAGATCGACCGCGACGCGCTGCTGCGCCTGCTGGTCGATGTGCAGTACACCCGCAACGACATGTCCTTCGTGCGCGGGTCGTTCCGGGTGCGCGGCGACACCGTCGAAATCATCCCGTCCTACGAGGAACTCGCGATCCGCATCGAATTCTTCGGCGACGAGATCGAGGCGCTGTATTACCTGCACCCGCTCACCGGCGATGTGGTGCGGCAGGTGGATATGCTGCGCATCTTCCCGGCCACCCACTACGTCGCCGGTCCGGACCGGATGGAGCGCGCGGTTCGCGATATCGAGGAGGAGCTGGCCGAGCGGCTCGCCGAGCTGGAGCGCCAGGGCAAACTGCTGGAGGCGCAGCGGCTGCGCATGCGCACCCAGTACGACCTGGAGATGATCCGCCAGGTCGGATTCTGCTCCGGCATCGAGAACTATTCGCGCCACATCGACGGGCGGCCCGCCGGCTCCGCGCCCGCCACGCTGCTCGACTACTTCCCGGAGGATTTCCTGCTCGTCATCGACGAGTCGCATGTGACCGTCCCGCAGATCGGCGGCATGTACGAGGGCGATATGTCGCGCAAGCGCAACCTGGTCGAATACGGTTTCCGGCTGCCTTCGGCGGTGGACAACCGGCCGCTCACCTGGGAGGAGTTCGCGGACCGGATCGGCCAGGCGGTGTACCTGTCGGCCACGCCGGGCCCGTACGAGCTGGGGCAGACCGGCGGTGAGGTGGTCGAGCAGGTCATCCGCCCGACCGGCCTGGTCGACCCGCAGGTGGTGGTGAAGCCGACCAAGGGCCAGATCGACGACCTGGTGCACGAGATCCGGGTGCGCGCCGAGCGCGACGAGCGGGTGCTGGTCACCACGCTGACCAAGAAGATGGCCGAGGATCTCACCGATTATCTGCTCGGGCTCGGCATCCGGGTGCGCTACCTGCACTCCGAGATCGACACCCTGCGTCGCGTCGAACTGCTGCGCCAGCTGCGGCTCGGCGAATACGACGTGCTCGTCGGCATCAACCTGCTGCGCGAGGGCCTCGACCTGCCGGAGGTTTCGTTGGTCGCCATCCTGGACGCCGACAAGGAGGGCTTCCTGCGCAGCGCGACCAGCCTCATCCAGACCATCGGCCGGGCCGCCCGCAATGTCTCCGGCGAGGTGCACATGTACGCCGACTCGGTCACCGATTCGATGCGGCACGCCATCGAGGAGACCGATCGCCGCCGCGCGAAGCAGATCGCGTACAACGAGCAGATGGGCATCGACCCGAAACCGTTGCGCAAGAAGATCGCCGACATCCTGGACCAGGTGTACCGGGAGGCGGACGACGAGGTGGAGATCGGCGGTTCGGGCCGCAATGCCAGCCGCGGCCGCCGGGCACAGGGCGAGCCGGGGCGCGCGGTGAGCGCGGGTGTGTTCGAGGGTCGCGATATCAAGTCGATGCCGCGGGCCGAACTGGCCGACCTGGTCAAGGAACTCACCGACCAGATGATGAACGCGGCCCGCGAGCTGCAATTCGAGCTGGCCGGCCGGTTGCGCGACGAGATCGCGGATCTGAAGAAGGAACTGCGCGGCATGGACGCCGCTGGGCTGAAGTGAGCGCTACCGGCCACTGGTTGAAAGGTGGTATCCGCCAACGGGATTCGTTTCCCGTGGCGGATACTTGTCGGATCCGGTCAGGCCTGGGAGGCCAACCACTCGTTCACCCGGCGCTCGGCCTCCTCCCTCGGCACGTCCTCGACCTTGGTCAGCACCGCCCAGCGGTGCCCGAACGGATCGATCACCACGCCGAAGCGGTCGCCCGTGACGAAGGTCTGCGGCTCCTCGACCTTGCGCGCGCCGTGTTCGGCGGCGCGGGCGATGACGCCGTCGACGTCGGGACAGTAGTGCACGATCGAGGTGTGCACCCATTCCCCGTTCGGGGCGAGCACGCCGTTGTCCGGGATGGGCATGCCGAGTTGCAGGGTGGAATCGCCGAACTTCAGCTCGGCGTGCGCGGGTTGCCCGTCGGGCAGATCGTTGCGGCTGATCACCTCGGCCCCGAAGACCGCGGAGTAGAAGTCGATGGCCTTGTTGCCGTCGGCGACGGCGAGGAAGCAGGTGATCGAGTGGTAGCCGTCGGCGATGGGGTTCACGGTGTTCGTCATGATGTCCACTCTCGTCGCGGGCGGCCCGCGGGTCTTGTAAGAACGCGACACCGAGCGGTATGAGGTTCGGCGATTTGGACAACACCCGGCAACCCATGGCGCAACCGCCGCGCAATCCCGTTGCGCCGCAGGATATGAAGGGCATTCTGCATCCCGACGAGCAGGCCAAGTTCCGCACGCTGCACCGGCTGCCACCCGGGCCGGAGGTGGGCCGGTTCGTCGAGTGGTATTGGTCGGTGCGCTGGGATCTCGGCGGCAGGCCGCCGTATCACGCCGAGGTGCTGCCGTACCCGAGCGTGAACCTGTCGTTCGAGCGAAGCACAACGCGCAGTGGCGGTTTCGTCAACGGTGTGTGCACGACGAAATATGTGCGCGAGCTCAGCGGGGCCGGGGAAACCTTCGGGGTGCGGTTCCGGGCCGGCGGTTTCGGGGCCTTCACCGGACTCGATGTCGGCGCCCTGCGGGACCGGGCGGTGCCGCTCGACGAGGTGCTGTCCGGGACGGACGGGCTGACCGAGCGCGTCCTCGCCGAACCGGCCGACACCGGCAGGCGGGCCGTCGTCGAGGACTTCCTGGCGAGCCGCCTCGTCGCCGACGATCCCAACTACGAGCTGGTGCTGCGCATCGTCGCGGCGATGGCCGCCGAACAGGAGCTGACCAGGGTCGATCAGGTGACCGATCGGTTCGGCGTCCCGGTGCGCACGCTGCAGCGGCTGTTCCGGCGCTACGTCGGCGCGAGCCCCAAATGGGTACTACGGCGCTACCGGTTGCAGGACGGCGCCGATCTGCTCGCCCGCGGACGAACAGAGGATCTGGCCGCGCTGGCTACCGAATTGGGCTACTTCGATCAGGCGCACTTCTCGCGGGAGTTCGCGGCGGAGGTCGGAATGGCCCCACTCGAGTACGCCAAAAATTCGCTACGGTCTCGGAATGAGGTTACGTCCAAGGTGATAACGGAAGCGAGATAGTTGCGAGTGCCTGTGCCCTGCCCACTCGTGACCCCGGATCAGCTGTCACCGCACCGCTTTTCGGCCTGGTTGCGGCCGATGACGCGTTAATATGGCCCGTCATTCCAGTGCGGAAAGGGTAGGTATGGACAACATCTGGGCGGCGATCATGGGCCTGTTCTTCGCGGGCTACGATCCGACACCCTGGTAAAGCCGGATCGGCCCGCCCTCGCCGCCGAACTCGTGCGCCGGGTCCGGGCCGATACCTTTTCGCTGTGACGAATATCCCACCACCGCAATCGTGTTCGCCGGATTTGTGCGGAATCACAGCGAGTCGAGCCGGTCGTAGGGTCGCCGCAGGTGGCTTGGGCCCCTCGGTCGGCAGCCATCAGGATGTGGTGTAAAAAGCCTGGACCATCCCGATGTGATGTGGCGCGATTTCTGTTGTTTCCGCACCGTTTGCCGCTATGGTCGGTCCCAGTCGCCACGCCGGTACACCCGTACACCGCCAGATGCGCCGGGCGCGGCACCCGACCCACGCATAGTTGGAGGACACATGACCGCCTACCGGACCATTGTCGTCGGTACCGATGGCTCGGACTCGTCGTATGTCGCCGTCGAGAAGGCCGCGGCGCTGGCGGCGGATTCGGGCGCGACCCTCGTTGTCGCCTGTGCGTACTACCCGACCGACGATCGCGATGTCGCCGCCGCGGCCGATGTGCTCAAGGAGGAGGCCTACCAGGTCCGCGGGTCCGCGCCGACCAACGACATCCTGCGCACCGCCCGGGACAAGGCCGTCGCCGCCGGCGCGACCGATGTGGTGGAGAAGGCCGTGGTCGGCGAGCCGGTCGAATCGCTGCTGACGCTGGTCAAGGAGGTGGAGGCCGATCTGCTGGTGGTCGGTAACCGCGGCCTCAACACCATCACCGGCCGCCTGCTCGGTTCGGTGCCGTCCGATGTCGCGCGCAAATCGCATTCGGACGTGCTGATCGTGCACACCGTTCGCAAGTAGCCGGTCAGCTCAAAGTGCCCAGCACCGCTGGCAATTCGCCGGTGTGCACCACCGCCAACCGCTGCGTCGCGCGGGTGAGCGCCACATAGAGGTCGTTCAACCCGCGCGGCGATTCGTCTAGAATCCCCTGCGGCTCAACGAGATACACCGCGTCGAACTCCAGCCCCTTCACATCGTGCACGGTGAGCACCCGCACCGATTCGGCGGCCAGCGGGGCGAATTCACCGATCAGGGCATGCGGCGTGATCACCGCCGTGGTGCCCGGCCCATCCTCGGCGCCGACCAATTCCTTTACCGCACCGAGCAATTCGTCCGGCGCGACGCGGTGTGCCCGCGGCGGATTGCCGGATTCGCGCACCGAGCGCGGCGCTTCGGCCGCCGGGTCGATGGCGGCGAGCACATCGGCGGCGACCGCCATGATCTCCGCGGGTGTACGGTAGTTCACCGTCAGCTCGGTGAGCTTCCAGCGTTGCGCCACATAGGGTTCCAGCATCCGCCGCCATGACGAGGCACCCGCCGGGTCGCCGGTCTGCGCCACATCGCCCACCACGGTGATCCAGCGATTCGGGATGCGGCGCATGACCATTCGCCAGGCCATCTCCGAAAGTTCCTGTGCCTCGTCGACGATGACGTGTCCGTAGGTCCAGGTGCGGTCGCCCGCTGCGCGTTCGGCGGTGGTCTGGCGGGTGCGCACGTCCTGGCGTTCGGCGAGCTGACTGGCGTCGATCAGGTCGTAGGCCATCAGGATTTCCGGATCCAGTTCGTCCTCCAGATCCTGTGGGGCCGAACCGGTCAGGATGTCGAGCGCGTCCTGCGCCTCGGCCAGCTGAGCCCGCCAGCGGCGGCGTGCCCGCTCCCGCTCCTCGGTGTCGTCGACGCCGAGCAGTTCCGCGAGCTCATCCAGCAGGGGTGCGTCGGCGGCGGCGAATTCGCCGTTGTCGGGGCGCACCAGCTCGGCGCGATCGGCCGCGGACATACCGCTCGCCGCGCGGTCCAGGCGCTTGGGGTCGGCGAGCAGATCGGCGAGCACCTCCTGCGGGGAGAGGATGGGCCACAGCTTGCCGATGGCCGCCTGCACCTCGGGATCGGCGCGCATCTCGTCCCGGATCTCGGTGAGATCGGCCGAGCTGAGCAGGGATTGGCCGCCGGACAAATCGGCGCCCATGGTCTGGGCCAGCTGATCGGTGAGCGCGTCGATCACCGAGGCGGCGAAGATCGGGCGGGCCAGATTGTGCGGCCTGCGCGAGGAGCGGGCCCGGCCGCGGGCCTTGGTGACGATCTTGCGGTCCATGACGACCTCGTAGCCGTCGAAACGCAGCCGGATCGGCTCGGCGGGCACCTCCTGCCGGTCGCGCACCGCCTGCTTGAGCACCTCGAGGATGGCCAGTGAACCCTTGATCTCGCCGGCCCGCAGCGAATCCTCGCGGGTGGCCTTCACACCCGGGTACAGATCGCCGATGGTGGACAGCAGCACACCGGTCTCGCCGAGTGAGGGCAGCACCTGGCCGATGTAGTCGAGGAAGGTGGCATTCGGCCCGATGATCAGCACACCGGCCTTGGCCAGCTGCTGGCGGTAGGTGTAGAGCAGGTAGGCGGCGCGGTGCAGGGCCACCGCGGTCTTGCCGGTACCCGGGCCGCCCTGCACCACCAGCACGCTCTTGTGCTCGGAGCGGATGATCGCGTCCTGCTCGCTCTGGATGGTCTCCACGATGTCGTTCATGTGGCCGGTGCGGGCCGCGTTGAGCGCGGCGAGCAGCGCGCTCTCGCTGCCGACGCCGCCGTCGCCCCCGCTGACTCCGGCCGCGTCGGCGGCCGCCAGATCCAGGTATTCGTCGTTGACGGCGGTGACACGGCGATTGCGCGAGCGGATATGCCTGCGCCGCGTCACGCCGTCGGGCGCCGCGGTGGTCGCCAGGTAGAACGGCCGGGCCAGCGGCGCCCGCCAGTCGAGCAGCAGGGTGGCGTAATCGTTCGCCTCGTCGAGGATGCCGAGCCTGCCGATATAGCGTGGGCCCTCGCCGTCCTGCTCCGCCTCGAGATCGATGCGGCCGAAGCACAGACCGTGTTCGGCCGCATCGTATTTGGCCAGATCCTCGCTGTAGAGCTGGGTGAACGATTCGCGCTCGCTGCGCGCCTGCGGGGTGCCGCCGGTCTCCAACAGCACGGTGCGCAGCCGGTTCCTGGCGTAGTCGCGCATGGCGTCGAGCCGGTCGTACAAGACCGATAGGTAGGCCTGCTCCTGGTCCAGCTCGCTCCCGGTGCCGGGCCGCTCGGCGGGATCCACCGCGGCACGGTCCTGACTGAGGTCGGGCAAACTGATCTCCTTGTCACCGCGAATGAGCCGGGCGCGGGCGCGCGCTCGTGAACAGAGTTGTCGAGTTTACTGCCGCTGCGCCGTGCTCGCCGTAACGCCAGGTCGGGCCGTCGGATCCGGCACCGATGACACCGGGTCGAAATGCCAGACCTCCGGGAACGGATCGTAGAAGTGATGCAGCAGTTCTTTCCAGCGCAGATATTCCGGCGATCCGCGGAAGCCCTCCGTGTGATCGCTCAACCGATCCCATTCCACCAGCAGCAGATACGTGCCGGGGCGCTCGACACAGTGCGAAAGTGACAGCCCGCGGAAGCCGGGCATCGCCGAAATGATATGCCGCGCTTCGGCGAACGCGGCCTCGAAGTCGGCCGTCGCGTCGGGGCGGACCGGGAGTAAAGCGTGTTCGATGATCACCGGACGATCTTCGCAGGATCAGGAGGCGTGGGTGCTGTTCGGCCTGCGCCCGCCGCCGACGGTGCCGTCCCGGTGACCGGACGGCTTGGCGCGGTACATGGCCAGATCGGCGTCGTGCAGCACGGCCTCCGGGGTGCGCTGATCGCCCGGGGTGAGCGCGGTGACCCCGATCGACGCGTTCACCTCGATGCGGTGCCCCCGCGCGATGATCGGGTCGGCCATGGTCGAACGCAGCCGGTGCACCAGCGCGTCGATATCGACGAGCCGGGACCGGCCGGACAGCAGCACCAGGAATTCGTCGCCGCCCAGCCGCCCGACCAGATCGTCGGCGCGGAGGGCGCGTTGTAGGCGTTGGGCCACGATCTGTAGCACCGTATCGCCGATGGCGTGGCCGAGGGTGTCGTTGATCGCCTTGAAACCGTCCAGGTCGATGAACAGCACGGTGGAAACGGGTAGGTCGGCGCTGCTGGCCAGCGCGGCGGCCAGCTGGGAAAGGATGAGCGAGCGGTTGGCCAGCCCGGTGAGCGAATCGTGGGTCGCCTGGTACTCCAATTGTCTACGGCTGGCCCGGAATTCGGTGATGTCGGCGAACGACGACACCGCCGAGGAGTCCGGGTCGTCCGGGTTTAGCAGCCTGCTGCTGCCCGACAGCCACCGGCGCTGGCCGTCGGCCCGGTCGACGCCGAAGACATATCCGGTGACGGTCTCGCCGGTGGCCAGGGTGCGCGCCATCGGATGCCGGGAGGGCGGCAGCGGCTGAGCGTTGGCGTCGAGCAGGGTCAGCGGCAGCGTCTGGATGGCCCGGCCGATCAGATCGGCGTCATCGATGTCCTCGGTGCCGAAGATGCGTTTGGCGGCCGGGTTGATCGATTCGATCCTGCCCTCGGTGTCGACCACCACCACACCCTCCTCCAGCTGCGACACCACGGTGGTGAAGTGCTGTTCGGCGCGCCGCTGCGCGGCCTCGGCCAACCGCTGCGCCGTCAGGTCGTGGATGACCACCTGGTAGGCGAGGTGGTCGTGCCATGCCGTGAGCACCGACACCGTCTCCACCTGGATCTTCACCCCGTCCAGCCGCAGCAGCGTCATTTCGGTGGGATCGGAGGCGGCGCCCTTGGTGGTCAGCCTGCTGATCCGGTCCAACATGCCGGGGATGGACGCGGAGTCGACGAATTTGGTCAGCGGCTGCCCGACGAGCTCGTCGGCGGAGGAGGCGCGGAACATGCGGACGGTAGCGGGGTTGACGTAGACGACGATGCCGCGCTCGTGGACGCAGATGCCGTCCGGGGTGTGCTCGACCAGGGATCGGTAGCGTTCGGCCAGCTGTTCCGCGGCGCCGACGGTGGCCGCCGCATTGTCCTCTCCCACTTCAACCCCCGATCGTCGACCCGTTCATGGCCATTGGAACACGGGATTATTCTTGTATCGACGTGTACAAGATCACGCCGTCGACGTTATCGCCTCGATCACACTCCGGGCACTTCATCGGGCTCCGTCCGGTGATCATTACAAGGACCCGGATCTCTAGTAGATGATGTCGGATCGGTCCATGATCGGTCCATTGGAGCCGGCGAAGGAGCGAGGCCATGCCGGGCGCCATCCCGAAAACCGAACTGAAACATCAAGATCATATGACGATTACCGGCATCGGTGTCGTCAGCGGTTACGGCTGGGGACGGGACGCGCTGTGGCAGGGTTTGCTGAGCGGTAAGTCGGCGGCGGTAGTGCAACCGGGCTACGGTCCGCGGCGCGACGAGAACGCCTGGGTGGCGTTGGTTCCGGACGGTGGCGACCCGGCGGTGAGCCCCAGCCGCTACGGGCGGGCAATGCACGAATCGGCGCGCGAGGCGATCGATGACGCGCTGGAGCGCGGCTGGCGGCCCGGGCGCACCGTGGGACTGGTGCACGCGATCGTGCTCGGTGACGTGGTGAATTGGCGCGACTTCTACCTCGTCGACCACGGCCACCGCCGCTCCCGCGACTATTTGCGGCTGCTGCCGTCCACGCCGATCTCGGTGTTGTTGCAGGAGTACGGTTTTCACGGCCCGGCGATCAATATCTCGGCCGCGTGCAGCTCCGGCAACGTCGCGCTGATCACCGCGAAGATGTGGCTGGACGCGGGTATCGCCGATGATGTGGTGTGCCTGGCCACCGATATGTCGGCGACGCCGGACATGGTGGAGCATTTCGTCCGGCTCGGCGCGTCGGTGGCCGATGTCGAACCGCTGGACGGGTGCCGCCCCTTCCAATTGGGGAGCCGCGGATTCGGTATGGGGGAGGCGTCGGTGGCGTTCGTGCTGAGCCGCGATACCGCGCAGCCGTATGTGCGGGTGCTCGGGGGAGCCATGACCAACGATGCCTATCACGTGGTTTCGGTCGATCCGGCGCACACCCAGATCTTCGAATGCGCGAGCCGGGCGCTGGCCGACGCGCGGGTCGACGTCGAGGATGTGCGCTACTTCAACGCGCACGGTACCGGAACCCGGCAGTGCGATCTCGCCGAACGCGACCTGATGGCGAATTTCTTCCATGAGAGCCCGCACGTGTACGCGCTGAAACCCCTTGCGGGACACTGCCAGGGCGCGGCCGCCGGAGTGGAGGTCGCCGCCGCCGCGCTCGGCTACGACCGCGGCACCGTGCCCGCCGCGCCGATCGTCGCGCCCGCGCATCCGCGGCTGCTCGACGGCCCCTCCCCGTTCGAGGGCGGGATCACGGCCAAGCTGTCGCTGGGGATGGGCGGCAATAATTCGATGGTCGTGCTGGGACCGGTTTAGCGCACCTTCCATGGCCGGATTCAGTCCGGCTCGCCCGTGGGCAGCGGCACCGACCAGCGCAGCCGGGTGCCGGGGAAGCCCTCCAGATCCTGGGCGCCGGGCCCGAGAGTGAAAGTGCCGTCGGCCTTTTCGGCGCGCTGCTCCAGATTGCGCAGGCCGCTGCGGATGACGTGGTTCGGGATGCCCCAGCCGTTGTCGGTGACCACGATGGTCAGATCGTCGGCGACGGCGATCTCCACCGAGACGGTGTCCGCGCCGGAGTGCCGCACGGCATTGCTCACCGCCTCGCGGACCACGGCTTCGGCGTGGTCGGCCAGTTCCGGATCGAGCACCGACAGCGGGCCGTTGACCTGGATGGTGGCGCGCAGCGCGGTGTCGGCGGTCTGCTGTTTGATCGCGTATTCGAGGCGCTGCTGCAGCCCGCCCTGTCCGTCGTGGCCGCCGTGCAGATCGAAGATCGAGGTGCGGATATCCTGCACCACATCCTGCAGGTCGGAGATCACCGTCGAAAGTCGTTGGCGCACTTCGGGAACGCGCGCCTTGGGCAGCGTGCCCTGCAGGGTGAGCCCGATCGCGAACAACCGCTGGATGACATGGTCGTGCAGATCGCGGGCGATGCGGTCGCGGTCGGCGATGATATCGATATCGCGCATCCGGCGCTGGGTGGTGGCGAGCTGCATCGCCAGCGCCGCCTGATCGGTGAAAGCCGCGGTGAGCTCCAGCATTTCATCGGAGTACGGCGCCGAGCCCGCGGGCCGCACGGTGACGAGCACGCCGAGCGTCGCATCCGGCGTGCACAGCGGCAGGATCAGCGCCGGGCCGGTATCATCAAGGGGCACACCGAGATTCAGCGCCTCGACGGTATCCGAGCGCAGTGCGGTGCGCCGGGTGAACGCCTCGCCGAGCACCGTGCCGCCGATTCGCACCGCGTCGAGTGCCCGCGGGGGCTCGGGGCCGGACCACTGGGTTATCGTCAAGTGGGTCACCGGATCCGGCTCGGTGGCGCTGGCCAGGAACGACCGATACGACCCGGTCAGCATGCGGGCGTGCTCGACGACGTGCGCGAGCACCCGGTCCGGATCGGGTTCGGCGAGGAATTCGGTGGCGATATCGCGGGTCGCCTCGATCCACGCCTGCCTGGTGCGGGCGGATTCGTATAGTCGCGCGTTGTCCACCGCGATACCGGCCGCGGCGGCCAACGCCTGCACCAGCACCTCGTCGTCCTCGGTAAACGGTTGTCCGCCTGCCTTTTCCGTGAGATAGATGGCGCCGAACACCTCGTCGCGGATGCGCACCGGGACGCCGAGGAAACTGTGCATCGGCGGATGATGTGGCGGAAAGCCAACGGAGGCAGGGTGTTTCGTCAGGTCGTCGAGGCGCAGCAGCGTCGGCTCGTCGAAGACGACGCCGAGTACGCCGTGCCCCTGCGGCGCCGCGCCGATCCGCTCCCTGATCCGGTCGTCCATCCCCTCGTCGATGAACTGGACCACCTGCCGGTCGTGTCCGAGCACCGCGAGCGCGCCGTACCGCGCGTCGACCAAATTCGTTGCGGTGCGCACGATCGCGGTGAGCGTCTCGTCCAGATCCAGGCCGGAGGTGACCGTCAGCATCGCCTCGACGAGACCGGCCATCCGGTCGCGCGAATCGATGATGATCTCGACGCGTTCCTTGACCTCGGTGAGCAATTCGCGCAGACGCAGTTGCGAGAGCGTGTCGCGCACCGAGTAGGGACCGGTGTTGTACTCCTCGGTCATGTCGGATCCCCTGCATAGCCGGCGCTGAACAGCGCCTCCGCCAGTCTAGTTCGCCGATCGGGGACTTTCGGCCCTGTTCGCGGTGGCATTGCGGTGATGGCATGGGCGCATGATTTCGACGCGGACGCTGGAACCCGAACTAGCCGTCACCACCCGGGGCGCGGTGCCGCCGCGGGATGTCACCAGGGCGGTGCGCGCGATCGGGTTGATCCTGCGTCGTCACCGGCTCGACAGCTCGGTGCGGGTTCGCGTCACCGCATCCGAGGGCGCCGACGAACAGACCTTGGTACAGGCCAACATTCGCTTTCGCGGTGCGCCGAGCCGGGTGCAGGTGAGCGGTCCGCGCGGGTTCGCGGTGACCTTCGCCGCCGAACGGCTGGACCGGCAGATCGCCAGGCTGGCCACCAGGAAGTCGCGGGAGTGGCCGGATCCGGCGCGGCCGCCGCTGGCCAGGGTCACCGAACCGCGCCCGATCACCCGGCGCAAGACCTGTGCGCTGCTCACCGGAACGCCCGCCGAGGCCACTTCGGTGCTCGACGCGATGGATTACGACGCTTATCTGTTCACCGACGCCGAAACCGGTGAGGACGCCGTCGTGCACTGGGCGGATCCGTTGGGTGTGCGGCTGATCCGTCAGCGCGACACCTCGGCGCCGCGGGCGGTGCCGAATTCCCTTCCGGTGACGGTACATCCGGAATCGGCCCCGACACTGTCCGAGCGGTCCGCGGCGGAGCGCCTGTGCCGAGCGGGTCTGCCGTTCGTATTCTTCACCGACGCCGAGAGCGGCCGGGGCCGACTGCTGTACCGCCGCTACGACGGCGATCTGGCTGTCGTTACGGCGGGCCGCCACACCGTTCGATCATGAATCGCTAGGCCTCGCGGAGTTTGGAGGCCAGCACCGCGGCCTGGGTGCGCCGTTCCATGCCCAGTTTGGCCAGCAGGCGGGAGACATAGTTCTTGACGGTCTTTTCGGCCAGGAACATTCGCGCGGCGATCTGCCGGTTCGTCAGGCCCTCGCCGAGCAGGGCGAGCAGTCTGCGTTCTTGATCGGTGAGTCCGGCCAGGGCGCCGTCGCTCTCGGTGCTGCGGCGCAGCCGTTCCCGAAGTGTGATCGCGGCACGGGTATCCAATAACGACCGACCGGTACCAATTTGTTTGATTGCCTCGGCCAGTTCCATACCCTTGATATTTTTTACGACGTAACCGCTGGCGCCCGCCAGGATCGCGTCCATCATCGCCTGTTCGTCGGTATAAGAGGTCAGGATCAGGCAGCGCAGGCCATCGAATTCGGCCAGTAGATCCCGGCAGAGTTCGATGCCGTTGCCGTCGGGTAGTCGGACGTCCAATACGGCGACATCGGGACGCAGTGCGCGAATGCCGGTCATTGCCTGGGCGACATCCCCCGCTTGCCCGATCACATCGAGTTCCGGATCGCCGTCGAGCAGATCGATCAGGCCGCGTCGCACGATTTCATGGTCGTCCACCAGGAAAACACTGATCACGCCCGGCCTCCCGCCTTTTGTCTTTTCGCACGTCCGGCGGCCGACTTCGCCGCGCTGCATTGTTTTGCCGGACCGCACTCCGTTCAAAGTAGTCGTCGCGGGGTATCCGCACCACTGAAAAGTCCGGAAAACCGAAGCCGACCAGGAGGTTCCGAGTATGATTGCAATGAAGTCGATCAGAGAGGGCTTTGGGGCAGTGCGGCCAGACGGGCCCGTGAACGAGGTTCCTCCCATGAAGTATTCAGCTACTTTAGATTTCGGCGCGGTCTTCGGATTTTCGCAAATCTGTCCGGGTTGTGGATCCGCCGCCATTCGACGTTCTCCCTATCGGGAGTTGTTGCACTGCACCGTTTGCGGTGCGGAATGGGGTCCTCCGAGTGCGGTTTCGGAGGACGTCGACGACGAGCAACCCCGATGAGGATCGGGCTGATCGTCCCACCCTGGGTCCCGGTACCCCCGCCTGCCTACGGCGGTACCGAAGCGGTGGTTGGAAATCTGGCGGAGGGTTTGAAAACCCTCGGGCACGATGTACATCTCTTCACCGTCGGTGATTCCACCTGCCCGGTGCACCGGTATCACATCTTCGACCACCCGACGGCGCAAATCGGCGTCGGGGAGGCGGAATTGATGCATGTGCTCGCCGCCTACGACGCACTCGCGGATATGGACATCATTCACGACCACACCTCGCTCGGCCCGTTCATCGGGGCGGGCGCGGACGGTCCGCCGGTGGTGGTGACCAATCACGGGCCCTTTACACCGATGCGTCAGGAATTATTCCGGTCGATGGCGCGGACCGCGCATATCATCGCGATCTCCGAATCGCAACGACAGGCGGCGGGCACCGTGCCCATCTCGGCCGTCATCCATCACGGAATCGATTTGAACGCATACAGATACGGGCCCGGTGGCGGCGGCTACCTGGTGTTCGTCGGCCGGATGAATCCGGAGAAAGGGGTGCACCGAGCCGTGCAGGTGGCGCGGTTGGCGCGGCGGAAACTGGTGTTGATCACCAAGATCCGCGAACCCGCCGAGCGGGCCTACTACACTGAGCGCGTGCGTCCACTCATGGGACCTGACGACCCCGAACCCCGCGAACTGCCGCTGGAGCCACGCGTCGAGGTGGTGCGGCATGCCGATGCGCTGATCAACCCGATCGAATGGCCCGAACCATTCGGTCTGGTGATGGCGGAGTCATTGGCTTGCGGCACACCGGTACTCGCCTTCCCCAACGGCGCCGCGCCCGAGATCGTCGAGCACGGGCGCACCGGATTCCTGTGCCGCGACGCCGACGCCATGGTCGACGCGCTGGATCAGGTGCACCTGCTCGATCGGCGCGACTGCCGCGACGCGGCCGAACGCCGATTCGGGCGGCTGCGGATGGCGCGCGATCACGAACGGCTATACCGAACAATCCTGACGGGCGAACGGACGAGCCGGGCGGTCGAGCCCGCACCGGTTTCGTGACGCGGCCGTGGGGTGACGGCGCGGATACCGGGACACCGGCCGCGCTCGGCGGTGGCGTGACGCTGGTGGAGGGTTCCACCTTCTGCATCAGCGAAACCGGCGGCACCGTCAGCGCGGACCGGCCCGAGGGTCTGTTCGTGCGCGACACCAGGGTGCTTTCGCACTGGCGGTTGACGGTGGACGGTCAAGTGCCGCAAGCGCTTACCGTGCAATACGCCGCGCCGTACAGTGCGACCCTGCTGGCCAGGACCATGCCGAGGGCGGGCCGGGCCGACAGTACGGCGCTGGTCATCGTCGGACGGCACGTCGGCGACGGGATGCGCGAAGACTTGATCGTGCGCAACCTGTCCGCCGAGCCGATGCGCTCCACGGTGGTGCTCGCGGTGGACGCCGATTTCGCCGACCTGTTCGAGGTGAAGGAGGGTCGCGCGGGCGAAGGCGTGCACACCGACACCAGGAGCGGTGCGGGCGCGGTGCAGATCAGCAGGCCGGAGCTGCAGCTGGCGGTGACCGTCAGCGGCTCCGGCGCGCATGCGCACGACCGCGAATTGCGTTGGGAGATAGAGCTTCCCGGGCGCGGGGAGTGGACCGCCTGCATCGAGTACCTGCCCGCGTTCGACGCCGACGCGCAGGAGCCGCGCTATCCGTGCGGCTCCCCGGTGAGCCGCAGCGCACCCGCGCAACGACTGCGGGAGTGGTACGAGAATTCGCCCACCGTGCACACCGAGGACGAGACGCTGGCCGCGGTGCTGCAGCGCACCGTCGTCGACCTCGGCGCGCTGCGGATCTTCGATCCGGATCATCCGGAGCGCGCGGTGGTCGCCGCGGGCGCGCCGTGGTTCATGGCGCTGTTCGGCCGCGACTCGCTGCTCACCTCGTGGATGGTGCTGCCGCTGGACCGCCGGTTGGCGGTCGGCACGCTGCAGAGCCTCGCGGGCTTGCAGGGCAACAGGATTCGCACCGCCACCGAGGAGGAGCCGGGACGCATCCCGCACGAGGTGCGGTTCGGCCGGGCGGCGACGCTCCTGCTCGGCGGCGATACCGTGTACTACGGAACCGCCGATGCCACACCGCTTTTCGTCATGCTGCTCGGCGAGCTGCACCGCTGGGGCCTGGACGCGAAGACCCGCGACGAACTGCTCCCGCACGCCGACCGGGCGCTGGAATGGATCGAGAAGTACGGCGACGTGGACGGCGACGGATTCGTCGAATACGCCCGCGCCGCCGAACACGGGCTGGCCAATCAGGGCTGGAAGGATTCCTGGGACGGTGTGAATTTCGCGGACGGCGCCATCGCGACCGCGCCCATCGCCCTGGCCGAGGTGCAGGGTTACGTCTACGCCGCGTACATGGCGCGCGCGACGCTGGCCTCCGGCGTCGGCGATCACACGCTGGCCGAGCGGTGGCGGGCCAAGGCCGCCGCGCTGAAGACGGCGTTCAACGAAACCTTCTGGCTGCCGGAAAAGGGCTGGTACGCAATCGGTTTGGATCGCGACAAGCGGCCGATCGACGCGCTCACCTCGAATATCGGGCACTGCCTGTGGACCGGGATCGTCGACGGTGACAAGGCCGGACAGGTCGCCGACCGGCTGCTCTCCCCGGAAATGTTCAGCGGCTGGGGAATTCGCACACTGGCCACATCGATGGGCGCGTACAACCCGGTCAGCTACCACAACGGGTCGGTGTGGCCGCACGACAACGCGATCTGCGCCGCCGGGCTCATGCGCTACGGATACACCGAGCACGCCACCCGGGTGGTCGACGCGGTACTCGACGCCTCCACCCGATTCGGGTATCGGCTCCCGGAACTGTTCTGCGGTTTCGATCGCGCCGAATTCGACGTGCCGGTGCCATATCCCACCTCCTGTTCACCGCAGGCGTGGGCCGCCGCCGCGCCGCTGCTGTTCCTGCGGACGCTGCTGCGGCTGGAACCGAGCGTGCCCGAGGGGGTGCTGTCGGTCGCACCGGTGGTGCCGGAGCGGTATCTGCCGTTGAGCGTCAGCGGGTTGCGGGTCGGGTCGAACGCGTTGACGGTGTACGTGGATGCCGAGGGATGGCATGTGCGTGGGTTGTCCGGTGATCTGCGGCGCGCCGACCATTGAATTGGAGTGTCAGGACACGGCCGTGTCATCTGACGAGTAGCCGGTCGCGCCTGTCGTAGTGCTCCGATAGCCTCGTCGCATGGGGAAGGACGAGGAGTTCGAGGCGCGCATCAGCGCATTGGAAGGGGAGGTCGCGATGCTTCGGCGAGTGGAGGAGGAGATTCCGGCGCTGCGGCGGGAAACCGTGGAGGCCGTACGCAATGCGTCGGCGGCGCAAGTTTTGGCTCAGGCCGCCGATCGTGATGCGGCGGATGTGCGTGTCGTGTTGCGCGGTCAGCAGCGATTGCTGAACGCGTTGCGCGAGACACAGGTGGAACAGGGCCAGAAGATAGATGGGCTCTTATCGCGCATGGGTGACTTGGATGCGCGCGTCGATGGGCTGGAGCACGAGATGCGTGCCGGTTTCTCGATGACCCACACCGGCATGGCGCAGATCACGGCGATGTTGACCATCTTGATGAATCGTGAAGACGAAGGGCAACCGAACGAAGCCGGAGCAGAACGAGCGCAGGGAGGCGATTCAGCCGAATGAATCTGCGCTGGTAGAAAGCCCGTGACCACTTCGCCGGGCGTTGTGGCGGTCACCTCGTCGCGGCGCCCGGCGAAACTTGTCGGTGGGTCGGCCTAGCATGGCGCGCGGGGGACTGTCCGGACGATGAACACGATTGGGAAGGGACGGCCGGTGGCGGAACGCCTCACTGTGCGCGGAGCTCGGGAACACAACCTGAAGGGGGTCGATATCGATCTGCCCCGCGACAGCCTCATCGTGTTCACCGGGCTGTCCGGCTCGGGCAAATCCAGCCTCGCCTTCGACACGATCTTCGCCGAGGGGCAGCGCCGCTACGTCGAATCGCTGTCCGCGTACGCCCGCCAGTTCCTCGGTCAGATGGACAAGCCGGATGTCGACTTCATCGAGGGTCTCTCGCCCGCGGTCTCCATCGATCAGAAATCGACCAACCGGAACCCGCGCTCCACCGTCGGCACCATCACCGAGGTCTACGACTACCTGCGTCTGCTCTACGCGCGCGCGGGCACGCCGCATTGCCCGGTGTGCGGTGAGTTCATCGCCAAGCAAACCCCGCAGCAGATCGTCGACCAGGTGCTCGCCATGGAGGAGGGCATCAAGTTCCAGGTGCTCGCGCCGGTGGTGCGCACCCGCAAGGGCGAATTCGTCGATCTGTTCGATCAGCTGAATTCACAGGGTTATTCGCGCGTGCGGGTCGACGGCGTCGTCTACCCGCTGACCGATCCGCCCAAGCTGAAGAAGCAGGAGAAGCACGACGTCGAGGTGGTGGTGGACCGCCTCCAGGTGAAGCCGAATTCCAAACAGCGCCTGACGGATTCGATCGAAACGGCGCTGCGGCTCGCCGACGGCATCGTGGTGCTCGACTTCGTCGACCGCGACGAGCACGCACACGATCGGGAGCGCCGCTTCTCCGAGCGGCTGGCCTGCCCGAACGGCCATCCGCTCGATATCGAGGATCTGGAACCGCGTTCGTTCTCCTTCAACTCGCCATACGGCGCCTGCCCGGACTGCACCGGCCTCGGCATCCGCAAGGAGGTGGACCCGGATCTGGTGGTCCCCGATCCGGAGCTCAGCCTCAACGATGGCGCGATCGCGCCGTGGTCGCGCGGGCAGACCGCCGAATACTTCACCCGCCTGCTGTCCGGACTCGCCGAATCGATCGGGTTCTCCATGGATACGCCGTGGCAGGATTTGCCCGCCAAGGCGCGCAAGGCCGTGCTGGAGGGCAGCTCCGATCAGGTGCACGTCTCCTACACCAACCGCTACGGCCGGAAGCGTTCGTACTACGCCGATTTCGAGGGCGTGATGCCGTTCCTGCAGCGGCGCATGGAGAGCACCGAATCCGAGCAGATGAAGGAGCATTACGACGGGTACATGCGGGATATCCCGTGCCCCGTCTGCAAGGGTGCGCGGCTGCGGCCGGAGATCCTCGCGGTGACGCTGTCCGCCGACGGTGGCCGCAAATCCATTGCCGACGTGAGCGATCTGTCCATCGGCGACTGCTCGAAATTCCTCAACGCGCTCACCCTCGACGATCGGCAGGCCGCCATCGCGGGTCAGGTGCTCAAGGAGATCCAGGCCCGGCTCGGCTTCCTGCTCGACGTCGGCCTGGAATACCTGTCGCTGTCCCGCGCCGCCGCCACCCTGTCCGGCGGTGAGGCGCAACGCATCCGGTTGGCCACCCAAATCGGCTCGGGTTTGGTCGGTGTGCTGTATGTGCTGGACGAGCCGTCGATCGGCCTGCATCAGCGGGATAACCGCCGCCTCATCGAAACCCTCACCCGGCTGCGCAATCTCGGCAATACGCTGATCGTCGTCGAACACGACGAGGACACCATCCGCGCCTCCGACTGGGTGGTCGATATCGGCCCGCTGGCCGGCGAGCACGGCGGCCAGGTGGTGCACAGCGGCACGTACCAGGATCTGCTCACCCACCCGAATTCGCTTACCGGCGCCTATCTTTCGGGTCGTGAGCGGATCGAGGTGCCGCTGGTACGCCGCCCGGTGAACAAGAAGCGCCAGCTCACCGTCGTCGGCGCCAACGAGCACAACCTGCGGGGCATCGATATCTCGTTCCCGCTCGGCGTGCTCACCTCGGTCACCGGTGTTTCCGGCTCCGGTAAGTCGACGCTGGTCAACGACATCCTGGCCACCGTGCTGGCCAATCGGCTCAACGGCGCGCGTCAGGTGCCGGGGCGGCACACCAGGGTGAACGGCCTCGACCACCTGGACAAGCTGGTCCAGGTGGACCAGTCGCCGATCGGCCGCACCCCGCGCTCGAACCCGGCCACCTACACCGGCGTTTTCGACAAGATCCGCACCCTGTTCGCGGCCACCACCGAGGCCAAGGTGCGCGGCTATCAGCCGGGGCGGTTCTCGTTCAACGTGAAAGGTGGCCGCTGCGAGGCGTGTTCGGGTGACGGCACGCTGAAGATCGAGATGAACTTCCTGCCGGACGTCTACGTGCCGTGCGAGGTGTGCCACGGCGCCCGGTACAACCGGGAGACCCTCGAGGTGCACTACAAGGGTAAAACCATCGCCGAGGTGCTCGATATGCCCATCGAGGAGGCGGCCGAATTCTTCGAGCCGGTCACCTCGATCCATCGTTACCTCAAGACGCTGGTCGATGTCGGGCTCGGTTACGTCCGGCTCGGCCAGAGCGCGCCGACGCTGTCGGGCGGTGAGGCGCAGCGGGTGAAGTTGGCCGCGGAACTACAGAAGCGATCCACCGGACGCACCGTCTACATCCTCGACGAGCCGACCACCGGCCTGCACTTCGAGGACATCCGCAAACTGCTCACCGTGATCAACGGCCTGGTCGACAAGGGCAATACGGTCATCGTGATCGAACACAACCTGGACGTCATCAAGACCTCCGACTGGGTGATCGATATGGGGCCGGAGGGCGGATCCGGCGGCGGCACCGTGGTGGCCGAGGGCACCCCGGAGGATGTCGCCGAGAACGCGTCCAGCTACACCGGGCAGTTCCTGCGCGAGGTGCTGGCCCAGCCCGCCGCGCCGAAAAAGGTTGCGGCCAAGTCGGCTACGGCCAAGAAGACTGCGGCCAAGAAGGTTGCGTCCGCGGCCAAGGAGACGTCCGACGCCGCAGCCGCGGCCAAGGCGGCCAAGCGGGCATCGCGAAAGGCGGCCGCGCTGCGCTGATTCGGTTGACGGCGCCGTCCGGTGCGGGCGGCGCCACCGTATTTCTCAGCGGTTGGTGACCTGGTCGATCAGCTCGGCGAGCTCCTTCGGCCGGGAGAACTGCGGCCAGTGGCCGGTGGGCAGTTCGAGATAGTCGGCGTCGATCCGCCGCAATTCGTCGAACAGCCAGGAAGGTTCGCTCGATTGCAGTTCCCGCCGAACCTGTTCCGGGGTGAACGTGCAGCAGATGACCGTCGACGGGATCGTCAACCGGTCGGCGTGTTCGCTCAGCTTGAGCGGGACGGCCGCGATGGTGGCCGGTTCGGATATCGCGTTGGCGCGGAAGCGTTCGAGCATCGCCTCGTCGAGTCCATCGAGCACACCGGGCATTCGCTCGGTGAATTCGGCCCAGCTCGGCAGCTCCCATTCGCGTAGCGCCGGATCCAGCGCCGGATTCACCGCGAAACCCTCGTGCGCGGGCGCGGTGTCGACATAGACGACGCGCAGGAACCGCTCCGGGGCGATATCCGTTGCGAGATAACCGGTTACGGCCGCGCCACTGTGCAATACCAGGATCACCTGCTCGTCTTCGGACACCGCGTCGACGATGCCCTGCGCCTGCTCGTCCAGCGTGACGGTGAGCCGGTCCGGATCGGCCGGGTCCATACCGCGCGGGGTATGGGCGATCACCTCGTGCCCGCGGGCCCGCAGTTCGGCGGCCACCTCGTCCCATGCCCACGCGCCGAGCCAGAAACCTGGCACGAGCAGTATCCGAATTGTCATGATACCCCTGTCATTTCGGTTGATCCCTGCCTTGACCGGCTTATCTGCGGCGCCGAAATCGACGGGACGGGCGCGGTTCGCGGCCCACCGGGACACTTCGCGATGCACAACGAAACCTCAACCATGACACCGTTCATGGCGGACATCGTCGTCGCGGATAGCTCTCGAACCCACATATTTCCATCGATTGCCAAGTGCCGCAGGAATTTCGATGGACATAGCCGGTTGCTGTCCAAGGTATTTCGTGGCTACCGCGACCTCGGCGCGAACTGTTCGAAATGCGGGCTTATCAGTAGACGGGGCCGGTGTACTTCTCGCCGGGGCCCTTGCCGGGCTCGTCCGGATGCGCGGAGGCCTCGCGGAACGCGCGCTGCAGCGACTGCAGCCCCTCGCGGATGGGTCCGGCGTGCGGCCCGAGGTATTCCACCGACGCGGTGACCAGTCCGGCCAGTGCCGTGATGACCCGGCGGGCCTCGTCGAGATCGCGGTGCGGGCTGTTGTCCGGATCCGGATCGGCCAGGCCGAGCTTCTCCGCCGCCGAACTCATCAGCATCACCGCGGCCCGGCTGATCACCTCGACCGAGGGGATATCGGCAAGTTCGCGAACATCGGCGTCACTCATGTCCATGAGCATGGCAAAAGGATGCGCGGACGGCGTGGCCGGGCCGCCGATTCGGCGATAGCGGACGTGAATGTTAGACTATCCGGCGACGACCGCCCCAGGCTTGCTTGGGGCATATAAGTGGAGCCCGACTCCCACCGTTGCCGGCGAGCGATCGTACAGGTCAAACGGTCCGGTCACCCGCCCTTCCGGGGGCGGGTTTCTTGTGCGAGGGATTCTCGATGGAGATCCGCGACGCGCGAGGATCGCGAATGCGGTCGACCGGTCGACATCGGGCCCCGAGGCGGCGAAATACCGCACCGGGGCCTTTGTGTTGAACAAGGGGTTGCAGTTATTGCGTGCGGTCGTTAGACGACACCGCTTGACCTAGGAGGCCCCATCAGCACTGAGACCCGCATCAACGATCGCATCCGCGTTCCCGAGGTTCGACTCATCGGACCTGGCGGCGAGCAGGTTGGGATCGTGCGTGTTGAAGATGCACTACGCGTCGCCATGGAGGCGGATCTCGACCTGGTCGAGGTCGCTCCGGATGCACGTCCACCGGTCTGCAAGATCATGGACTACGGCAAGTTCAAGTACGAGACGGCGCAGAAGGCGCGCGAATCGCGAAAGAACCAGCAGCAGACCGTGATCAAGGAGCAGAAGCTCCGCCCGAAGATCGACGACCACGACTACGAGACCAAGAAGGGCCACGTACTGCGCTTCTTGGAGGCCGGGTCGAAGGTCAAGGTGACGATCATGTTCCGCGGTCGTGAGCAGTCCCGGCCCGAGCTCGGGTTCCGGTTGTTGCAGCGACTGGCCTCCGACGTCGCCGAACTGGGTTTCGTCGAAACTTCGGCCAAGCAGGACGGCCGAAATATGACCATGGTCCTCGCACCGCACAAGGGTGCGAAGACGCGGGTGAAGGCACAGCAGGCGGCCACGACCCGGCCGGGCTCCGCGCCCGCCGCGGCGGAGGCCCCGGCCACCGAGGCCGAGTCGGCCACCCCGCAGTAATACCGATCAGCACCGGCGGTCGGCGACGACCGCCGGCACGACAGATATGAGGAATCCATGCCGAAGATGAAGAGCCACAGCGGCGCCTCGAAGCGTTTCAAGGTTTCGGGCCGTGGCAAGCTGCTGCGCCAGCAGGCGAACCGTCGCCACCTGTTCGAGCACAAGCCAAGCCGCCGGACTCGTCGTCTGGACGGCACGGAGGTCGTCGCGAAGGCCGACGTCTCCCGCGTGAAGAAGCTGCTCGGTATCTGACGCGCACAGCGCGGCACCACCGAACAGCACACCGCGCCGGAACTTCCGGCATTCCCGACCAACTCTCGGGCGCCCAGCGCCCCCAGATCGACAGGACTGACCAGTGGCACGCGTCAAAAGGGCCGTGAACGCTCAGAAGAAGCGCCGTTCCATCCTCGAGGCCTCCAAGGGTTACCGCGGGCAGCGCTCGCGGCTGTACCGCAAGGCCAAGGAGCAGCAGCTGCACTCGCTCACCTACGCCTACCGGGACCGCCGGGCGCGCAAGGGTGACTTCCGCAAGCTGTGGATCGCCCGCATCAACGCGGCGGCCCGCGCCAACGACATCACCTACAACCGCTTCATCCAGGGCCTGAAGGCCGCGGGTGTCGAGGTCGACCGCAAGATCCTGGCCGAGCTCGCCGTCTCCGACGCCGAGGCGTTCGCCGGCCTGGTCGCGGTGGCCAAGGCGGCGCTGCCGCAGGACGTCAACGCGCCTGCCGCCTGATCCGGCCTGCGTGACGACAAAACATCCGGAACGACCCGCGGACGCGCTCTCCGAGCGCAATCCGCGGGTCGTTTCCGCTGTCAAGCTCCATCGTGCGGCGCAGCGCCGCAAGACCGGGCTCTTTCTCGCCGAGGGCGCGAATTCCGTTGCGGCGGCGCTGGATACCGAGCGGGTCGCGGAGCTGTTCTACACCGTCGGCGCCGCGGCGCGGGAGACCGAGCTGGTGGCGGGCGCCGCGGCGGCGGGGGTGCGCACCACGCTGGTGAGCGACCGGGCCGCGCAACAGCTGGGGGAGACGGTGACGCCGCCCGGGCTCGTCGCGGTCTGCCATCAGGTGGATGTGCCGCTGGCACAGGTACTTTCCGGTGCGCCGGGCATGCTGGCCGTGCCGGTCGAGATCGCCGATCCGGGTAACGCGGGCACGCTCATCCGGGTGGCCGACGCGGTCGGCGCGAACGGTGTGGTGCTGGCCGGTGATTCGGTGGATCCGCACAATGGGAAGTGCGTAAGGTCTTGTGCCGGAAGCCTTTTCCATGTTCCGGTGGCCCGGGAACGCGATATCGACGCGGTGCTGACCGGTCTGCGTTCGGCGGGGATCACCGTATTGGCCACCACCGCGAAAGGTGAAGTGGATCTCGACAATTCGGACGAGATCCTGCGCGGGCCGGTGGCCTGGCTGTTCGGCAACGAGGCGCACGGCCTCGACCCGGAGGTGGCCGCGCGCGCCGATCATCGAGTGCGGATCCCGATTCACGGGCGCGCCGAAAGTCTGAATCTGGCCGCCGCCGCGGCCATCTGCCTGTACGCGAGCGCACGGGTCCAGCACGCCGAATAGTTCCGCGGTTCGTTCGCGGGGTGCGGTGCCATGCCGACTATGTTGTGCGGATGGACAGGCGTCGCGTGTTCGGCATCGCCCGGGTCGGTGGGCATATGTGTTGGTGGGTCTTCGTGGTGGCGATGCTGATCGGCGGCGGGTTCACCTGGCTCGGCGCCGAGGCGCGGCGGGCCGGATTCGCCGGTGTGGGGAGTGAATGTGGTTGGCGGACAAGTGGGTTCGTGGCCGGTGTGCCGCGTCGATACGCCGACTACCTGCCCAATGATTCGATCAATGTGCTGACCGAGCCCGCCACCTACGGGTTGATCGCCTTCGGTCTCGTGGTGCTGGCGGCGGTGGTCGAAGCGGTGCTGTGCCGTCGACTGGTGGCCGGACTGGTCACGGTCGCGGTGCCATTGGTCTCCGGGGTGGGGATCGCCTTCGCCGCGCATGGATTGGGCGCGGGTCTGGAATTCACGCCGATCCTCACCTTGGTGATCGTGCTCGCGGCGGTCGCGCTGCGCGAGGTATGGATGAGGGCGTTCGCGCCTGCGGTCCCGATGCCAGGACCAGAGCGCAGCGGGGAGGGCGCGTAGGCGTACCGCCGATGACCTGCGGTGTCGCGGTGGATTGTGGCCCGGATACCGGTGATTTGGCGCGCCGTGGCGCGGCGCGAGGGTAATCGGTGTGAATCGGATACCGCCCATCCAATAGGATTCCACCAGCAGCAATGTGGGTCGGCGACACGGCCCGCGAACCGATCCCCAGGGGAGAGACGAACGATCGTGGCCGACAACGACGGAGCCGGAAACGGCGCAGCCGAGCAGAACGCGGTGCTGACCGAGTCGGCGCTGGCCGCCGCGGCGGCGGAGGCCGAGAAGGCGTTCGCGGCGGCCGCCGATCTGGACGCGCTCGCGGTCGCGAAGACCGAACATCTCGGCGGTAAGGCGCCGCTCGCGCTGGCCCAGCGCGCGCTCGGCGGCCTGCCCAAGGACCAGAAGGCCGACGCGGGCAAGCGGGTGAACGTGACGCGGGCCCGTATCTCCGAGGCCTTCGAGGCTCGCCGCGCCACGCTGCTCGCCGAGCGCGATGCCGCCGTGCTGGTGGCCGAGGCCATCGATGTGACGCTGCCCGCCCGGCGCACCGCCGTCGGCGCCCGCCATCCGATCACCGTCATCTCCGAGCAGATCGCCGACGTCTTCGTCGCGATGGGCTGGGAGGTCGCCGAGGGTCCCGAGGTGGAGACCGAGCACTTCAACTTCGACGCGCTCAACTTCCTGCCCGACCACCCGGCCCGCACCATGCAGGACACCTTCCACATCGCGCCGGAGGGTTCGCGGCAGGTGCTGCGCACGCACACCTCGCCGGTGCAGGTGCGCTCGATGCTGGAGCGGGAGCTGCCGATCTATGTGGTGTGCCCGGGGCGGACCTTCCGCACCGACGAGCTCGACGCCACCCACACCCCGGTATTCGCCCAGGTGGAGGGTTTGGCCGTGGACAAGGGCCTGACCATGGCGCATCTGCGCGGCACGTTGGACGCGTTCGCCCGCGCGCTGTTCGGGCCGGACACCCGTACCAGGATGCGCCCCAACTACTTTCCGTTCACCGAGCCGTCGGCCGAGGTCGATGTGTGGTTCCCGGACAAGAAGGGCGGCGCGGGCTGGGTCGAATGGGGCGGCTGCGGCATGGTGAACCCGAAGGTGCTGATCGCCAGCGGGATCGATCCCGAGGTGTACAGCGGGTTCGCGTTCGGCATGGGTCTGGAGCGCACGCTGCAGTTCCGCAACGGCATTCCGGACATGCGCGACATCGTCGAGGGTGACGTGCGGTTCACGCTGCCCTTCGGTATCCGGTCCTGACCTTCCTTCGATCGAGAGAGCGAAACGTCAAGTGCGAGTAGCGCAGTCCTGGCTGACCGAAATCATCCGGCGCACCACCCCCGACTGGTCGGTGACGCCGGAGGAACTCGACGCCGGCTTCGTCCGGGTCGGCCTGGAGGTCGAGGAGGTCGACAAGCTGCGGCGGGTGTCCGGCAGCATTCCGAAGCCGCTGGTGGTCGGCCGGGTCGCCGAGATCACCGAGCTGACCGAGTTCAAGAAGCCGATCCGGTTCTGCAAGGTGGATATCGGTAATCCGGAGCTGCAGGAAATCATTTGCGGCGCACGGAATTTCGCGGTCGGTGACCTGGTGATCGTGGTGCTGCCCGGCGGCGTGCTGCCCGGCGGGTTCGAGATCACCGCGCGCAAGACCTACGGGCATATCTCCAACGGCATGATCTGCTCGGTCGCCGAACTCGGTATCGGCAAGGACCATTCCGGCATCCTGGTGCTCGAGCCGGGCACCGCCGAACCGGGCGCCGACGCCAACGAACTGCTCGGCCTCGACGACACCGTCATCGAGCTGAACATCACCCCCGACCGCGGCTACTGCTTCTCGGTCCGCGGGCTGGCCCGCGAGCTGACCTGCGGATTCGATCTGGAATACCCCGATCCCGCCGTCCGCTCGCTGCCCGATGCGCAGGCCGAGGCCTGGCCGATCAAGGTCGAGCCCAGCTCGCGGTGCACCCGGTTCGGGGCCCGGCGGGTCACCGGCATCGATCCGAAGGCGGTGAGCCCCTGGTGGTTGCAGCGGCGGCTGCTGCTGTCCGGTGTGCGGCCGATCTCGCCCGCCGTCGACGTCACCAACTACGTCATGCTCGAACTGGGCCAGCCGCTGCACGCGTGGGACGCGGCCAAGGTGACCGGGACCCTGGTGGTGCGCACCGCGAACAAGGGGGAGACGCTGCGCACCCTCGACGAGGTCGAGCGCACGCTCGACGCCGAGGATGTGGTGATCGCCGACGATTCGGGCGTGGTCTCGCTGGCCGGTGTGATGGGCGGTGCGAGCACCGAGGTGAGCGCCGAAACCACCGATGTGCTGTTCGAGGCCGCCATCTGGAATCCGCTCGCGGTGTACCGCACCGCGCGCAGGCACAAGCTGGTTTCGGAGGCTGGTAAGCGCTACGAGCGCGTCGTCGATCCGGAGATCAATATCGCCGCACTCGATCGCGCCGCCACGCTGCTCGCCGAAATCGCCGGTGGCACCGTGGAATCCGAGCTCACCGATATCCGGCTGCCGCTGCCGCCGGTGGAGCCGATCCGGATCGATATCGATCTCGCGGACCGGGTCGCCGGGGTCACCTACCCGACCGGGACGTCGGCGCGGCGGCTGTCGCAGATCGGCTGTCATGTCGAGGTGGGGGTCAACGAGGAGACCGGGCACGGTCAGCTGGTCGTCACCCCGCCGAGCTGGCGACCCGATCTGGCCCAGCCCGCCGATCTGGTGGAGGAGGTGCTTCGGCTCGAGGGGCTGGAGCAGATTCCGTCGGTGATCCCGACGGCGCCCGCCGGGCGTGGTCTCACCGCGGCGCAACGCCGTCGCCGCGCGGTGAGCCGCGCGCTGGCCTTCTCCGGTGCGATCGAGGTGCCGCCGCCGGTGTTCCTGCCCGCCGGTGTCTTCGACGTATGGGGTCTGGACGCCGACGATTCGCGCCGCAACACCACCAAGGTGCTGAACCCGCTCGACGCCGAGCGGCCGGAGCTGGCCACCACGCTGCTGCCCGGTCTGCTGGAGGTGGCGCAGCGCAATATCTCCAGGGGCGCACGGGATCTCACCATCTACGGCATCGCCCAGGTGGTGCTGCCCGGTCCGAACACCCGCCCGGTCGCCGAACTGCCGGTGGACCGTCGCCCGACCGACGCCCAACTCGCCGAACTGTTCGACTCGCTGCCCGCGCAGCCCGTGCACGTCGGTGCGGTGCTCACCGGCCGCCGCGATCCGCGCGGACCGTGGGGGCCGGGCCGGGCCGCCGAGGCTGCCGACGCGTTCGCGCTGGCCGACGCGATCGCCGATGCGGCGGGCGTCGGCATCGAGCGCCGCCCCGCCGCGCACCTGCCGTGGCATCCGGGCCGCTGCGCCGAGCTGGTGGTGGACGGTGTCGTCGTCGGATATGCCGGTGAACTGCATCCGGCGGTGCTGGAACGGTCCGGTCTGCCGCCGCGCACCTGCGCGCTCGAACTCGATCTCGACGCGCTGCCGTTGCGCGAATCCCGGCCGGTCCCAACGGTTTCCCCGTTCCCGGCGGTGCTGCAGGACGTCTCGGTGAGCGTTCCGCGCACTATCCCGGCCGCATCGGTCGAATCGGCCCTGCGTTCCGGCGGCGGCGAACTCCTCGAGGACATCTCCCTCTTCGACGTCTACGAGGGCGCTCAGGTGGGCGAGGGTCGCAAGTCGCTCACCTACGCGCTGCGATTCCGCGCGACGGATCGCACGCTGACCGAGGACGAGGCGAGCGCCGCCCGCGACGCGGCGGTCGCCGCCGCGGCCGAATCCGTCGGGGCCGTACTGCGTTCCTGAAGGTTGAATCCGCCGTAGGCAGTTCGGCTTCCCGCGCAGGCTGTAAGCGTGTGCGGGAAGCCGAAGCGGTTCCGCGGAGTGCGGGTGATCGACCTACCGATACATCTGTCCGATGCGCGGGCGAATGTTACTGTCGGTTGTGTCAACGCCCGTTCACAGAATGTGAGTGCCCGTTGGGTCGGATCAACAGCATCTTGTGTGTGCTGGCGCTCGTGACAGGTGTTTGCGGCGGGGGCGCGGCTACGTCCACTGCCGCCCCGGCCAGCGAAACATTCACTCTCCCATTGGTTTCCGATGCGGCGAAGAGTCTCGCATCGGGGCTGCACCTGTCTGTGTCCATCGCCGGTGGTTCGGACAAGATCGTCGAGGTCGACACCGGGTCGCGGGGCGTGGTGGTGGCTCGCTCGGCGATCGGATCCCAAGCCGTCGATACCGGCCAGCAGGGTTGGCTCGAATACACCAGTGACGGGCTGATTCTTTCCGGAGAATACTTCCTCGCTCCGATCACATTCCATACCGCTCAATCGACGGTGGAGACGATTCCCGTACGCGTCCTGGGTGTCGAAACGAGCAGCTGCGACAGCAAATATCCACACTGTACCCCCGAAACGAATATCGACCGTATCGGGATGCTCGGCGTCGGCTACGGCGAGTACGCCAAGACCAGCGATACTCCGACGACCGAAGTCAATCCCTTCCTGGAGTTGCGGGCCATGCAGTCGGGCGCTGCCCGACGCGGCTATGTCATTACGCGCAACGGCATCACGCTCGGCCCAACGGCGGACGACCTGGCCTCGTTCAGACAGATCCCGCTGCCGAAGCCCGACGGGCCGTCGGCGGGTCCGGCGGGTTTGCCCGGCAGTTGGGGAGCGGCGCCGGGCTGCTTTGCCCTGCCCGAGAACGGCAACGAAACGCACTGCGGGACACTACTGTTCGATACCGGAATCGGCACGATGATCGTCGGCCTCGATGCCGCCCAGCGACCGTCGTCCCTGCACGACACCATTCCGAACGGCACGCGGATCCATATCGGCACACCGGATTTCACCGACCCCGCACTCGACTATTCGGTCACCACCGGCGCGGCCGACGATCCTCTCGCCCCACAGGGCAATCCGGCCGCCCGCTGGTCGCGATCGGGCCCCTTCGTCAATACCGGCCGACACCTGCTCGCCGGTTACGACTACCTTTTCGACGCCGACGCCGGACGCATCGGCTTCCGAAAAGATCCGGGCTGAGCCTGCTCGGTCCCGGCGCGGAAAGCGGTGCGTCCAGTTTCGTCCGGTAGCGTGGTCGAAGGGTTTCATTCCTGCGGCGTTGGAGGTTCGATGCGGGCGACGTGGCACGGCGTGGTGTCGGCCGAGAGCGATGACACCGTGGTGGTGGTCGCGTTCCGGCGCGGCGTCGTGATCGGCTAGCTCCGATGCGGCATCCGGCCAGCCCGATCCTGAACGCACTCACCTACCTGCCGGAAAAGCTGATCGTGCAGGATCCGTCGCTGCTCGGCATGGACTTTCGCGAGCTGAGCATGCGCACCACCGACGGGGAGATCGTGCACGGCTGGTGGTTACCCGCGCGAAATCCGGTGGGGCACATCCTGTTCGCACACGGTAACGCGGGCAATATCGGCGACCGGGTGCCGATCCTGGCGCTGCTGGTGCAGGCCGGATTCGATGTGCTCGCCTTCGACTACCGCGGCTACGGGCGCAGCACCGGCAGACCCACCGAGGCGGGCACCTATCTGGATTCCCGTGCGGCACTGCACACCCTGCGCGAGCGGCCGGGCGTCGATCCGAAACGCATTGTGTACCTGGGGAAATCGCTGGGCGGCGGAGTGATGACCGAATTGGCGGTCGCCGAACCGCCCGCCGCGCTGATCCTGATGTCCACCTTCACCGGCATCAGGGACGCCGCGCGCTCGGTGTATCCGTTCCTGCCTTCGCCGTTCGTGCCCGACGCCTATCCGAGCCTGCGCCGGATCCGGCGGCTGCGCGCACCGGTGCTGATCATGCACGGCGATCAGGACGAGCTGCTGCCGCTGCGCCACGCCGAACGGCTGTACGCCGCCGCCCCCGAGCCGAAGAAACTGGTGGTGTTCCCCGGCGCGGGCCACAACGACATCATCGCGACGGCGGCCTCGGCTTGGCTGGCGCTGATCCAGGACTGGACCGCGCAGTACCTCGGCAGGGCGTGACCGCGGGTCGGATATTTCGGCCGACCCCTCGATTTCCCGGTCTGGCAACGACTTTCATCTTCCGGTTAGGCTCCGTGCCGCAGCCTGGTCAACCCGGCTCGACGCGGTGGGCTGCGAATATGCCGAACGGGAGGGGATGGCGATGACCGAGATCAAGCGGTTCTGGTCGGGCGCCGCTGTGCTGGCAGTGGCAGTAGGAATTGCGGTTGCGACGGCGGCGTCCGCCGCGGCAGGTGTGACGGATCCGTTGGACCCACGGGTTCTGCCGCATGGGGTGCCCACAGGCGGCGTCTACGCCATCGGTTGCTGGACCGTGTTCGCCCCACCGAACCCCCAAGGCGGACGCCTGGAACACTTCTACGCGAACTGCGACCGGAACAGAGAAGTCCGCGTGTGCCCAGCTGTCGACTACCAAGGCCATCGCACCATCTATGCGGAAGAGGCCACGAGGACCGGCGCATACGATGGCGTCGCCGATGGCACAGACACCGTTGAATGGGTCTATAACGAGACTCTTCCAGCCGACGCCGTATATACGACCGTCTTCTGCTGACGTCTACAGCGCTGGCTGACGACCCGCCCACCGCTGCGTAGCTTGGAAGGGAACCGTGCGGCGATATCCGCACGGCCCGCAATCGAGCGGAACGAGGCAGGGGCATGAGTGATACCAGCGAGATAACCTCCCAGCTAGCCGCATTACCCGATGCCGAACTGGCGGCCGTGCTGTTCACCGTCACCTCGGGGCGTCCGGCGTTCTGGGCGGTGCGCGCCGCGCTGTCGGAATTGGCCGGTGTCGGCGGTCATGTGCACACGGGTGAGTATGTGACTCCGGACACGTCGAAGCCGCCGGGTGTCGCGCCGGAGCCGAATCCATCGGCATCGGGGCAGGTGGGTGGGGTCGTTCCGGTGGTCGGTGTGCCGACTTCCGAAGCGCTGGGCGGATATTCGGCGGGCGGTGTCCCTACTTTCGAGTCAGTTCGCGATAAGGTCGAGCGACGCTTCGGCACCGCGCAGGGAATGGGCGAGCTCGACCGGCAGACCCCCGTGGGCCGCAGTGCCGACGAACAGTGGCAGGCG
Source organism: Nocardia sp. JCM 34519.1 (assembly GCF_020361265.1). Lineage (NCBI taxonomy): Bacteria > Bacillati > Actinomycetota > Actinomycetes > Mycobacteriales > Nocardiaceae > Nocardia > Nocardia sp. JCM 34519.1. The sequence continues at coordinate 190,545 of NZ_JAIRBR010000012.1, forward strand.
CGGGAGCAGGCGGCCCGCGAGCGTCTGGAACAGATTCGGAAGTCGGTGCACGGCAAGGATATCGGCGCCACCGAACCGTAATCTGGCCGGGCGCGCCGGATTACGAGGTGGGATTTATGAGCACTGCATCGACGGGTGGGCGCGAACCCCGCGAGATTGCCGAACGGCTGCTGGACGCCCAGGTGGAGTTCATCATCGGCGAGGTCACCGGCGACCGCTTCGCCGAGGTGGTCGCCCGGGACGTGGCCCAGACCATCGAGGTGGCCGACACCCTGATCTTCCGCGATGTGGTGCGGGTGGATCAGGCCAAACAAACCGTGGCCACCATCATCGATCTGATCGGCGGCAGCCCGGTGCTCGCGGATATGGCCGGGGTCTTCGCCGACGCGATCTACGACAACATCGCGGCGAACAACGAGTACACCCTGGGCCAGGTGGTCGACCGGGAGCCGGTGGAGGCCTTGCTGGAGAAGATCTTCGGCATGCATCAGGCTCAGGAGCGGATTCTGGACCGGCTCACCGAGAGCCCGCTGGTCGCCACCGTCGCCTCGAAATTCGTCGATAAGCTGATCTCCGACTTCATGGAGGCGAACAAGCAGATCGCCGGCAAGATCCCGGGCGTATCGTCGCTGATCTCGATGGGGCAGAGCGCGGCGAAGACCGCGCGCAAGGCCACCGAGAGCACCTTCATCGGCGATATGGCCGGTAAGGGCGCGCTGTTCGCGCTCAAGCGCACCAATAATGCCATCCGGGAGATGTTGCGGGACGCGCCGGTGCACGACGCGGCGATGGAGTTCTGGGATCTGCACGCCGACGAGCCGGTGAGCGGCCTGCGGGACTACCTGTCCCAGCGCGATCTGCGTGAATTGGTGCTCATCTGCTATGAGATCGCCGTCACCACAAGGGAAAAGGAATTCCTCGGCGTGCTCGTCGACGAATGCGTCGAGGTGTTCTTCGCCAAGTACGGTGACTACACCCTCGGCGCCATGCTGCCCGAACTGGGGCTGACCGGCGAGGATATCGGTGCGGAGATCCTGCGCTACGGGCCCGCGGTGGTCGAGGGCGCCAAGCGGAACGGGGTGCTGGCCAAGCTGATTCGGGAGCGGCTGGAGCCGTTCTACTACTCCGAGGCCGTGCTCGGCATCCTCGGCGGGGCCTGAGCGATCGGTCGCGACGATCACCCGCCGCCGAATCCCGTTCGGCGGCGGGTGATTTCGTGTGTCCACGATGTTTCGGTAACGGTTCGGTAGCGGGTCACAGATAGCTGGAAACTGACCAGTCGGTTGCTGATTGTTTCAATCCGATTGAAAAGTATGAACAAAGGCTTATATGTCCGGTTCTCGAGTTGACGGGGGAACGGGCATATGGGATTTTGCTCCGTGACTTCCCGTGCGCTCGTCGTGGAGCTGTCACGGCTGGCTTTTCGGAGGAGTAGCAGGTTCGTGCGTCAACGTCTACGGCAACAGAAGTCCGGGGACATAACCGTTCTCGAGCCTGCGGCCTCGCCTGGGTCCCGGCGAGTATCGGCGGGTAGCGTGCTGCGGCCACGCACGATCGCGGGCCAGCTGGCCCGAATTCTGGTGCTGGCGCTCGCGCTCGCGCTGGTGCTGCTCACGGTCACGGTCTACAACGAGTATTCCGACTATCGCGAGGCCGACAACGCGGTGAGCGGTGTCTCGCTCGCGCTGACCGCGCAGGACCTCATCCACGAGGTGCAGCGCGAACGCGGACTCAGCAGCGGTCTGCTCGGCGGCGACAACCGGATGCAGCAGCCGCTCACCGAATCCCGCGCCCGGGTCGACCAGCGGCTGGAAGAGCTGCGCAAGGCCGCGTCCGGCGATACGCCGGGTTCGGATCAGGTGAACGCCGCGCTCACCCAGTTCAACGTGCTGAAGAGCACTCGGGCCCAGGTGGATTCGCGCCGCACCAGTAGGCAGGCGTCCTTCCAGGCGTACACCGACGCGATCGGCGCGCTGAACAACCTGAACCTGGGTCTCGACCAGGCGAGCGACAATTCGGTCCGACGCGGGCTGCAGGCGCTGTACGCGCTCGGCACCGCGAAGGAGCAGGCGGCGCAGGAGCGCGGCTTCCTCGCGGGCATCTTCGCCTCCGAGGGCTTCAACGGCGGGGAATACCTGCAGTTCATGGAGATTCGCGCGGCGAAGCTTTCGGCGCTGGCCAGCTTCGCGCAGTACGCGACCAAGAGCGAGCGGGCCCAGCTCGACGTCTCGACGCTCAGCGATAACGCGACGAAGGCCGAACAGGCCGAGAACGTCGCCCTCACCTCCAGCGAGGGACAGCTGGCGCGCCGGGTCGACTCGATGGCCTGGTTCAACCAGATGACGGGTGTCATCGACGATCAGCGCGCGGTGCAGCAGACCGTCGGCAACGACGTGAAGACGCGCGCCGACGATCTGCGCGGCACCGCGCTGTTCAACCTCATCGCCTTCCTCATCGGCGCCGGTCTCGCGATCATCGCGATGATCGTGCTGGTGGTGATGTCGGTGCGCGGTATCCAGCGCCCGCTGGCCATCGTGGCGAGCGAGGCCGAGGACGTGGCCGAGCGGCGACTGCCCGAGGTCATCGACGCGTGGCTGAAATCCGGTGACAGCTACCCGGATCCGCCCGCACCGGTGCGCACCCCGGCGGGTTCCAGCGTCGAGATCGAGGCCGTGGCGAGCGCACTGGACAACGTGCAGACCACCGCGTTCGAACTCGCCTCGCAGCAGGCGCTGATCCGGCGCAACACCACCGAATCCATGGCGAACCTGGCCCGGCGCAACCAGAACCTGGTGCGCCGCCAGCTGAACCTGATCTCCGAATTCGAGCGCGAGGAACTCGATCCGAAGGGTCTGGCCAAGCTGTTCGAGCTGGACCACCTCGCGACCCGTATGCGCCGCAACGCGGAAAGCCTGCTGGTGCTCACCGGTGAGGGCAGCCCGCGGCGGTGGGCCCAGCCGATCCCGCTGACCGACGTGATCCGGGCCGGTCTTTCCGAGGTCGACGACTATCGCCGGGTCGCGCTGCGCCGGGTGGACGACGTCGAGATCCAGGGCGCGGTGGTCAGCGAACTGGCCCACCTGTTCGCCGAACTCATCGAGAACGCGCTCGCCTTCTCGCCGCCGGATCTGGAGGTCGAGATCTACGGCCGCAAGGTGCCGGGCGGCTATCTGCTCGCGGTGGTCGACCACGGTGTCGGCATGCCGCCGGATCAGCTGGCGACGGCCAACGCCAGGCTGCGCGGTGAGCAGGACTTCATCGTTTCGCCGTCGCGTTACCTCGGCCACTACGTGGTCGGCCGGCTGGCGCAGCGGCTCGGCGTCGAGGTCGAGCTGAACGTCTCGCCGGTCAGCGGCATCGTGGCCCGGGTCTTCATGCCGACCGCGGTGCTCGCGGTGGACCAGGATCCGTTGGCGCCCAAGCCGACTGCGGTGCCGGCGGGTCCGTCGCCCGCGCTGCCGTCGCCGCCGCCGAAGGTCGCCCGTCCCGCCGAGCCGGCGTACTCCGAGCCCGCACTCGCGGTGCGCGATGACGCGATCGACGTACACGAGGTGCCGGGTCTGGCCGGGGCCGCCGGACCGGCGGGCGGTTCGGTGCGCAACGGACACGAACCCGAATTCGTCCGTGCCGCAGAGCATTCCGGCGCATACCCGATCGTTCCGGAGCGCCGTACCCCGGCCCATGCCGCGCACCGCGACGAACCCGGCTACGAAACCGGCGAGCTGCCGAAGCTTTCGGATTCGGCCTTCGACACCTCGGCGTACTCGCATTTCGTCTCGCCGGTCGATCCGCCGACCGGCGCGCAACCGGTGCTGCCGAACGACAGTTCGCAGTGGCGCATCCCGCAGTCGGACAGCGCGACGGCAAGATCGGGTGTAAATTCATCGAACGACATGGGGGTGCAGCGCACCCGCAACGGACTCGTCAAGCGCAACAAGCGATCTCGCGGCTCCGGACCGGACACCGAGGTCTCCGGGACGACCCGCCCGGCCGCGTCGGGGGCGCACGCGGATCGCGGGCCAGCTCCCGATCGCACACCGAACGACGTCCGCAGCATGCTCTCGTCCTTCCGGGCCGGTCATGAGCGTGGTGGGACCACCCCAGACACCGACAGCAGCGCCACGGATTTGGCGCAGAACTGGCCCGAGCCGTGATCGCAGGAGGAGAATCGGTGACCCCCCATTTACAGAGTGCCGACCCGCACACGTTCAACTGGTTGCTCGCCAACTTCGTGCGCAACACCGACGGTGTCCGCGACACCGTCGCCGTCTCCTCCGACGGGCTGCTGATCGCCATGTCCGAGGGTTTGGACCGCACCGGCGCGGACCGGCTGGCCGCCATGGTGTCCGGCCTGGCCAGCCTGGCCAAGAGCGCATCACGCAGCTACCAGTTCGACGGGCTGAAGCTGATCATGATCGAGATGAAGCGCGGCTTCCTGCTGGTTTCCGCGCTCGGTGACGGCAGCTGCCTCGGCGTGATCGCCGACGGCGGTTGCGATGTCGGACTGGTCGGCTACGAGATGGCCGTGCTCGCCGAACGGGCCGGTGCGCTGCTCGATCCGGCACTGATCTCGGAACTCAGAGAGACGTTACGCAGATGAGAGATCCAGACCGGCCACGGGTGCCGGATCCGCGGATGATCCCCCCGCCGCCACGTTTCGGCTGGTTCGGCGGCGATCAGCCGGTGCAGCGCAACGAGGAGCCGGAACCGGTCGACGATCCCGCCGACCGGTTCGTCCGGCCCTTCGTCGTGACGGCAGGCCGCACCATCCCGCTGATGGACGGGTTGCGGATCGAAACCCTGGTGCACGCACCGCCCGCGGCGCTGTCCGCACCGCTGCAGTTCGAGCAGCGGACCGTGGTGCAGCTGTGCCAGAAACCGCATTCCATCGCCGAAATCGGTACGGCGCTTCATGTTCCGGTCGGCGTCGCGAAAGTGATCGTGAGCGATCTCGCGGCGGCCGGGCACGTGACGGTGCGCGACGCGCCGGAGCTATCCACCGCAGCCATCGAGAGGATCAGGGACCTTGTACGGGCACTCTGAATATCGCACGCCCGAGGTCGAACGCCCCATGCCTTCTTCGGTGAAGATCGTGGTGAGCGGGGGTTTCGGCGTCGGGAAGACGACATTCATCGGGGCCATCTCCGAGATCGAGCCGCTGGTCACCGAGGCGGCGATGACCGAGGTCGCGCTCGGCATCGACAACCCGGGCAGGCGCGCCGAGAAGACCGAGACGACGGTCGCGCTCGACTTCGGTCGTATCACCCTGGACAGCTCGCTGATCATGTACCTGTTCGGCACGCCGGGCCAGGACCGGTTCGTCTTCCTGTGGGACGACCTGGTGGACGGCGCGCTCGGCGCGGTGATCGTGGTGGACACCAGCCGGGTGGAGGACTGCTACCCGGTGCTGGACTACTTCGAGGAGAAGAACACCCCGTTCGTGGTGGTGGTCAACCGTTTCGACGGTATGGCCCAGTTCGACCTGAACGAGGTGCGCGAGGCGCTCGATCTCGACGAGTGGATTCCGGTGCTGGATTGCGATGCCCGGCAACGGGAATCGGTGAAGGATGTGCTGGTCGCGCTGCTGGAGCAGGTGCTGTTCCACCGGCTCTCGGCCGAACACCGGGTCGTCAGCTAACGCGGAGGTGGCGGCGGATTCGGTAGCGCCGCCGTCACTTTCGTCGGGTTTTCGCCGAAACCTCATGGCGTTTCGGCGCGTATACGCTGGGCGCGGTGGGTGAACAGAAGGCGCGGATGCTCCGCGGGGAGTTGTACCGGGACAGCGATCCGGAATTGGTGGCCGAGCGGCTGCGCGCGCAGCAATTGTGCGACGAGTTCAACCGGCTGGGTCCGGCGGAAACCGAGCGGCGCGATGCCGTATTGCGCGGCCTGCTGGGCAAATTGGGTGACGGATCGTGGATCATGCCCCGATTCCAGTGCGACTACGGATATCTCATCGAGATCGGGTCGAACAGTTTCCTCAATTACGATGCGATCCTGATGGATTGCGCGCCGATCGTCATCGGTGACGACGTATCGATCGGGCCGCGCTGTCAGCTGCTGACCGCGCTGCATCCGCTGACGGAGCACGACTTGCGCAGGCAGCGTTGGGAGTCGGCGGCGCCGATCCGGATCGGGAACAACGTGTGGTTCGGCGGCGGGGTGATCGTCTGTCCCGGGGTGACCGTCGGCGACGATACGGTGGTCGGCGCGGGCAGCGTGGTGACAAGGGACCTTCCGCCCAGAATATTTGCTGCGGGTAATCCGGCGCGGGTGTTGCGGGAGCTGTGAACCGGCGGATTGTCATAGCTCGCGGATAGCCTGGGGCCATGCTCACCACCCTCGCCGTGCAGAACTACCGGTCGTTGCGGCAGTTGGTGGTGCCGCTCGGGCAGTTGACGGTCGTCACCGGGGCGAACGGCAGCGGTAAATCGAGTATGTACCGGGTGCTGCGGCTGCTGGCGAACTGCGCGGGGAACGGCGCGGTGGCCACGCTGGCCAGGGAGGGCGGGCTGGATTCCACGCTGTGGGCCGGGCCCGGCCGCACGGCGCGCAATGAATCGCTCGGGCTTCGAGTCGGTTTCGGCGGCGACGACTTCGGTTATGCGGTCGATCTCGGAATACCGGTCCCCACCGGCTACACGCGCGATCTGCCATCTATGTTCAACCGGGATCCGGAGATCAAGGCCGAGGCGGTGTGGGCCGGTCCGGTGCTGCGGCCGTCGACAATGCTGGCCGAGCGCGGCGGGCCGGTGGTCCGATTGCGCGGCGGCGAAGGCGGCTGGTCGATGGTGCCGCATCCGATGAAGTCGTTCGACAGCATGCTCAGCGAACTCGCCGACCCGCAGAACGCACCCGACCTGCTGGTGCTGCGAGAACGGATGCGTTCATGGCGCTTCTACGATCATCTGCGCACCGATGCCGACGCGCCGGCCCGTTCGCCGCAGGTCGGCACCCGCACCATGGCGCTGGCACACGACGGCGCGGATCTGGCCGCCGCATTGCAGACCATCCGCGAGATCGGCGATGCCGACGGCATGCGGCAGGCGATCGATAACGCGTTTCCGGGCAGCGAGATCGATATCGTCAACCAGGACGGCCGGTTCGCGGTGGCCCTGCACCAGCCGGGCCTGCACCGTCCGCTGGACAGCGCCGAATTATCCGACGGCACACTGCGATACCTGCTGCTGGTCGCCGCGTTGTGCACACCCCGCCCGCCGGAGCTGCTGGTACTGAACGAACCGGAGACCAGCCTGCATCCGGAACTGCTGATTCCGCTCGGCATACTCATCGCCGCCGCGGCCCGCGAGACGCAGATCGTGGTGGTGACCCATTCGCAGCCGTTGATCAACGCGATGGCGCACGGCGAGGTCGAACCGCACACCATCGAACTCGTCAAGGAGAACGGCGCGACAACCGTTGCCGAACAAGGAATCCTGGACGCGCCCGCCTGGCATTGGCCGAAGCGATAGCCGGATGTGGGCGGGGTCGCATACCGAGCGCGCCGGGCCCGCAATAGGGTCTGTTACATGGGCGAATCGAGAATCGAGACCGAGCAGGACGCGATCCGGCCGCTGCGCGACGATATCCGGTTCCTCGGCGGCGTACTCGGCGACACCATCCGCGACCACGAGGGCCCCGAGGTATTCGACCTGATCGAGCGGGTGCGGATCGAGGCGTTCCGGGTGCGCCGGGAGGAGGTCGGGCGCAGCGCGGTGGCGCGGATGCTCGACGGTGTCGACATCGCGGTCGCGCTGCCGTTGATCCGCGCGTTCAGCCACTTCGTGCTGCTGGCGAATCTGGCCGAGGATATCCAGCGCGACCGCAGGCGGGCCGCGCACATCGCCGCGGGCGAGCCGCCGCAGGATTCCTCGCTGGCCGCCACCTACCGCAAACTCGACGCGGCCGAACTCGACGGCGACGCGGTGGCCGATCTGCTCACCGACGCGCTGGTGTCGCCGGTGATCACCGCGCACCCCACCGAGACCCGCCGCCGCAGCGTCTTCGACGTGCAGACCAGGATCACCGAGCTGATGCGGCTGCGCCAGCGGTATCCGGAGGGTGAGCGCGGCGAGTTGGAATCGCGGATCCGCGGGCAGGTTCTCACGCTGTGGCGAACGGCGCTGATCCGGTTGGCGCGCTTGCGGATCCAGGACGAGATCGCGGTGGGGCTGCGCTACTACGATCTCACGCTGCTCGAGGTGATCCCGCGAATCAACGCCGAGGTGCGCGCGGCGCTGCGGTCCCGCTGGCCCGGCGTGGAGCTGCTGCCGCGGCCGATGCTGCGGCCCGGCTCCTGGATCGGTGGTGACCGCGACGGAAACCCCTATGTGACAGCCGAAGTCGTGCGGCAGGCCGCGTATTCCGCATCGGCCGTCGCATTCGGGCACTATCTGCGCGAGCTGGTCGAACTGGAGAAATCGCTGGCGCTGTCGGCGCGTCTGGTGCCGGTGACGCTCGAGGTCGCGGCGCTGGCGGCCGCCGGATACACCGATCCGGCGCCGCACGCGGACGAACCGTATCGCCGTGCGCTGCACGGGATCCGATCGAAGTTGAGGGCGACGGCGCAGCGCGCGCTCGGCGGCATCCCGGTGTCGGGAGACGAGCGCACCAGCGGCGCAAAAGGTTTCGTCGTGCCGACGACGGGACCTGGTGGCCTGCCGGACGCGCCTGCCGCCCAACCGTATACGGATCCGCAGGCGCTGCTCGACGACCTGGACGCGATCGACGCCTCGCTGCGGGCCAGCGGTGACGGCCTACTCGCCGACGATCGCCTTGCGGCGCTGCGTCATTCGATCGAAACCTTCGGCTTCCACCTGCAGAGCCTCGATATGCGGCAGAACTCGGAGGTGCACGAGCAGGTCGTCGCCGAACTGCTGGCCTGGGCCGGCGTGCACGACGACTATGCCGGACTGCCGGAAGCGCAACGGGTGGAACTGCTTTCGAACGAACTGCGCACCCGTCGCCCGCTGCTCGGCCCGCACGCCCGGCTCAGCGAGCTGGCGGCCAAGGAACTCGGCATCGTCCGCGCCGCGAAGGAGGTGGTGGACACCCTCGGCGCCGCCGCGGTACCGAACTACATCATCAGCATGTGCACCTCGGTCAGCGACATGCTGGAGGCCGCACTGCTCTTGAAGGAGGGCGGGCTGCTGGATCCGGGCAGCGGGCCGGACGCGTCGCCGAGCTGTCCGGTCGGCATCGTGCCGCTCTTCGAAACTATCGAGGATCTCCGTGCGGGCGCCGCCACGCTGGCCGCGACACTGGAGGTGCCGGTGTATCGAGATCTGGTGGCGGCCAAGGGAATGCGTCAAGAGGTGATGCTCGGGTACTCCGATTCCAACAAGGACGGTGGGTATCTGGCCGCCAACTGGGCGCTGTACCGGGCCGAACTGGATCTGGTGGAGGTGGCCCGCAAGATCGGCCTTCGGCTGCGGTTGTTCCACGGTCGCGGCGGTACGGTCGGTCGCGGCGGCGGGCGCAGCTACGACGCCATCCTCGCGCAGCCCGCCGGGGCGGTGCGCGGATCGCTGCGGCTCACCGAACAGGGTGAGGTGATCGCCGCCAAATACGCCGAACCCGGTGCGGCACTTCGCAATCTGGAATCGCTGATCGCCGGGACACTGGAATCGACACTGCTCGACGTCGAGGGTCTCGGCGCGGACGCCGAACCGTCCTACGAGCTGATGGACGAGCTGGCCGCCCGCGCCCGCGCCGCATACGCCCGCCTCGTGCACGAAACACCCGGATTCGTCGAGTATTTCCGGCAGTCCACTCCGGTGGCCGAGGTCGGCGACCTCAATATCGGCAGCCGCCCGGCATCCCGCAAACCCACCAGTTCGGTATCCGATCTGCGCGCGATCCCGTGGGTGATGGCCTGGAGCCAGGCCAGGGTGATGCTGCCCGGCTGGTACGGCACCGGAACGGCGCTCGAGGAGTGGGTCGGCAGCGATCCGGAGCGGCTGGCCCGGCTGTCCGAGCTGTACCGCCGTTGGCCGTTCTTCCGCACCGTGCTCTCGAACCTGGCGCAGGTGATGGCGAAATCCGACCTCGACATCGCCGCCCGCTACGCCGAACTGGTCGACGATATCGCCTTGCGCGAGCACATCTTCGGCATGATCCGCGACGAACACGCCCGCACCGTCCGCATGCACGCCGCCATCACCGGCAACGACCACCTCCTCGCCGACAACCCATCCCTCGCCGAATCCATCCACAACCGCTTCCCCTACCTGGAACCCCTCAACCAGATGCAGGTGGAGCTGTTGAAACGACTGCGCGCGGGCGACGATTCAGAACTGGTCAAGCGCGGAATCCTCTTGACCATGAACGGTTTGGCCACGGCACTGCGCAATTCGGGTTAGGGCAATTCGGGTTAGCAGCGGCAATTCCGGTTGGCGGCGGCATATCCGGCCCGTGCGCGAGCGGCTTGCGCGTGCGTTGGGGCGGTGAGCCGGATAGTGTTGCCGGACAACCGATCAGTGGAACCGAACTATGAAAATCGTGCAGCACGAAGGGCTGAGCCGACGCCAGTTCTTGGGGGGAGCGGCCGTGATGGCGGCGAGCCTGTCAGGCGGTCGCGCGGCCGCCGATCCCGGACAAACCGTGCCTGATTTCGCACGCTGGCTCGGGCGGGCGGCGCAGGTGACGATCACCCGCGATGACTGGGGGATCGCGCACATCTACGGCAGGACCGATGCCGATGCGGTGTTCGGGATGATGTATGCGCAGGCCGAGGACGATTTCAACCGGATCGAAACCAACTATCTGACCAACCTCGGCCGGCTCGCCGAGGCCGAGGGCGAGGGTGCGATCTGGCAGGACCTGCGTCAGCGGCTGTTCGTCGATCCCGAGGCGCTGAAGAACGATCTCTATCCGAGTTGCCCGGCATGGTTACGCGAGCTCATGGAGGCCTGGGCGGACGGGCTGAACTATTACCTCGCGACGCACCCTGCGGTAAAACCGCGCGTGCTGACGAGATTCGAGCCTTGGATGGCGCTGAGCTTCACCGAGGGCAGTATCGGCGGCGACATCACGCGAGCGTCGCTCACCCGACTGCAGGCCTTTTACGAGAACCGAGCGGCGCCCACCGATGCCGGATCCGGGCCGCCGCGCGAACCCACCGGCTCGAACGGCATCGCGATCGCGCCGAGCCGCACTCGGGACGGCAACGCGCTGCTGCTGATCAACCCGCACACCACCTTCTACTTTCGCTCGGAACAGCAGGTGACCAGCGGCGAAGGGCTCAACGCCTACGGTGCGGCCACCTGGGGGCAGTTCTTCATCTACCAGGGCTTCAACGAGAACGTGGGCTGGATGCACACCTCGACCGGCGCCGATAACGTCGACGAGTTCGCCGAGACGATCGTGACGGCGACCGATGGCGGCCTCACCTACCGGTACGGCGCCGAGTCGCGGCCGGTGACCACGAAGACGATCACCTTGACCTATCGCACGGCCAATGGTGGGCAGGCCGATCGCGGTTTCACCACCTTCGCGACGCATCACGGCCCGATCGTCGGCGAGGCGGATGGCAAATGGATCGCGTTCGCGCTGATGAACAAGCCCGTGGCGGCGCTGCAGCAAAGCTATTTACGTACCAAGGCAAGGGATTACGCGGAATACATTCGGGTGGCGGAATTCAAGGCCAACAGCTCGAACAACACGTTATTCGCGGATTCGAAGGGCACCATCGCCTTCCTGATGCCGCAGTTCATGCCGATCCGTGACGATCGCTTCGACTACCGGAAGCCCGTCGACGGCAGTGATCCGGCGACCGACTGGCAGGGGCTGCACAATCTCGAGGATATGCCGCAGGCGGTGAATCCGGGGAGCGGCTGGGTGTTCAACTCGAACAACTGGCCCTGGACCTGCGCGGGCCCGGCGAGTCCCGAATCCACCAAGTATCCACGGTATTTCGATCAGGTCGGCGAGACCGAACGCGGGCCGCATGCCGTCGAATTGCTGAGCGCGCAGCAGGTCTTCACCCCACAGACGTTGCGCGACACCGCCTTTGATTCCCACATCCCCGCCTTCGCCCCCGATGCGGGTGACGGGGAGCCGGTGCGCGGGGTCATCCCGCAGCTCGTCGCGGCGTGGGACCAACTGCCCGAGGGCAATTCGCAAAAGGCGAAGCTCGCCGAGCCGATCGGCCTGCTGCGCGGCTGGGACTATCGGTGGGGGACGGATTCGACCGCGACGTCGCTGGCCATATTCTGCGCCGAGGGGCCGCACGACACCGATGAGCGGCGACTCGCCTCGCTCGAGGCGGCGATGGAGCGGCTCACACAGGATTTCGGCAGCTGGCAGGTGCCATGGGGCGAGATCAACCGATTTCAGCGCCTCGACGACGCGATCGACCAGACCTTCGACGATACGAAGCCCAGCACGCCGGTGCCTTTCGTGTCCGCGACGTGGGGGTCCCTCGCCTCGTACGGTGCGAAACGCCAACCGACACCGGATGGCGGCACGACCAAGCGCTACTACGGCACCAGCGGCAACACCTTCGTCGCGGTCGTGGAATTCGGGCCGAGGCTGCGTGCCATGGCGGTGCGAGAGGGTGGCCAGAGCGGCCACCCCGACTCGCCACACTTCACCGACCAGGTCGAACGGTATGCGAGCGGCAACCTCCGGCCCGTCTATTTCTACCCCGAGGACCTCGACGGCCACATCGAGCGGAGCTACCACCCCGGCATGTGATCGAACGCCGAAAAGTGAAGTCCGCCCAAGGAATACCTACTCCGCGACGATGGCTACGGCGTCGATTTCGACGAGCATTTCGGGGCGCGGGAGGCCGGTGAAAACCGTTGTGCGGCAGGGGAGTACGTCGCCGGTGGTGTTGGCGGCGACGAATTCGCCGTATGCGTCGTTCATGGGGCCGAAGTCGTCGCGGGTGGTGAGGTAGACGCGCAGCATCACGATATCGTCGAAGGTGGCGCCGGACGCATCGACGATCGCCTTGACGTTCTGGAGGGTCCGGATCGTCTGTGCCGCAACATCACCGGGGAACAGGTACTGGTTGGTGGCCGGATCCACCGGACCCTGACCGGAGACCTGGACGAATGGGCCCTTGCGCACACCCTGGGAGAAGGTGTGTGCCGGTGCGGGCGCGAGTTCGGTACGGACAGCGATCTTTTCCGACATGGTCAGCCTTTCGTGGTGGTGTCCCGGCCTGCGGTCCAGCCGAGTTCGATGGAGATGGCGTCGGCGGCCGCGCGCACCTGGGGGAGTGCGGCGAGCACCTGGTCGTGGTCGAGCAGCATGTCCGGCACCGACATCGACACCGCCGCGATCACCGCGCCGGTGCCGTTGCGCACCGGGACGCCGATGCAGTTGACGAAGGTTTCGTGCTCCTCGTGATCCTCCGCATAACCTTGTGCGGCAACCATTTCCAGCTCCGCCAGATATCGCTCGGGGGTACGGATGGTGCGCTCGGTGAACGGGTGGTAGTCGATCCGGTCGGCGATGGCCCGGCGCTCGGCGGGCGGTTGCGCCGCGACGAGCACCTTGCCGACGGCCGTGCAGTGCAGCGGAGCGGGCCGTCCGATCCTGGAATACATTCGCACGCTGTGGATCGCATCGATCTTGTCGATGTAGATGACATCGCCGGATTCGTAGGTGGCCAGATGGATGGTCTGCCCGGTCTGGGCGTTCAGCTTGGCCAGATGCGGGCGGGCGAGGGCGCGGACATCGCGGTGCTCCAGCGCCTGATTCGCCAGTTCGAACAGCCGGGAGCCGAGTGCGTAGCGGTGCTGGCTGTCGTGGGTGACGAAGCGCTCGGACTCCATGGTCTGCAGCAGCCGCAGCACGGTGGATTTGTGGACGCCGAGTTGGGCGGCGAGCTGATCCAGCGACTGGGTGTCCGTGCCCAGCGAGACGAGGATGGTGAGTGCGCGCAGCAGACTTTGACTCATATCTCAGCCTTATCGCATGCCGGGTCGGAAAGCACGGCGCCACCCGTGACGGCGGCGGCGTAATCGATACTGGTCCATTGCTTTTCGTCGACGGCCGCCAGCGCGGCCAGCACCTCCGGCGCGGGTAGCCTCGCGGCGTCCCCGGTTCCGGTGAGTGCCGCCGCCGCGCACAGGTGGCCGTAGCGCAGGCGCTGTTCGAGCGGACGGCCGTGCAGCAGCGCGGCGAGGTAGCCGCCGGCGAAGGCATCGCCCGCGCCGATCCGCTCGGCCACCTCCACCCGCAGCGCGGGCACCGAAACGCGCTGTGCGCCTTCGTATCCGATAACGGCGTTGGCGTCGTCCTTGATGACGAGGCTGCCCGGTTCCGGGAACAGCGCGCGCAGCCGGTCCGGATCGTCGGTGCCGAATACCTCGCCCGCCTCGTCGGCGCCGATGAACACCACATCGCTGCCGCGCACCTGGCGGGCCAGTACGTCGGCGGCCTGCTCGCGGCGGCCCGCCCACAGTCGCGGCCGGTAGTTGAGGTCGAAGCTCACCAGCCTGCCGCGGCGCGGGAGGGCGATGAGCGCGTCGGTCAGTTCGGTGGCCGAGGTCGAAAGCGCCGTGGTGATACCGCTGAAGTGCACCAGGTGGCAGCGGTCGAGCAGCTGCGCGGCGGCGGGTGCGGACAAATCGGCGGCGGACAGTGCGCTGGCCGCGGATCCGGTGCGGTAGTACAGCATTCGGCTCTGCTGCTCGGCCAGATCGGTGGCCTTGCCGGAGCCGCTGCCGCGCTCTTTGACGTACACCGCGGTGGCGCGGGCCGGATCGGCGACCACCGCGGAGACGTCGACGCCCTGCGCCGCGAGATTTCCGATGAGATACCGGCCGAAGCCGTCGTCGCCGACCCGGGAGATCCAGGCGGTGTCGACGCCGAGCTGGGCCAGGACCGCTGCGACATTGGCCTCCGCACCGCCCGCCGTGCGCTCGAAGGTCTCGGAATCCTCCAGCGGGCCGGGATGTGCCACCAGTACCGCGAGGCCCTCGCCCACGGTCACCGCGATCCGTCTCTCGGACCCGTCGACGTCGCCGCCTGCCATCCCCGGGGGCCGTAGCGACGTATGCCGCGTCACACCGAACTCCTTCCGTCGCTTGCGGTAATCGGACAGTACGTGCAGAATAACCACACCAAACACGATGTGCAACACTGATTGCATATTATGCAATGCACGGAGGCTATAGCTCGGCGGGTGTGTATCCGCGGGAAGGATCGGCCGTGGCGATCGACAAGGAAGTCGTTGCAGCACTGGACAGTCGGACGCTGGGTCCGGAGCACAAGGGGCTCCCGCCCGCGGCCTGGGGTCGCACCGTGCGCGAATTCCTGGCCACGGCACCACGTCTGGCTGATCTGGTCACCCCGGTATTCACCATCGACCGGGCCGCCGTCGCGAATAATGTCGCGGTGTACGCGGATTGGACGCGGTCCAACGGCGTTCGGCTCGCACCGCACGGGAAAACCACGATGGCACCGCAACTTTGGGCCCAGCAGCTGGAGGCGGGCGCATGGGGTATCACCCTGGCCACGCCCTGGCAGGTGCAGGTGGCCCGCTCCTTCGGAGTGCGGCGCGTCCTGCTGGCCAACGCGCTGGTCGACCCGGTCGGATTGCGGTGGGTGGCGGCGGAATCGGCGCGCGATCCGGAATTCGAATTCGTGAGCTGGGTGGACTCGGTCGATACCGTGCGATGGATGGACCGGCACCTGAGCGATGCGCCGTGCCGGGTGCGGGTGCTCGTGGAACTCGGTGGGCCGCACGGCCGTACGGGTGCGCGCAGCGTCGAGGCCGCACTCGAGGTGGCCGGGGCGGTCACCGAATCCGCACGGCTGGAGCTGGCCGGGATCGCGGGTTACGAGGGTGCGCTCGGCCACGACCGCGGTACCGCCGCGATCGACACCATCCGCCACTACCTCGGCGAAATGGCGCGCCTGCACCGCGAACTCGCGGCGCGCGGCTGGTACCGCGACGCCGCCGTCGTCACCGCGGGCGGCAGCTCCTATCCGGATCTGGTCGTACAGGGCCTGGCGGAACTCGCCGACGAGGAAGGCGCACAAGGCGTTCCGACCACGGTGGTGCTGCGCTCCGGCGCCTACATCATCCACGACGACGGCTTCTACGCCGGTATCTCGCCGCTGGCCGGGCGACTGCGCTCGGCCATGCACGGCTGGGCCCGCACGGTCTCCCGGCCCGAACCGGAGCTCGCGCTGCTCGACGCGGGAAAGCGCGACTTCCCGTTCGACGAGGGCCTGCCCGCGCCGCAGCTGCTCGTGGGAGCTGGAACGGCGGTGCTGAATCCGGCCGCGACCGTGAGCGCGCTCAACGATCAGCACGCTTTCCTGCGGCTGCCGGGCGGCGACACCGCCGACGTTCCGATAGGCAGCGTGCTGCGACTCGGACTTTCGCATCCGTGTACCGCCTTCGACAAATGGCGGCTCATTCCGGTCGTCGACGACGCGAGCGCGGCGGATCCGCGCGTCGTCGATCTCGTGCACACCTTCTTCTGAGCCGGAATGCCATGACCGATCTATTGATTCGCGATATCGACATCATCGACGGTACCGGTGCGCCCGGATTCCGCGGCGATGTGCGCGTCAGCGGCGACCGGATCGCCGAGCTCGCCGCGCCCGGAACCTTGGACGCCGCTGGGCGTTCCGTCGTCGAGGTGCCGCCGGGCACCGTGCTCGCCCCCGGATTCATCGATATGCACGCGCATTCCGATCTGCACCTGCTCACCGAGCCCGGGCATCTGCCGAAGATCAGCCAGGGCGTCACCACCGAGGTGATCGGGCAGGACGGACTGTCCTACGCACCCATCGATGCGGCGGCACTCGCCGTGCTGCGCCGCCAGATCGCCGGGTGGAACGGCAATCCCGCCGGACTCGACTTCTCCTGGCGCACCGTCGCCGAATATCTGGACCGGCTCGACGAGGGCATCACCCCGAACGCGGCCTACCTGGTGCCGCAGGGCACCTTGCGCCTGCTGGTGGTCGGCCCCGAGCAGCGCCCGGCGACGACGGCCGAAATCGACCGCATGCGTGAGCTTTTGGCGCAGGGACTGCGCGACGGCGCGGTCGGCATGTCCAGCGGGCTCACCTATACACCCGGAATGTACGCCGACACCGGCGAATTGGCCGCGCTGTGCGAGGTGGTGGCCGAATACGGCGGCTTCTACGCCCCGCATACCCGCTCGTACGGCAAGGGCGCGCTGGACGCGTACGCCGAAATGATCGGGCTGGCCCGCGCGACCGGCTGCGCACTGCACCTGACCCACGCCACCATGAACTTCGGCGTGAACCGCGGCCGCGCACCGGAATTCCTCGCGCTGCTCGCGGCGGCCCGCGCCGACGGCTGCGATATCACCCTCGACACCTACCCGTATCTGCCCGGGTCCACTACACTTTCGGCGCTGCTGCCGAGCTGGGCGATGTCCGGCGGCCCGGACGCCGCGCTGGCCCGGCTCGCCGATCCGGCCGAGCGCGCGCGAATCACCCTGGACGTCAACGTGCACGGATCCGACGGCTGCCACGGGGTGACCGTCGAATGGGACACCATCCAGATCAGTGGCGTCGGCAACGACGAGTTGCGTTCCGCCGTCGGCAAGACCGTCGCGGAGCTGGCGGCCGAGCGCGGGGCCGAGCCGGTGGCGGTCTTCTTCGACCTGCTGCGCCGGGATCAGTTGGCCACCACCATCCTTCAGCACGTCGGTCACGAGGAGAACGTGCGCGCCATCATGGCCGATCCGGGCCATATGGGCGGCAGCGACGCGCTGCTGGTCGGCGACCGGCCGCACCCGCGGGCGTGGGGCACCTTTCCCCGCTACCTCGCGCGGTACGTGCGCGAACTCGGCGTGCTCGGGCTGGCGGAATGCGTGCACCATCTGACCGGCCGTCCCGCCCAGCGACTCCGGCTGCGCGAGCGCGGGCTGATCCGCGCCGGATACGCGGCCGATCTCGTGCTGTTCGATCCGGCGACGATCACCGACACCGCCACCTTCGAGAATCCGAAACAGCGGGCGCGCGGTATCGCGCACGTCCTGGTCAACGGCCGGTTCGCCATCGAAAACGGCACGCCGACCGGCATTTTGGCCGGCCGCTCGCTGCGCATGGACGCCTCGCGAAAGGAGACCAGATGACCGCCGCAGCGACGGCGCTCGACATCATCCGCGCCGACCGGGTGCTCACCGTGGTGCGCGCCCCGCACATCCCGGATCCGGTCGCGCTCGCGGAAGCGTTGGCGCACTCCGGGATCCGCACCCTGGAACTCACCTTCACCACACCGGGCCTGCTGGACTACCTGAAGCGTGCGGGCGCGGCGGCCGATGCGCTGCTCGGCGTCGGCACCGTGCTCACCGGTGAGCAGGCCCGCGCGGCCATCGACAACGGCGCGCGGTTCCTGGTCACCCCCGGGCTGCGGGCCGAGGTGGCCCAGGTCGCCGTCGCCCGCGAAATCCCCGTCATCATGGGCGCTTTCACGCCCACCGAGGTGTTGCAGGCGCTCGATCTCGGCGCGGCCGCGGTGAAGATCTTCCCGGCCCGCGCGCTCGGGCCCGGATACCTGAAGGACCTGCACGGGCCCTTCCCTGATGTGGCGCTCATCCCCTCGGGTGGCGTCAACGCGGGCAATGCCGCCGACTTCCTCGCCAACGGGGCGGTCGCCGTCACCGCGGGCACCGATGTCGTGGCGCCCGCCGATGTCGCCGCGGGCCGATGGTCCGATATCGCCTCGCGCGCGGCCGCTTTCGTTCGATCCATGAAGTAAGGGGTACCCGATGGGGACCACTGTCGACTGGCTGCGCACCTCGACGCCCGGGTTGCTCGTGCTCTGCGGGCTGGCGATCGCCGTACTGCTGCTGGCCATCATCAAGATCAAGCTCGAGCCGTTCATCGCGCTGCTGCTGACCGGGCTCGCGCTCGCGCTGGCCGCCGGGCTACCGGTGAACAAGATCGTCGGCACGGCGATCAAGAGCGGGGATTCGCTGCTGGAGACCGGCTTCGGCGGCATCCTCGGCCATATCGCCGTGATCATCGGCCTCGGCACGGTGCTGGGCGCCATCCTCGAAAGGTCCGGCGGCGCCGATGTTCTCACCGGCAAGCTGCTGAACCTGTTCGGGCCCAAGGGCGCTCCGATCGCGATGGGTCTGCTCGGCCTCATCTTCGGCATTCCGGTCTTCTTCGATATCGGCATCTTCGTGCTGGCCCCGCTGATCTATGTGGCGGCCAAGCGCGGCGGGCGCTCGCTGGTGCTCTACGCCATGCCGATGCTGGCGGGCCTGTCGATGACGCACGCCTTCCTGCCGCCGCATCCGGGTCCGGTGGCCATCGGCGGCCTGCTCGAGGTGAGCCTCGGCTGGCTGATCCTGATGGGATTCATCTGCGGCATACCGGGATTCATCGCCGCGGGCCTGGTGTGGGGCGCCTGGATCGGCAAGCGGATCCAGGTCGAGGTGCCCGAGGAATTCCTGGTGCGTAAGGAGGGCAACGGTGACGGTCCCGGCGCGGCGACCGCACCGGCGCGGACCGCCGAACGCGGTGCGCCCTCAGTGTGGACCATCGGCGGAATCATCGCGGTGCCGCTGGTGCTCATCCTCGGAGCCACCTTCGGATCCCAACTGCTGGACAAGAATTCGCAGCTGCTGCAGGTGCTGACCTTCCTCGGCACCCCGGCGGTGGCGCTGCTCATCGCGGTGCTCATCGCCTTCTACCTGCTCGGTGTGCGGCGCGGCTCCAGCGTGCAGGAGCTGAGCGCGCTCACCGCCGAATCGCTGCGCCCGGTCGGCATGCTGCTGCTGGTGGTCGGTGCGGGCGCCTTCTTCGGAAAGATCATCGCCGCAACGGGTATCGGCACCGCGCTCGCGAATACCATGTCGGACGCCGGACTTCCGGTGATGCTGCTCGCCTACCTCATCAGCTGCGGGCTGCGCATCGCGCAGGGGTCGGCGACGGTGGCCATCGTGACCACCGGAGGTATCGTCGCGCCGCTGGTGGCCGGGCACGGCTACTCGCAGGCCTCGATCGCCTTGATCGCCATGGCGATCGCGGCCGGTTCGATCATCCTCAGCCACGTCAACGACGGCGGATTCTGGATCATCCAGAAATACTTCAACCTCACCGTCAAACAGACGCTGCAGAGCTGGACCGTGCTCGAGACGGCGCTGTCCGTCGTGAGCTTCGCGGTGGCCGCCGTGCTCTTCGCGATCGTCAGCTGAGCAGCGCCCGGACCATCCGGCTCACCGCATCGGCGACGTCGAAATCCGTTGTCGGGCTGGTGAGCTGGTGCAGGATCAGGCCATCCAGATAGTCGATCAACTGTTTGGCGGCGATGCGGGGCTCGGCGACGCCGAATTCGCCGAGCATCGCCGTCGCCCAGTCGACGATGCGCTCGTGCCCGCGCCGCAGTGCGAGCCGCGGCTCGGGCATGTGCCGCACCTCGAGCAGCAGCGCGTAGCGGGCCAGGGTGCTGGCCTGATTCGCGCCGATCATATCCTCGACGAAAGTTGTTGCGGCGTGCGCTAATTGATCGACGGTGTGCGGAGCGGGCGCATTGCCGTCCACCTCCCAATAGGCGTAGTCGTGCTGTTCCAGCCGTTCCACGATGCCGATGAGCAGCGCCTCACGGGTGCGGAAATAGTTCGACGTCGACCCGGCGGGTAGGCCCGCGAGTTCGTCGACGGCGCGATGGGTGAGGGCGCGCGGCCCCCTGGTGCCGAGGAGTTCGATCGCGGCGTCCAGGGCGATGTCGCGTTTGGTCGGCATGTGCCGATACTACATAAGTAGTGATTCACACTACAGGTGTAGTAATGCAATGCTCGCGCGAGTAGCGTCGGCGGCAGGAGCGAGTTCACCGGGAGGGGTGCGATGCCGAAGGCGATAATCGTCGGTGCCGGTATCGGTGGCTTGGCCACCGCTGTCGCGTTCATCAGACAGGGCTGGGATGTGGAGGTGCTGGAACGGGTTCCGCGGATCCGCGAGGTCGGTGCGGGATTGTCGGTGTGGCCCAACGGGCTTCGCGCGCTGGCCGCGCTCGGGCTCGCGGATGCGGTGCCCGCACGGGAATCGGGCGCTGCGGGGATCCGGGATACCGACGGGCACTGGCTGAGCCGGTCGGACGTGGCACTGCTCAGATCGAAATACGGCCTGCCGCAGATGATGCACCGCGCCGAGCTGCACGAGGTCTTGCGCGCCGCCGTTCCGGAATCCATGCTGCGCACGGGAATCACGGTGACGCGGGCGCATCCCGACGGCACCGTGGAACATTCCGCGGGCACCTCGGTAGGGGAGGTGATCGTCGGCGCGGACGGTATTCGGAGCGTGGTGCGCCGCGCCGTATGCGGTGTGATCGAGCCCCGCTACAGCGGCTATGTGACATGGCGGATGGTGGTCACGCCGACCGAGCCGGTAGGTGAGATCGCCGAGATCTGGGGCACCGGCGAGCGATTCGGCTATGGCGTGCTGCACGATGGCCGGGTCTACTGCTTCGCCGTAGCGAATAAGGCGGCGGGCGCGGAGGATGGCGGGCTCGGCGAGCTCCGGCGGCGCTTCGCGGACTGGCCCGCGCCGGTGCCCGCGCTGGTCGCGGCGGCCACCGAGGAAGACCTGCTCAAACACGACATATATGACCTGCCGCCGTTGAAAACATATGTGGCCGAACGCATCGCGCTCGTCGGTGATGCGGCGCACGCGATGACGCCGAATCTCGGGCAGGGCGCCTGTCAGGCGCTGGAGGACGCGGTGGTGCTGGCACGGATCGCGGCCGACGGGAACGGACTGGCGCGGTACGACGCCGAACGCCTGCGGCGTACGCAGATGATACGTGTTCGTTCGCGACAGATCGGAGCCATCGCGCAGTTGTCCTGGCGGCCCGCGGTCGCGGTGCGCAATGCGGTGATGCGGCGGTTACCCGCCGAGGCGCAGGCGAAAACCCTTGCTGCCGCAGTCGATTGGCAGCCCTGAGGAGCGGTCGGTTCGGCGCCGGGCGCTCACGATTGGGTCAGCGGTGCGGTACGTTCCGCACCGCGGCCGCGCAGCGCGCCGCATGCGCCCGTAGTGCCGCGACCAATTCCGGTGGCCCGCTGACGAGTTCGAAGTCGAGATCCACCGAGGTGATCATCCACACCAGCGACCACGGCGTATCCGCGCCGACGCGCAGCAGGCAACCGTGCTCGTCGATCGCCTCCAGCACACCGGTACCCGGCCAGACGCGTTCGGCGGCCGCCTCGGCCGATACCGGCAGCCGAACGGTAGCCTGGAACGGCCAGGCGTGTACCGAGAGTCTGCGCGAAAGATATTCCGCCACATCGCCTTCGGGAATTTCCCTGGGCGAGAAGCGGGGTCCGGTCGGTATCTTCGGCGTCATCCGGTCGACGCGGAAGGTGCGCCAATCGGCGCGGTCGGTGTCCCACGCGACCAGATACCACTGGCGGTCGAAGTTGACCAGGTGGTGCGGTTCCACTGTGCGCCTTGCGGTTCGGCCGTTGTGGTCGCGATAGTCGAAGCGGAGCCGCTCGTGCCGTCGCACCGTCTCGGCGATCGCCATCAGCGCCTCGGCGTCCACCGCGGCTCCCGGCGCCGCGACCCGGACGGTCGCCGCCCGCAGCGTCTGGACCCGATGGCGCAGGCGCGGCGGCAGCACCTGTTCGAGTTTGGTCAGCGCGCGCAGCGACGCCTCCTCGATGCCGCTCGAGCCGCCGGACGCGCCGCGCAGCCCGACCGCCACCGCGACCGCCTCCTCGTCGTCCAGGAGCAGCGGCGGCAGTGCGGCGCCCGCGCCCAGCCGGTAACCCGCCGTGCCCTGGGCCGCGTGCACCGGATAGCCCAGGTCGCGGAGGC
The DNA here is from genome assembly GCF_020361265.1 of Nocardia sp. JCM 34519.1. NCBI lineage: Bacteria > Bacillati > Actinomycetota > Actinomycetes > Mycobacteriales > Nocardiaceae > Nocardia > Nocardia sp. JCM 34519.1. The sequence goes on from NZ_JAIRBR010000012.1 coordinate 213,315, forward strand.
GGTCGATATCCCGGCGCACGGTGCGGCCGGTGACGCCGAGCCGCTCGGCCAGCTCCGCACCGGACCAATCGCGATGGGTCTGAAGTAGGGCGAGCAGTTTGAGCAGCCGCGCGGAGGTTTCCAACACGATCTCGATTCTGCCATTCAGTTAGGAACGAGACTGTCCTAAGCGGCCTCTAGCGTCGTATTCATGAGCAACGAGAACATCCGACCCTTCCGCATCGAGATCCCGCAGGCACGGCTGGACGATCTGCGCGCACGGCTCGGCGGTGTCCGCTGGCCGGATGAATTGCCCGGCGTCGGTTGGGATTACGGTATGCCGGTGTCGTATCTGCGTTCGCTGGCCGAATATTGGCGCGATCAATACGACTGGCGCGCCGTGGAAAAGGAACTCAACGAGCTACCGCAGTTCGTCACCGAAATAGACGGGCAGCAAATGCATTTCGTACACGTGCGGTCGCCGGAACCGGATGCGCTACCACTGGTGCTGAGCCACGGCTGGGGGAGCACCTTCACCGAATTCCTGGAGGTCATCGGTCCGCTGAGCGATCCGCGCGGGCACGGCGGCGATCCGAAAGACGCCTTCCACCTGGTGATCCCATCGCTTCCCGGCTTCGCCTTCTCCGGTCCGACGCATCGTGCCGGGGATGCGGGCACGGAGAACGGGGCGCGGCTGATCGCGCAGCTGATGACCCGGCTCGGCTACGAGCGATACGGCGCGCAGGGTGGCGACGCCGGGCAGTTCGTCTCCGCTGAGCTGGGACGGATCGCGCCGGACCAGGTCGCGGGCATCCATCTCAACGGCCCGATAACGTTGCCGTCCTGGGACGGCGGCGAATCCGATGTGGAATACAGCGAATCCGATCTCGAGCGGCTGGCCGAACTCAACGGTTCGAATAGCCAGACGAGATACGACTACGCGATGGTGCATTCCGGGCACCCGCAGACCCTGGCCATCGGCATGCACAATTCTCCGGTCGGCATGCTGGCCTGGATGACCGATATCTACCAGCGTTTCACGAATCCGGACATCGAATTTCCCGATGCCGCGGTCGGCCGCGACGCGCTGCTCACCACCGTCGCGATCTATTGGTTCACCGAGACCTTCGCCTCCTCGATCCGGGTGTACCGGGAATCGAACGTGTGGGGTGTGCGGCTGCCGAAATCCGGCGTGCCAACCGCGGCCGCGAATTTCGCGGGTGAGCGCCCGATCCGCGCCATCGCCGAACAGGAACACAATATCGTCCGCTGGACCGAATACGACCGCGGTGGGCATTTCGCGCCGCTCGAGGCGCCCGATTTGCTGATCGAGGATGTGCGGGAGTTCTTCCGCACGGTCCGGTAGTTCCGGTGGCACGTGGTGGCGGTGAAACTGCGCGACGGTCCGCCACCACGTCGGCCGCTGATAATCGCCGCGGCCAGCCGATAAGTCTCCATCGTCAATGTGAATAACGCGAATGCATCCTGGCCGCGGTTTCGGCGAGCCGGGCCCGCAACTCCGGCGGGTCCAGCACCTCCGCGTACTCGCCCAGCGGCAGAATCCCATGTGCCAGTACCTCATACGATTCCGAAGGCAATACGACCTCCACCCAGCCCTCGGCGTCCGGCTCGGTCGTCGTGGCCAGTGCCGCGGTGACCGCCGCCGGATCGTTGGTCAGCCGGAGGAACCGCAGATGGGTTGGCGCGATGCGGATCCGGGCCCGCACTCGCAACATCGACCGGGCGAATTCGTCCGCCGCGACGGCCCAGTGCGCGGCGAGATCGAAATCCGCTGGCCGCGTGAATATTTCGTCTGTCGGGACGGCCTCGATGATCCGGCCCACCCGGTACGAGCGGATATCGGTGTCCTGCCGGGCTACCAGGTACCAGTTGCCCGCTTTCAAGACGAGTCCGAGCGGGTCGATCGTGCGCCGCACCTCTTTATCCTTGCGGCCGTAGCGAATCGAGAGCCTGCGGTCGTGCCACAGAGCTTCGGCCACCACGGCCAGGGTGGGTGTCTCGTCGGGCCGATGGAACCAGCCCGGCGCGTCGATATGCACCCGGTCCGCGATACGCGTTGCGCGGCCCCGCAATTCGGGTGGCAGCGCGGCGAGCACCTTGAGCTGTGCGGTGGCCAGTACCGTGCCGAGGCCCAAATCCGCTGCCGCGCCGGGCAATCCGGCCAGCAGCACGGCGTCCGCCTCCTCGGTGGTCAGGCCGGTGAGCCGGGTCCGGTAACCGTCGACCAGCCGGACGCCACCCGTGCGCCCCTGTTCGCAGTAGACCGGGACGCCCGCCTCCGACAGCGCATCGATATCCCGGTAGACGGTGCGCACGGAAACCTCCAGTTCGGCGGCCAGCTGCGCGGCCGTGGTCCGGCCGCGCGTCTGCAACAGCAGCAGCAACCGCACCAATCGACTCGCCCGCATATCGGCCAGCCTATTCGAAAAACCTGACAGAAGATGTCCAGTATCGGCGCTACCGTCGAGGTCATGACCACCTGGACCCAATTCACCGTGGAAGCGCCGCATATCGCCGCGATCTTCGAGCGCAGGCACAAGGCCGCCGGCAACCTGTGTCTGCTCGGCACCGTGCGCGCCGACGGTTCACCGCGGATCAGCCCCATCGAGCCGCGCGTCTTCGAGGGCATGCTGGTGATCGGGGGCATGCCGAACACCACCAAATTCGCCGATCTGGCCCGCGATCCGCGGTTCTGTCTGCACACCGCGACCGTCGACACCCACGTCGGCGACGGTGACGCCAAACTGTTCGGCGCCGTCACCAACCGCCCGGACCGCGACCTACACGTACGATTCGCCGAAAACCTTTACCAGGAAACCGGATTCGATATCCGCGGCGAGGAGTTCGACCACTTCTACGTGGCCGACCTGACCGGCGCGTCCACGGTGGAGGTGATCGATGACCACCTCGACATCACCATCTGGAAACCGGGCCGGGGCGAACGAGTCGTCCGCAAGCACTAACGGGATAGCGACGCTTCCGCGCGAACCTTGCCGGACATCACGGCGTGCAGCCCAGCCGTGAAGCGCCGGTCGCGGTCGCCGGTCATGATGGCGATGATGTCACCGGATTCGTCGGCCCGCGCGGTGCCGTCGGCCGAAATGCCGTGCACCAGATCGTCCCATTCGTCCGCGCCGACCAGTTCCAGATAGGCCTGTTCCTCGATGACGAAACCCGTTATGTAGGAACGCAATACCAGCGCGATCTCGCCGGGGTCGAATTCCGGCACGGTGACGGCCCGCAGCAGGGCGAACAGCGTGGCCGATACCCGCACGGTCGCGGTGGACGGTGAATACGAGCCGGCGACGATGCGCCCGCCGTCCCGGAATTGCAGCATTGCCGCGCGAATCCGCTCACAGCATGCGATCACCTGGCCCGCGTCGGGGTCACCGGTGTCGAGGCCGTCGAGGTCGACGGCGCCGAAAATCGTGTCGGCCATTGCCCGTTGCAGATCCTTGCGGTCGCGCACATGTTTGTACAGCGCGCCCGGTGACACCTGCGCCGCGGCCGCCAGCCGGCGCATGGTGAGCGCGTCGAGTCCGTATTCCGAGACGTATTCGTGAGCGATGGCGGCCAGCCGGTCTCGGGTCAATCCGCGCCTGGTCGTCGCCATCGGTTCCAACCCCTTTGTGCCTGACTGAATTACGCGGCCGAACTGAATCGGTTGGCCGCACGCTGCCGCACGGCCAACCGATATCACACATCAGACCAGCGTCATCGTCCGGTCCGCCGCCTTGGCCTCGATGGCGGCGATGATCCGCGGCCGCAATTCGGCGGCGCGGACCACGGCGTCGACCGAACCGACCTCGACGGCGCGCTGAATGCTGTGCACGCGGTCGAATTCGGCGGCCACATCGGCGAGCTTCTCGGTGCGTACCGAGGCTCGCAGCTCGTCGAGTTCGGCGGTGAGCGCGGCCCGGTCGGCGCCGGCGGCGGCCGCGGCGCGGGCCTCCAGATCGCGCACCCGTGGATCGGATGCGGTACGGGCGGCCACGTCGGCGGCGAAGACCACCGCCGCGGCCGGAGCGCCGCCGAGCACCGAAGCGAACGCACCCTCCACCGCGAGCACCGTCATCTCCGGGTTGAGCGTCTTGGAGAACACCACGAACGCGCCGCCGTGGTATCGCGAAAGGACGCAGAACACGATGGGTCCGCGGAAATTCACGATGGCGCGGCCGATTTCGGCGCCGTACTCCAGCTGCAGCTTCCGCAGCGACTCCGGCGATCCGTCGAAGCCGGACAGGTTCGCCAGCACCACCAGCGGCCGGTTGCCGCTGGCCGCGTTGATCGCCCGCGCGGCCTTCTTCGACGACTGCGGGAAGAGCGTGCCCGCGGTGTAGGTGTCGGGGCCGTCGGTGGGCGGGAAGCCGCGCCGGGCCACCGGACGCGACTCGATCCCCAACGCGCACACCGGAATACCGCCGAGGTGCAGATCCTGCACCACCGCGGTCTCGGCGTCGGCCATGCCCGCCCAGCGCTCCAGCACGGGATGGTCCTGATCGGCCAGCGCCCGCATGACGGTGCGGATGTCGAACGGCTTCTTGCGGTCCGGATTCGCGGTGGCGGAGAAGATTTCGCCGACGGTGCGGAAATCGCTGTCCCCGACCGGGTGCGGGTAGTCACAGATGTCGCGGTCGATGGGGTCGGTCGTCGCGACGCGGCGCGGACCCTGTTCGCCGGGTACCACATAGGTGTGCTCGTAGTGCGACATCAGAATGTCGCGTGCCGCGGTCAAATTCGGCGCCCAGTACTGCGCCTGGCCGTTCGGCCCCATGACCCGCTCGTAGCCGCCGATGCCGAAATTGTCCTCGGCCGAAACACCGCCGGAGAAGTCGAGCGCCTGTTTACCGGTGAGCACCATCGCCGATTCCGGCGTCATCACCAGAATGCCCTTGGTGTGCATGAGCATTGTCGCCTCGGCGTTCCAGTACGGCTGCGCCCCGACGTTGATGCCCGCGACGACGATATTGATCTCCCCACCGTCCTGGGTGAATTCGACGATGCGCTTCAGCGCGGCGGCCACCCAGTCCATATTCTCGGTGCCCGACTGCATGGAGATCCTGGCGCCGGACGAGAGCGCGTACCACTCCAGCGGCACGCCCAACCGCTCGGCGAGATCGAGTGCGGCGATGATTCGGCGGCACTCCGGTTCCGACAGCGCGCCAAGGGATTTCGTCGGGTCGCCGAGCAGCGCCACCCTGCTGACACCCTCCGGATGCCGCCTGGTCGCGGTGGTGACGACACCCGCGACGATCGCCGCGGAATTGCGGCCCTTCGGCCGGTCCACCGGTACCAGCGCGTGCTTGTCGTCGAGGTCGTATTCGGCGAATTCGCCCAGCAGGTCGGTCAATTCGTACGGGTACACGGTATTGCGGATGCTGGCGCGCAGCACCTTCAGCCGGTAGTCGTCGAGCGGTTCGATCTCCTCGGTCGACGGCTCGCCGAGCACGAGTTCGGTGCCGCCGGTGGGGTCGAACCGGAAGTGCACCGAAATCTTGTGCAGCTCACCGGTTTTCCGGTCCCGCTGGCGCGCGATGAACTGGATCTCCTCCAGGCCCGCGCCCGCGGCGGTCGGCAGGATGCGCGCGGCGATGATATCCATTTCCGCGCGGGTGATCTCGCTCGGCGGCCACACGTACACGACGATCCTGTTGGTGTTGAACCGCTTTGCCGTCGGCCGCTGCGACTGCGCGCGCCGGATCGAGTCGAGGCAGGTGGCGAGCGTGTTCTCCGCGGTCGGCAGCGCGACCAGCTGTCCGTCGTGATCGCGCAGCTCGGTCAGATCACGGACCTGCGCGAACGCGATGAGCCGGTCGTCGGACGGGTTGTCCTTCGCGACGGCGCGGAACAGGTAGACCTCGTCGTCGTCGGAGGACGAGACCCGGGTGAGGTCGAATTTGCTCAGCCGCTGCATCTGCATGCGCTGGGCGATGTAGGGATGCAGGCCGCGGATCAGCCGATCCTCGGCGAATCCGGCATCGGACGGCTGGAAGGTGAAGTGGTGGTGCATCACCGCGGCCTTACTTCCGGCGACGGCGATGGTGACCCGGCCGACCTGCTCGGGCAGCGGCACCGATCGCACCACCTCGTGCAGCGCGGCGGCCATCGCGTCGAAATCCTCCGGCTGCTGTTCCCAGCGCAGGTAGATATCGACGACGACCGGATGTTCGACGGTGATCAGATCGGTGAGCGCGTGCAGCGCGTCCCCGAGTTCGGCCATGCCGACCGCGCACGAAACCACCAGCGAATCGGCGCGTTCGGCGATGACGAAGGTGCAGCCGGAGATCTCGCTCGCGCGCAGGCTGGTGAGGCCTTTGTTGCCGTAGTAGCGGCGGGTGAGCACCTCGAGCAGTACGGCGCTGTTCAGATCGGGCCGGGCCAACCGCTGGCCGAGCAGGCGCACGAGAGGTTCGGTGCTGCGCACCATTTCGGCGATGCGTTCCGCGCGGTCGGCCGCGTCGGGCTGAATATCCAAGTGCCGCAGGTGCCTACGCACGTCGGTGTAGACGCGGGCCCGGTTGCGGCGCAGCAGCGGCTGACCGAACCAGGCGTAGGCGACCCCGCGGGCGAGGTCGGCGACGACCGGGAAACGCACCTGGGTGGCGGCGACCAGCCGGGCCAGCGCCAGACCGATGGGCTCGCGCACGGACTTCTCGGGCACCGGCTCGCGCAGCCATTCGCGCAGCAGCGCGGCGAGCAGCGCGGCATGTGCCGACGCGCGCTGCTGCGCCAGGAAGATGCGGAACACCGCGGCCTCCAGCTCCGGCGAGCGCGGCAATTCGGTGACGCCGTAACGGCGCAGCGCGTTGCCGAGTTTCGTCTGGAACGATTCGGGCAGCCCGGCCCGGTCGACATCGAGGCTCTGCAGGTAGACGTGGAAATATTCGCGGGCGCTGTGGATATGGCCGCCGACGTGTTCGTCCGCGGGCCGGTTGTGGCTCAGCTCGGCGAGGTCGGTGAAGATGTCGATGAGCTCGAGCTCCTCGGCGAGCGTCCGCTCGCCGTTCGCGCCGAGCACCTGGCGCGCGAGGATATAGTCGTCGAGCACCCGGCGTTCGTCGTGCGGGTCGACGTCGAAGCCGAGCAGCAGGCTGCGCAGATCCTCCTGACCCTGCCGGGCCCGCTGCGCCGCGGGCACGGAATCGGGGCCGGCGGGCAGATCCAGCTCGACCGGCGCGGCGGCGGCCTGGTCTTGCTCGTCGTCGGTGGCGAGCGGTTCCAGGCGCAGCAGCGGCGCGCCGGTCTCGACCTGGGTGCCGACCGATACGTGGGATTCCTTGAGGCGCGCGGCGAACGGCGCACGCAGCACCGTCTCCATCTTCATGCTCTCCAGGACGAGTACCGGCGCACCGGCCTCGACCTCGGCGCCGACCGCCAGCGGAGTGGCGACGACGAGGGCGGGCGCGGGCGCGCGGACGACACCGCCGTCGTCCCGGTTGATCCGGTGCGTCACACCGTCGACCTCGACCAGGTGGATGGGGCCGAAGGTGCTGGTGAGCAGCCGGTACCGGGTGCCGTTGACGATGATCTGCCCGGTATTGCGATCGAAGCGGTTCAATTCGATATCGGCCGTGCGGATTTCGCCGCCCGCCTCGATGACGACCCGGAACCGGTTCGCGCCGACCCTGGCGACCCGCACGCGATAGCCGACGCCGCGCAGCTGCAGATCCAGCGGCCTGCCGCTGTCGTGCTGCACCTGCGGGCGGCCACCGAACGCGGTGGTCAGCAGCCGCTGCTGTTCCGCGCGCTCGGCCTCCTCATATGTTTCGATGGCCGCGGCGGCGAGGGCGACGGCGGTGTGCCGATGCGATATCAGCCTGCCCGCCGCGCGGGCGCGGTCGATCCAGCCGGTGTCGGCGGTGGCGTCGATGATCTCGGGCTGGTCGAGCAGGTCGAGGACGAAACTCTTGTTCGTGACGCCGCCCTCGATGACGACCGTCGTCTGGGTCATGGCCTGGCGCAGCCTGCTCAGGGCCTCGGTCCGGTCGCGGCCGTAGGCGATGATCTTCGCGATCATCGAGTCGAAATCGGCCGGGATGGTGTCACCCTCGCCGACACCGGTGTCGACGCGGATACCGGGCCCCGCGGGCATGACCAGCCGGGCGATCCGGCCGGGCGCCGGCGCGAAATCGCGGTCCGGATCCTCGGCGTTGAGCCTGGCCTCGACGGCATGCCCGCGTTCGACGGGCGGCTCGCCCTCCAAGCGGTTGCCGGACGCCACCCACAGCTGGGCCTTGACCAGGTCGAATCCGGTGGTCGACTCGGTGATCGGATGTTCCACCTGCAGGCGGGTATTGACCTCGAGGAAGGCGAACTGCCGCTCACCCGGGTGGTAGAGGAATTCCACCGTCGCCGCGCCGCGGTAGCCGACCGCGAGCGCGAGCCGTTCCGCGGACGCCTTCAGCTCGGCCGCCTGCTCGGCGCTGAGCACCGGCGAGGCCGACTCCTCGATGATCTTCTGGTTGCGCCGCTGCACCGAGCAGTCCCGGACGCCGAGCGCCCATGCGGTTTCCTGGCCGTCGGCGATCACCTGCACCTCGACGTGCCGCGCGCCGGTGACGAGGCGTTCCAGGAATACGACGCCGCTGCCGAAGGCTCGTGCGGCCTCCTGGCTGGTGCGTTCGTACGCGTCGATCAGTTCGGCCTCGCTGGTGATCACCCGGATGCCGCGACCGCCGCCGCCCGCGGTCGCCTTGAGCATCAACGGATAACCGATCTCGGCCGCGGCCGCCTTTGCGGCGTCGAGGGTTTCGACCGCGCCCCGGCTCCACGGGGCGACCGGCACGCCGACCTCCTCGGCGATCAGTTTGGCGCCGATCTTGTCGCCGAGTTTGCGCATGGCCTCGGCGCTGGGTCCGACGAAGGTGACGCCGATTTCGGCGCACAGCTCCGCGAACGCCGGGTCTTCGGCGACGAAACCCCAACCGACCCAAGCGGCGTCGCATTTCGTCTCGACCAGCGCACGGCGCAGCGCGTTCAGGTCGAGATAGGGGCGCGCGGACGCGGGGCCGAGGTTGTAGGCGATATCAGCCTGGCGCACGAATGCGGCCGTGCTGTCCACGTCGGTGTATAAAGCGACGGTTTCGATCGGGGTCGCGGTCTCGGCGGCGAGTTCCCGCACCGCGCGGATGAGCCGCATCGCGGACTCTCCCCGGTTGACGATTCCGATACGTTCGAACACTCGAAGGTCCTTCTCTCCAAGGCACCGGCCTGGCCGACTGGATGGCTCGTTGCTCACAATTCCGCGTATGTTCCGTTGCCGCGCATCGCCTTTTGGTTCACGAGGCGGGACGGCGGGTGCGGTGCCGCGAGGTGCGGCGGGCGGCGACCGTGTCGAGCGGGACGGCAGGTCGCACCATCACCAAGTGGTGAGCACTGTTCACCGGATGGAGGCTAAACCTCCACCCGAAGCCCGTCAACCGGTGGGGAAGCTACTTCCGAGTTCGGTTTTTCCGGTGTCGCGGCGCCGGTGTCGGCGTGCGGCCGGCGGCGCGAATTCCATTGTAGGCGAAGGCCTTTGGCATCGGATCGGACCTACTGGCCGGTAACGAATCCCGCGTCGCCGACTCCCCGCCCGACAGTGGATCTCGCTATGGTGCGATCGGAAACCGGTGATCCGCAGGTTTTCAGAAGGCGAAGCGGTTCAGCACGTCGTATCTCTTGGCGGGCGTTCTGTACATCAGCTGATATAAGAGCCGCATAGGCGTGGCGGGGATTTTCGCGCAGCCGTCCATCGCCGAGGTCTGCTCGAGGAAACGGAGCCGCGGATTCCACAGCGCCAACTCGCGGGCGTCGCGGATGCCCCACTCGACGATGCCCTTGGCGAAGAGCTTCGTCAGAGTCGCCCCGATCGGAGACTGCGTGTCGAACAGCATCTCTCCCTCGGCGAACCGATCCGTCAGGCGTTGCAGCAGCGCGCGCACCTCGGCCTGCGGCAGATACATCAGTAGACCTTCGGCGATGATCAAGGTGGGCCGATCGGCGGGAGTCTCGTCCAGCCAGGCGGTATCCGTCACCGAGGAGCCGATCATCCGGTACCCTTCTCGCTCGTCGTACAGCTTGCGCCGCAATGCGATGACGTTCGGCTGGTCGAGATCGAACCACCGCACGGTCCGCGGCGGCCGTAGCCGGAACGCTCGGGTATCCATGCCGCAGCCGAGGTGCAGCACGATGGCGTCCGGATGGCGGTCCAGGAAGTCGGCGCTCCACCGATCCAGCCGAGCGGCCCGCAGGGCGACCAGCCACTGGTTCGACCTCGGTCGCATATAGCGGTGCATTCTGGCCCAGTCGTATTCGATCCGGTTCACCGCCGCCGCGGCCGCACTGTCGCCGAGAATCGGCCGCGGCGAACGGCTTTCGCAGGCCCGCAGGTACAGCGTGCCGAGATTCGTCCATTCGACCGAGCCCCACCGCACCTCGCCGAAATCGAACTTCTCCGTCGGCGTCACAACGGCCTCCCGGATGTGCGGCGTCGATGCCCGACTATACGCCGGGGCCGAACATGTTGCGGTACAACAGGATCAGGCGGCGCGCGCGGCGCGGCGGGCGGCGATCAGCAGCAGGATATCGGCGATGAGCAGGATCGGCCACGGTGACGGCGTGAGGATCACGGCGACGGTGATCGTCCAGATTCCCAGCGTCCACGCGATGAAGGGGGGTGGGGTGATGCCGCGGCGGTCCAGCCACAGCACGGCGAGGCCGAGGATCACCAGCGGTATGCCGAAGCTGTTCAGCGTCAACCAGTATGCGCTGTTCGCCGGGGTCATCGCGGTGAGGTCGTCGCTCCAGAGTCCGCCGCTGAACCACGTTCCGGCATAGCGCGCTGCGCGTAAGAACGTCAGGGCGAGGATCGTGTGCGCGGCGCCGAACAACACGATGAGTCCGCCTGCCCACTTGATCATCGGTCCGCCCCGTTCCGGGACGCGGGACCGCGGTTGAGCCACGCGCGTTCCCATTGGCGGGTCAGGGCCGGGTAGACGATCAGGAATCGGAATGGTCCGATCCCGGCCATATATAACCGTCCGAACAGGCCATTCGGTTTGACCAGCACCGCCATTCGGAGCTCGTATTCACCGTCGGCGGCCGGAACCCAACCTAGGTGCATGACCGTGTGGACCGTCATATTCGCCATCTCGTTGGCGGCTTCGTCGTGGAGTTCGTACATGGTGGTGAACGGGGTGTCCGGCAGCGGGCCGCCGTCCGTGGTCGCGCGCAGGTCCTGCGGTAACCGGTCGCGCAGTGCCGGAATTCGCCGTCCGATGGCCGCATCCGGACCGTCCCAGCCGAACAGTGCGCCCAGTCGCCAGCGCACGGCGAACAGCAACCGGACCAGCGGGGGTTGATCGCTCGGCCCGCCGGTTGCCCGCAGCGCGGCGAGCATGGCCGGGAAGTCGTCGGGCCCGGCGCCGGGGGTGCGGAACGACCACACGTCATAGACCTGGAAGTCGGGTGCGATCTCGTGGATCCGCCACGGGCGGCCGGTGTGCTCGGTTACCGGGAGTCTCATCGTCGTCACTGCCCTCTTTAGCTATACGGTAACGTATAACCTGAGGTTAGACCTGTTATACGAACCCGTACAACGGGTTTGGGAAGTGAGGTGGACCACGTATGGGCGCACTGCGCACACCGCGCGAAGCATGGGTCGAGGCGGGGCTGCGGGCACTGGCCGACGGCGGCGTCGACGCGGTACGGGTCGAGGCGTTGGCCAAGACGCTCGGCGTGACGAAGGGCGGGTTCTACGGCTACTTCGCCGACCGCGACGCGCTGCTCACCGCGATGCTCGACGTGTGGGAGCGGGAGAGCACCGATGATGTCATCGCCCGCCTCGAACAGGCGGGCGGCGACGTGCTGGACCGGGCGCGGTTGGCAGGCAAACTCACCTTCTCCGGCGACCGCCTGCTCCCCATCGACCTGGCCATCCGCGACTGGGCCCGCCGCGACCCGGCCGTCGCCGAACGCCTGCGCCGCGTCGACAACCGGCGCATGCAGTTGCTCCGCGACGCGATCGGCACCATCTGCACCGACCCCGACGAGGTCGAGGCGCGCAGCCTGCTCGCCTTCTGCGCCGCCATCGGCAGCCATTTCCTGGCCGCCGACCACCCCGGCCGCACCCGCGCCGAGGTCATCGCCCGCGCGGGCGATTTCCTCCTCGACCGATCGCCGGGTGACTGCGCTCGGTGAGTGCGTTCGGCCGCTTGACCGCAGGGCGAATTTCAACTAACGGCCTACGAATTCGCTACTGCCGCAACAGGTTCAGTGTACGAGACGGTGCAGCGCGGTCTCTCGCTCCGTCCGGGAAAGCTTGGCGGGGTTGCGAACCGCGTACAGTCCGCTGACGAGCCCGTCGTCGATCCGAACGGTCAGAATGGTGTCGACTCGGCCATCGATCCGCACGACGAGGGCCGGATGACCGTTGATCTGCTCGGCCCGCAGCAGTGCGGTGCCCGCGATCCGGCCGACCACTCGGGCCACCGGATCGGCTCCCACGATCGGCTCCAGTGCGGCTTGTACGACGCCACCACCATCGGTCAGCAGGACCACGTCGGGCGCCAGCACATCGAGCAGATTCTGTAGGTCGCCGGTTTCGATCGCGCGCTGGAAAGCTGCGATGGCGGTTCGGGTTTCGGCCGCGGAGACCGCGCCGCGTGGGCGACGCGCGGCGACATGCGCCCTCGCCCGGTACGCGAGTTGGCGCACCGCGGTGGGAGTCCGGTCGACGGCGGCGGCGATCTCTTCGTAGCCCAGATCGAAGACCTCGCGCAGCACGAATACCGCCCGCTCGATCGGTGCGAGCGTTTCCAGCACCAGAAGCATTGCCACGGAGATGCTTTCGGCCAGCTCGACATCCTCGGCCACATCGGGGGCGGTGCGCAGCGGTTCGGGCAGCCAAGGGCCGACATAGGATTCGCGGCGGCGGCCGAGTGAGCGCAGCCGGTCGAGCGCCTGGCGAGTGGTGATCCGAATAAGATACGCGCGCTGATCCTGGACCGTGTCGAGGTCGACGCCGGTCCACCGCAGCCAGGTTTCCTGGAGTACGTCCTCGGCGTCGGCGGCCGAGCCGAGCATTTCGTAGGCGACGGTGAACAGGAGATTGCGGTGGGCGATGAAGGCCTGGGTGGCCGGGTCCGGTCGATCGCCGCGGTCCTCGGGCACTGTTGCGGCCATGGGTGACTCCTGTCTTCGCTTGCGGATATCACCTCACCAGACGCCGGTTCGCCCTATTTCGTAACACCGGCGGTGTAGTGGCGCTCGTCACACGATGATGCCGTTATGCGGATCCGGTCACGGTCGTCTCTTGGTCGTTCAATTCAGTAACCCGAGTGAGGAATTCGATGATGGAACCCCGTTTCGACCTGAACGGCAACGAGTTCGGCGCCAAGATCGGCAAGCGGTTCGCCAATACCAGCATGGCGATCATGGGGTCGTCGCTGCCGAAGTCGCTGCAGGAGTTGGTGGAGTTGCGCGCCAGCCAGATCAACGGCTGCGGTTACTGCGTCGACGCCCACAGCAAGGAACTGGCGGCCGCGGGCGAGCCGCCGGTGCGGATCAATCTGGTCGCCGCCTGGCGCGAGTCGACCGTATTCACCGAGGCCGAATGCGCCGCCTTGGCACTCGCCGAGGAGGGCACCCGGCTCGCCGACGCCAATCATGGTGTGTCCGATGAGACCTGGGCTCAGGTGCGTAAGCACTACGACGACGATCAGGTCGCCGCGCTGGTCTATCTGGTCGCCATGATCAACGCCGCCAATCGGCTCCTGGTGATCACCCGGACAAAGGGCGGGTCATACGAACCGGGCACTTTCGACAGCGTGGCGAGCTGAGCCGAATCGCGACCTACTCGCCGGGCTCCGGATTCGGTTCCGGAGGCGGCGGGTAGGGATCCGGGTACGGATTCGGATAGGGCTCCGGATACGGCTCCGGATGGGGGTATGGGTCGGGATAGGGGTCCGGATACGGATCGACGAGGCGCTGTACCTCGGCGGTGAGCCGCTCACGGGTGACGCCGAGCGGTTCGAGTACTCGGTCGAACAGTTCCGGATCGCTGGCGAGCAACGCCCAGAGCAGGTGCTCGGTGCGGACGTGTGTGCTATCACCCTGGGACGCTTTGAGTTTCGCCAGCGCGATGGATTTCATGGTCCGCGCCGCCAGCCCCGGTTCGCGGCGTCCGAGATAGTTGCGCAGCAGCGCGCCGGAGATGCCGAGATCGGCGATGGCGATGCGGGCCCGTGACCCCTCCGTGGTCGAGGCGGCGCGCAGCACGCCGAGCAGGATATGTCCGGGCGCGATGCTCTCGGCGCCCATCTGGATGGCTTCCCGCAGTGACGCCTCCAGCGCCGCCTTCGCCTCGTCGTCGAACGGAATATGGCCGATCTCAGCGTTTTTCGCCGATCCGGGGGTCAAATCGATCAGTGCGATCGCCGCCGTCGGCGTCAGATCGACCTGGGTGAGCAGCCTGCCGATCGGGGATGCGGTGTCCTCGCCGGATTCCCGCAGGCAGGCGACCAGCAGATGTTCCGCCCCGATGTGGTCGTGGGCGAGTCGGCGCGCCTCTTCCGCGGCGAGTACGACGACTCGCCGGGCCCGATCGGTGAATTTCTCGAACACAGAGCTACCTCTGATTCCGCCGCATAGGTCCCATGCTAGCGACGAAAACGAAGCCGGGTGTGGGCTCAGCGGATATCGGAGGCGCCGGAATTGCGGCGGCGCAGCAGGAATTCTCGTTCGGCGTCGTTTGCCGTCCGTTCGATGGCGGCATCGTATGCCGCGATCGCTTCGGCCTCGCGGCCGAGCCTGCGCAGCAGATCCGCGCGAATACCGTGGAACAGATGGTGATTCGGCAATTCGATCGAATCGAGTTGCGCCAGCGCGATTTCCGGTCCGGATATCTCCGCTACGACCACGACGCGATTCAATGCGACGATCGGATTCGGTGTCAGCGTGAGCAATTGGTCGTAGAGGGCGAGGATCTGCGCCCAATCGGTGCTCGCGGTATCGGCCGCGTCGGTGTGCACCGCATTGATCGCCGCTTGAATCTGATACGGTCCCGGTCGATTGCGCCGCAGACATTCCAGCACGAGCGCATGGCCCTCGGCGATCAGGGTGCGGTCCCACAGCCCGCGGTCCTGGTCGGGGAGCGGGATCAGTGCACCGTCGGCGGAAGTTCGCGCGGCCCTGCGTGATTCGGTGAGCAACAGCAGCGCGAGCAGACCGCGCACCTCGGGTTCGTCGGGCATCAGCTCGGTCAGCGCTCTGGCGAGCCGGATGGCTTCCGTGCACAGATCCGCCCGCGTCAGCCGCGCACCCGACGACGCGGTGTGCCCCTCGGTGAAGATCAGGTAGATCACCGCGAGCACCGCCGAAAGCCGGTCGGGCAGTTCGGCATCCGTCGGTACCCGGTATGGGATTCCGGCGTGGCGGATCTTGTTCTTGGCCCGCACGATCCGCTGGGCGATCGTCGGCTCGGCGGCCAGGAAGCCGCGGGCGATCTCGGCGGTCGTGAGGCCGCCGAGTAGCCGTAAAGTCAAGGCCACCTGGGCATTTCGTGCCAGCGCCGGATGGCAGCAGGTGAAGATGAGCCGCAGCCGGTCGTCGCGCACCGCGCCGGTGTCGTCGGGTTCGCCGGATATCCGCAGCAGCGCCGCCTGCGCGTATTTGTCCTTGCGCGCCGCCTCCCGGCGCAGCCGGTCGATGGCCCGGTTGCGCGCGGTGGTGAAGATCCAGCCGGGTGGACTCGGCGGCACACCCTCGCTCGGCCAGCGCAGCACCGCCGTGGCGAACGCATCCTGCACCGCGTCCTCGGCGAGGCCGATATCGCCGAGGACGCGGGTGAGGCCGGCGACCGCGCGGCCGTAGTGTTCGGCGAACACGTCGCGGATCACCGCGTGTGCAGCGGGAGTCATCTACTCGTCGACCAGCGGCCGGACCTCTACCGGCAGCGCGCCGAGGATGGTGGCGAGGCGGCGTCCCCAGGTCAGCGCCTCGTCGAGGTCCTCGGCGCGGATGATGCTGAACCCGGCGATGTACTCCTTCGACTCCAGATACGGGCCGTCGGTCACCAGGACCTCGCCGCTGTTCGCGCGCAGCACGGTCGCGGTATCCGGCCCGTGCAGGCCCGCGGCGAATACCCATTTGCCCGCTGCGCGCAGATCCGCGTTGAACGCGTCGACCTCGCGCATGATCTCGTCCAGATTGTCCGGCGGCGTCGCGCCCTCGGGCTGATAGATGCCGAGCAGGTACTGTTTCATGCCGCTCCTCGGGTCGGTGACAGTGCTCATCATTACTCCTTCGGTAGGCGCCGATCCCGTCGATCGGCCTCATCTCCTACACGAACGCGCACCGCGGGAATCGACACCGCCGCGAAATCTTTTTCAGGACCCGTCCCGTGCCAGGATTCCGGTGGCGAGCGCGGTGGCGTGTTCGCGGCCCGGGCAGGCGTGCGGTCCGGCGCCCCAGCCGAGCCCGGGATGGCGCATATCGAGTTCGACGAGTTCGCCGTCGATGACGCGCCGGGTCACCCGCAGCGGCGGATCGTCGCGCATGGTCTGCTCGATCCGTTCCACGGCCGGTTCCGAGCCGCCGCGGGCCCGCACGTTGGCGACCAATCCGTTTGTCGCGGCGCAACTCTGGACCAGCACACAGATCCGGGCCGCGGTGATCTCGTCGGCGACGCCACCGCAGGCGGCGACCAGTTCGGCCACGGCGGCATCGGCCGCCGCGCTGTCCGGCTCGTGCGGATGGTAGTGCGCGGCAACCAATTCCACGGATTCGGCCGAAATGCCTTGCAGCCCCATGGCTTCGGCGAGCGCCGTCACATGCGGCAGCGGCCCGGCCGCGGTCAGCACCCGATCGCGCAGGTCGGCGGGCGCGAGCCGGGCGAGTTCGGCCAGCACCAGGGCGCGGCGGCGCGCATGGTCCGCGCCGTCGCAGAACCGGGGGACGTTGGCCCGTAACCAGGCCATTCCGATGGGATGGCGACCCTGCGGAGCGTGCGGGACGGGCGCCTGCGCGAGCGCGGCGCGCACCTGGTCGGGATCGGTGAGCACAGTATTCATGTGGCGACGGTAATCACCGGATATTTCGTCGACCGCCGAAATGTCGGCGCACCATCATGGTGGGGTGGATACCAGAGGAGCCGACCTTGCCGCACTGGCCGCGCTGCTGGCCGACCGCACCCGCGCCGGGATGTGCCTGGCCATGATCGACGGCCGCGCCTGGACCGCGGGCGAGTTGGCCAGGCATGCGGGTGTCGCGCCGTCCACCGCGACCGAACATCTGAACCGGCTGCTCGCGGGCGGTCTGCTCATCGAGCGCCGCCAGGGCAGACACCGCTATGTGCAGCTGGCGAATTCGCGGGTGGCCGAGCTGTTGGAGGCGCTCGCCGCCTATGTCGGACCCCCGCGCGAGGAGGTGCGGAACCTGAAATCGGCCACCGTCGCCGCGACCATGGCCCGCGGCCGCACCTGTTACGACCATCTGGCGGGCCGGCTCGGCGTCGCCATCGCCGATGCGCTGACCGAGCGCGAATTCCTGGATGCCGCAAACGGTTTCGCCTTGACCGGGAGCGGAATGGCCTTTCTGACCGGCCCGCTCGGCATCGATCCGGAGGTGCTGCGCGGCACCCGGCGACCGCTGGCGCGCCCCTGTCTGGACTGGACCGAACGCCGCACCCACCTCGGCGGCCTGGCGGGCGCTCAGGTCTGCCGCCGCCTGCGCGAGTTGGACTGGATCAAACGGATCGGTTCGGGCCGGGCCATCCGCGTCACCCCGGCAGGGGAGGACGGACTGCACCAACTGCTCGGTATCGATCCGGCGGAACTGCGCTGAGTGCGCGCACAGCGATCAGCTTGCCGCGCAAGCAATTACACGCGGATCCTATGCGCTAAAACCGGTGCGAAACCGTCCTGCGAGCGATGAAGTCGATCGGTGGTTCGGGCGATCAACCCCGGGGAGCGCCCGAACCACCGAATCGACGCCATCGCGCTCGTTCATCGCCCGAGCCCCGGCCGGAGCGAGGCGCGAAAGCATCGCTACCTCGCCCGCAACTGCCGAAGTCGATCGGCTACCCGGGCAATCACTACGGCGAGTGCCCGGGCCGCCGATTCGACGCGGCGCAGCAGCTCGGCCAGTTCATCCTCGGTCGCGGGTGTGAGGTCGAGCCCACGCAGTCCGGCGACCGCTCCCTCCAGGGCGGCAAGCTGCTCCTCGAAGCGTCTGTTCGAACGCATGTTCTAATCGTAGCGTAGATTCGCTCCCCAGTCACACCCAACCGTGAATGAGCTTGCATAGTCGTGCATAATCATCACATGGTTGATATCTCGGACGGACCCGCGCTGCGGGTCGCGGTGGCCGGTGCGAGCGGATACGCGGGCGGTGAGGTGCTGCGCCTGCTGCTCGGTCACCCCGCCTACCGCGCGGGCCGCCTCGTCATCGGGGCGCTGACCGCCGGGTCGAATGCCGGAACCGCGCTCGGTGAGCTGCAGCCGCACCTGCTGCCGCTGGCCGACCGGGTGCTGGCCCCGACCACCGCCGAGGAATTGGCCGGGCACGACGTGGTTTTCCTGGGACTGCCGCACGGCCAGTCCGCCGCCATCGCCGCACAGCTACCGGATTCGACCGTGATCATCGATTGCGGCGCCGACTTCCGGCTCACCGATCCCGCGGCGTGGCGGAAGTACTACGGCAGCGACCATGCGGGCAGCTGGCCGTACGGCCTACCCGAACTACCCGGCGGCCGGGCAAAGCTGAAGGGCGCCAAGCGAATCGCGGTTCCCGGTTGCTATCCCACCGTCGCCAGCCTCGCCATGGCCCCCGCCGTCGCGGCGGGCATCGTCGAACCGGCGGTGACGGTGGTCGCGGTGAGCGGAACCTCGGGCGCGGGCCGCAAACTCGATATCGGCCTGCTCGGCTCGGAGGTGATGGGTTCGGCCCGCGCGTACAACATCGCGGGGGCGCACCGGCACACCCCGGAGATCGCGCAGAACCTGAAGGCCGCGGGCGGCGCCGAGGTCGCCGTATCCTTCACCCCGGTTTTGGCGCCGATGCCGCGGGGCATTCTGGCCACGTGCACCGCCAGGACGACGGTGGACGCCGCGCAGGCCCGCGCCGTCTACGAAAAGGCTTACGCCGATGAACCTTTCGTGCATCTGCTGCCGGAAGGTCAACTGCCGCAGACCGGTTCGGTGCTCGGCGGCAATGCCGTCACGCTGCAGGTCGCGGTGGATGCCGACGCCGGGCAGCTGGTGGTGATCGGCGCGATCGACAACCTGACCAAGGGCACCGCGGGCGCCGCGGTGCAATCCATGAACCTGGCCGTCGGATTCGACGAGACCGCAGGACTTTCCACCGTAGGAGTGGCACCGTGACGACAACTGAGATCCCGGACGGAAAGCTGGTACGGACGCAGGGCGTCACCGCACCGCTCGGCTTCCGCGCGGCGGGTATCGCGGCGGGGATCAAGAAGAGCGGAAAACCGGATCTCGCACTGGTTTTCAACGAGGGTCCGGAATACGCGGCGGCCGGCGTATTCACCAGCAACAAGGTGCAGGCCGCGCCGGTGCTGTGGTCGCGGCAGGTGCTCAGCGGCGGCCGTCTGCGCGCGGTGATCCTGAATTCCGGTGGCGCCAACGCCTGTACCGGTCCGCTCGGCTTCCAGGACACCCACCGCACCGCCGAGGAGCTCGCGAAGGCGCTGAGCAACTGGGGCACCGAGACCGGCGCGGGCGAAATCGCGGTCTGCTCAACGGGTTTGATCGGTGACCGGCTGCCGATGGACAAGCTGATCCCGGCCGTCACCGAGATCGTGCACGAGATGGGCGGCGGCCTGTCCGGCGGACTGGACGCGGCGCACGCGATCATGACCACCGACACCGTGCCCAAGGAATCGGCCTTCCACCACCGCGCCAAGTGGAACGTCGGCGGGATGGCGAAGGGCGCGGGCATGCTCGCCCCGTCGCTGGCCACCATGCTGGTGGTGCTGACCACCGACGCCGCGGCCACTCCCGAACAGCTCGATCGCGCCCTGCGCAACGCGACCAAGCGGACCTTCGACCGCCTCGACGTCGACGGCTCCTGCTCCACCAACGACACGGTGCTGCTGCTGGCCAACGGCGCCAGCGAGGTCACGCCGACCCAGGACGAACTCGACGCCGCCGTGCTCGCGGTCTGCGACGATCTGGCCGCCCAGCTGATGGCCGACGCGGAGGGCGTCACCAAACGGGTGCGGATCACCGTCACGGGCGCGCACACCGAGGACGAGGCCGTCGCCACCGCGCGCTGCGTCGCCCGCGACAGCCTGGTGAAAACCGCGCTGTTCGGCTCGGATCCGAACTGGGGCCGGGTGCTCGCCGCGGTCGGGATGGCACCGGTCACCCTCGATCCGGACCGGATCGCGGTGTCGTTCAACGGAAATCCGGTCTGCGTCGACAGCGTCGGGGTGCCGGGCGCCCGCGAGGTGGACCTGTCCGGCGCCGATATCGATGTGCGGATCGATCTGAATGTCGGTGCGGCGTCGGCGATGATCCGCACCACCGACCTCTCGCACGGCTACGTCGAAGAGAATTCGGCGTACAGCTCATGACAAGTGATGCGGTGCGGGATCTTTCCGCACTCGACAAGGCGCATGTGCTGGCCGATGCGCTGCCGTGGCTGCGCAAATTCCACGACAAGATCGTCGTGGTGAAGTACGGCGGCAACGCCATGGTCGACGACGAGCTCAAGCGCGCCTTCGCCGCGGATATGGCCTTCCTGCGCACCGTCGGCGTGCATCCGGTGGTGGTGCACGGCGGCGGCCCGCAGATCAGCGCCATGCTGAAAAAGCTCGGCCTGCAAGGGGAATTCCGCGGCGGCTTCCGGGTGACGACACCCGAGGTGATGGACGTGGTGCGGATGGTGCTGTTCGGTCAGGTCGGCCGGGAGCTGGTCGGGCTGATCAACGCGCACGGTCCGTACGCGGTCGGCATCTCCGGCGAGGACGCGCGCCTGTTCACCGCGACCCGCCGCACCGTCGACGTCGACGGTGAGCCCACCGATATCGGCCTGGTCGGCGACGTCACCGAGGTGAACGCCGCCGCGGTGCTGGATCTCATTGGGGCAGGCCGCATTCCGGTCGTCTCGACCATCGCTCCCGACGCCGACGGCGTGGTGCACAACATCAACGCCGACACCGCCGCCGCCGCGCTGGCCGCCGGTATCGGCGCCGAAAAGCTGGTGGTGCTCACCGATGTCGAGGGTCTGTACACCGAATGGCCGGACCGCTCCTCGCTGATCACCCGCATCGACACCGGCGCGCTCGCCGAATTGCTGCCGCGCCTCGACGCGGGCATGGTGCCGAAGATGGAGGCCTGCCTGCGCGCGGTATCGGCAGGCGTGCCGACCGCGCATGTGATCGACGGCCGGGTGCCGCATTCGGTCCTGCTCGAACTGTTCACCGGAGAAGGAATCGGAACGATGGTGACGCCCGCGCCCGAGGGCACGGGGTCGCTGGACGGAACGAAAAAATGACCAAAGTCGAAGACCTGCAGCAGCGGTGGTCCGCCGCGATGATGAACAACTACGGCACGCCGAAGCTCGCGCTGGTACGCGGCGCGGGTGCGGTGGTCCACGACGCGGACGGCAAGCGCTACGTCGACTTCCTCGGCGGCATCGCGGTCAACAGCCTCGGCCACGCGCATCCGGCGATCCTGGCCGCGGTCACCGCACAGCTCGGCACGCTCGGGCACGTGTCGAATTTCTACGTCAACGAGCCCGCGGTCGAATTGGCCGAGCGGCTGATCGCCCACTTCGGCGTCGACGAGGAACACGGCACCCGGGCGTTCTTCTGCAATTCCGGCACCGAGGCCAACGAGGCCGCGTTCAAGATCGCGCGGCTCAGCGGACGGCCCAAGATCATCGCCTGCGCCGAGGCATTCCACGGCCGGACCATGGGTTCGCTCGCACTCACCGGGCAACCGGCCAAGCGGGAACCGTTCGCACCCATGCCGCCCGGCGTCGTGCACGTCCCGTTCGGCGACGCCGACGCGCTGGCCGCGGCGGTCGACGAGGACACCGCCGCCGTCTTCCTGGAACCGATCCTCGGCGAGAGCGGTGTCGTCGTCCCGCCGACCGACTATCTGGTCCGGGCGCGTGAGATCACCGCACGGCACGGCGCGCTGCTGGTGCTCGACGAGGTGCAGACCGGTATCGGCCGGACCGGAAAGTTCTACGCGCACCAGGCATTCGGCATCACCCCCGACGTGATCACGCTGGCCAAGGGTTTGGGCGGCGGCCTGCCGATCGGCGCGGTGCTCGCCACCGGGCCCGCCGCGCAACTGCTCACCCCGGGTCTGCACGGCACCACCTTCGGCGGTAATCCGGTCTGCGCGGCCGCCGCCAACGCGGTGCTGCGGACGATCGATGAGGAGGGGCTGCTCGCGCACGTCGAATCGGTGGGCAAGCGGCTGACCGACGGGATCGAACAGCTCGGGCATCCGCTCGTCGATCATGTGCGCGGTGCGGGCCTGCTGCTCGGCATCGTGCTCGCCGACGAGGTGTCGGCACAGGTCGAGGCGCAGGCGCGGGAGGCGGGATATCTGGTGAATGCGCCCAAGCCCAATGTGATTCGGCTCGCGCCGCCGTTGGTGCTCACCGAAACCCAGGTGGACGAATTCGTCGGCGACCTGCCGCGGATCCTGGACAACGCCGCCGCGGATGCGAAGGGGGCCAAGCAGTGAGCGCGGTATCGCGGAGCGATTCGATGAGGGGTGGCGGCCGGGCGACGGGTGGGCGTGGGCTACGGCATTTCCTGCGGGACGACGATCTGACCCCGGCCGAACAGGCCGAGGTGCTCGAGCTTGCCAGCGAGCTCAAGCGGAATCCGTTCGCGCACCGGCCGCTGGAGGGGCCGCGCGGTGTCGGGGTGATCTTCGAAAAGAATTCCACCCGAACGCGTTTCTCGTTCGAGGTGGGCATCGCCCAGCTCGGCGGGCATGCGGTGGTGGTGGATGGGCGCGACACCCAACTGGGTCGCGAGGAAACGCTCGGCGATACCGGGCGGGTGCTCTCCCGCTACGTCGACGCCATCGTGTGGCGCACCTTCGAACAGGTTCGGCTGGACGAGATGGTGGTCACCGCAACGGTTCCCGTCGTCAACGCACTGTCCAACGAATTCCATCCGTGTCAGGTGCTCGCGGATCTGCTGACGCTGAAAGAGAATTGGGGTGTGCTGTCCGGCCGCAATCTCACCTACCTCGGCGACGGCGCCAACAATATGGCGCATTCGCTGCTGCTCGGCGGCGTCACCGCGGGCATCAACGTAACCATCGCCGCGCCGGCTGGATTCGAGCCGCTGCCGTGGATCGTCGACGCGGCCCAGCGGCGGGCCGCGCAAACCGGCGCCACCATCACGATCACCGGCGATCCGGTCGCCGCGGCCAAGGGTGCCGACGCGCTGGTCACCGACGCCTGGACCTCGATGGGGCAGGAGAACGACGGCCTCGACCGGGTCGGCCCGTTCCGCACCTTCCAGGTGAACGGCGATCTGCTGGCTCAGGCGCAGCCGGATGCCGTTGTGCTGCACTGTCTTCCGGCGCATCGCGGCGAGGAGATCACCGACGAGGTGCTGGACGGCACGCACAGCGTCGTCTGGGACGAGGCGGAGAACCGGCTGCACGCGCAGAAGGCGCTGCTGGTGTGGTTGCTCGCGCGATGTGAGCGACGGTCGTGACGGCCGAGGCGGAGAAGGGTCCGGCGATCGCGCGGACCAGGGCCGGGCGGCAGTCCCGCATCGTCGAACTGCTGACCGCGCACGCGGTGCGCAGCCAGACCGAGCTGGCGGCGCTGCTCGCGGCGGAGGGCATCGAGACGACGCAGGCGACGCTGTCGCGGGATCTGGATGAGCTCGGCGCGGTGAAACTGCGCGCCGCAGACGGCGGTGCGGGCGTCTATGTGGTGCCCGAGGACGGCAGCCCGGTGCGCGGCGTCATCGGCGGCACCGACCGGCTCTCGAAACTCCTCGGCGACCTGCTCGTCTCCACCGACGCCAGCGGCAATATCGCGGTGCTGCGCACCCCGCCCGGCGCGGCGCACTACCTGGCCAGCGCATTGGACCGGGCCGCGCTGCCGTACATCGTCGGCACCATCGCGGGCGACGACACCATCGCGGTCATCGCGCGCGAACCGCTCACCGGCGCCGAGCTGGCGGCGAAAATCGAGCAACTCGCCTGACGGTGCGGCCGGCGTGCCCGTGCCGGAGTCGTTGTGTTGCTTCGTTATTCGAGCGGGGATACCGGTTTGGCCGGTGTCGGGGTCAGCGGAGTGGCAGGTGGGTTACCTTCGGGTATGGCGAATGACGTGCTGGTGCTCGGAGCAGGTGTTATCGGATTGACCACCGCGGTGTGCCTGGTGGAGGCGGGTCATCGGGTCCGGATCTGGGCCGAACGTCCGCCCGAGCGGACCACCTCGGCGGTGGCCAGCGGGTTGTGGGGGCCCGGTTATACGCCAAGGGATTTGGCGTGGAGCCGGGTCTCGCTCGCCGAATTCTCGCGGCTGGCCGGGGAATCCGGGTCCGGTGTGCATTTCGAGCGCGGGCTGCTGGCGTCGAGCCTATCGGCCGAACCGCCCGACTGGGTCGACGAGCTGGGCGATGTGCGCATCTGCAGCGCTGAGGAACTGCCCGACGGCATGGTGCTCGGACTGTGGAATACCGTCCCGTTGATCGACTTGCCCTGCTATCTCCGCTATTTGGTGGATCGGCTGGCCGCGGCGGGCGTCTTCGTCGTACAGCGGACGGTCCGGGATCTCACCGAGGCCACCTCGGCCGCGCCGATCGTGGTGAACTGCACGGGAATCGGGGCGCGCGCGCTCGCGGGCGACGACGGTGTGCAGCCGGTGCGCGGCCAGCACGTCATCGTGCGCAATCCGGGCATCGACTACTTCTACTACGAAACCATCGACAGCCCGGAATGGGCGGGCTTCTTCCCACACGGCGAGCGGCTCATCCTCGGCGGCATCCGCCAGCCCGGCGACTGGAGCCTGGAACCGGATCCCGAACTCGCCGACCGCATCCTACGCCGCTGCATCGCGGTGGAACCGAAACTCGCCGAGGCCGAGGTGCTCGGCCACGAGGTGGGTTTGCGGCCCGGACGCGCCGAAGCTCGTTTGGAGATCGAACATTTCGGCGACGCGCGAGTTGTGCACAACTATGGGCACGACGGCTTGGGCGTCAGCCTGTCTTGGGGGAGTGCTCGCGAGGTGACCCGCCTGCTCGGCTGAACGCGGCGAGGTGGTGGGCCGGTGCGGTGCGGAGGCCGACCGCGCAATATCCCGCGCCTGCTGGGTCAGCTGGACTCTTCGGTTGATCCGGTTTCGAAAGGTAGTGGGCAGGAGGGGGTTTCGCTGCAGGTGAGCAGATCGGTGCAGTCGGCGGCCAATGCGGCGCGGAGAGTGTCGCGAACCGTGGACAATTCGGCGATCCGGGACTCGATCCGGGCGAGCTTGGCGGCGGTTACGGACTGGAGGTCGGGACCGGGCCGGTTGCGCCGCGTCCGATGTATCAGCTCGGTTATCTCGTCGAGGGTGCAGCCGATTCGCTGGGCCGCCTTGATGATGCGCAGGATGGTTACCGTGTCTTCGGGGTAACGCCGGTGGCCGCCGAGCGATCGTTCCGGCTCGGTGAGCAGGCCGCGGCGTTCGTAATATCGCAGGGTTTGGATGTTCACGCCGGCGGCCGCTGCGACCTCGCTGGTGCGCAAGCCGGTCATGCCGAGGTTGCTCGGGTGACGATGCCGTCCAGGACGGCGGTGTGTGCCGTCGGCACCTCGATCTCCAGTAGTAGCGAATCTGGTTGTTTCGCAATGAATTCGAAGGTGAAGAAGGAGCAGCAGGCCGATTCGCGCGCGGTCAGCTCGCGGGCGGTGGCCTCGGCGTCGGCCGCCAACTCCAGACGTAGCCGGGTCGCGGAAACCCGGTGTACGCCACGTAATGCGGTCGCGAACAGCGCGTCGAATTCGGCGACGCGCAGCGGTTGCTGGGGGGTCGGCAGGGTGCAGGTATCGGTTGGCACCCAAGACAACGGGTTTCGGGTCATCACGTCTCCACCGATCGTGTTGCTTGATGATTCGATGCTAAGCCGGTACCTGGGTACCGAATTCAAGCCGGGCAGGACCAGAGTCAGGCCGCCCGCGAGCAGTAGCAGGCTGGGCAGGTCGAGGCGGCGGCATCGTGACCATGCCGCTGGATCAGCCGGTGTGGGGCGCGCTCGTGGACAAGTTCGGGATCACCTGGATGATCGACATCACCCAGCAGCAAGCCTGATCGACGACGGAGTTACCGCGGTAATGGACGAGTTGGACGCCAGATTGCACCGGATAGGGCAGCATCCTTTCCGCGCCAAGTTCCGGCTGCGGGGCCGGGACCGCGCAGTTGTCGACCTGCGCGGCATCACGACCGTCCGCAGACATGCCGAGGAGTTGGTCGACCGCAGGCTGGCTCCAGCCGAGCCACGCAACGATGGTCGCCCGACGCCATACCGGGGCCATCCCGTCTTCGTCGCCCAGCACGCCACCGCCACGTGCTGCCGCACCTGCCTGGCTCGCTGGCACCACATCCCCGCCGGACACGAGCTCGACGCTGCCGAACGCGGCTACATCGTGGAGGCGATCTGCCGGTGGATCGCGAAACAGTACGCTCCCGACTCCCCGCCGCCATGACCGGATCCAGGAGCCACCGGGTCCGAACCGAACAATCCGATCACCTTGCGGCGCAACATCAGACGGTGATCACGGTGCCTCACGGAAAACGTTGCGGGTGCGTCCGATCCCTTCGATTTCGAGTTCGACGACGTCGCCGGGACGGAGGTAGGGGTAGCGGCCGGAAAGGGCCACTCCCTCGGGGGTGCCGGTGTTGATGATGTCGCCGGGTTCGAGGACGGCGTACTGGGACAGATGCCAGACGAGGTGGGCGACATCGAAGATGAGGTCGGCGGTGGTCGAGTCCTGGCGCGGTTCGCCGTTGACATAGGAGCGCAGCCGCAGGTCGGTGGGGTCGAGCCGGTCGCGGGGGACGAGGGCGGGGCCGAGCGGGTTGAACGTCTCACAGCATTTGCCCTTGGACCATTGGCCGCCGGAATGTTCGAGTTGGAATTCGCGTTCGGAGACATCGTTCGAAATGGTGTATCCGGCAATGTATTTCATCGCGTCGGCGGGGGACTCGAGGTAGCGGGCGCGGGCGCCGATCACGACAGCGAGTTCGACCTCCCAGTCGGTCCTGGTGGAGCGGCGGGGGATCAGCACGTCGTCGTCGGGGCCGACGATGGTGTTGGGTGTTTTGAAGAAGATCACCGGTGCCTCGGGCAGCGGCGCGCCCGATTCCTTCGCGTGCGCGGCGTAATTCAGGCCGACGCACCAGATTGCCTGTGGGCGGGCGACGGGCGGGCCGACGCGCTGCCCGGTGATATCGATGGGTGTGAGCTGATCGGCAGCCAGAGCCGTTGCGATGGTGGCGATTCCGTCGGCGGCCAGGAACGCGCCGTCGATATCGGCGGTGACCGGCCGCAGGTCGTAGGCGCGGTCGCCGTCGACGACGACCGGCCGTTCGGCGCCGGGCGCGCCGATCCGCTGCAACTTCATGCTGGTGTTCCCTTCGAATTGATCTGTGGCAGTGGGTGGCTCCGCTGCCCGTGTGACTTCATCCCGAGATTCGACCCGAATTCGACTGCGGCAGTTGATAGATCCTGCACGCGTTGGCACCGAGAACGGCGGCCCGCTCGGCGGCCGTCAACCCGGACAGCGTCTCCAGCGTGGTCCGCCACACCGTCCGGTACGAGGCGGCGGTGAGCGTGAACGGCCAATCGCCGCCGAGCAGCAACCGGTCCGGCCCGAACACCGCGATCGCATGATCGACATACGGTTGCCAGCGCGCCGCGCTGATCTCGTCCCCGGAAACCGTTGCCAGACCGGAAATCTTGGCCACCACATTGGGTTCGGCCGCGGCCGCGCGCAGCAGGTCGGCCCACGGCTGCCAGCCGGAAGCGCCGATCGGCGGTTTGCCGAGATGGTCGAGTACGACGGTGAGTCCGGGATGGGCGCGGGCGATCACCGGCACCTGAGCCAACAGATCGGGTCGCTCGGCCACCGCGTCGAAAACCAGTCCGGCCGCGGCGAGTTGCCCGAGGCTGTCCGAAACCGGCGGCCGCAGTAGATATTCCGGATCCGGATCGCGGTGGATCATATGCCGGACGCCGACGAATTCGGGATATCCGCGCAGCGCGGGCAGCAGCCGCGCGACCAGGTCCGGCCGGTGCAGCGGCAGCCAGCCGACCACCGCGGCCGGGCGCGGCGCGGCGCCGGCCGCGGCGAGCAGCGCGTGATTCTCGGCCAGCGAATCCGATGCCTGCACCAGTACCAGCGCATCGATATCGTGTTCGGCGAAGTCGGATTCGGCGTCGTCCAGGGTGTAATTCCGAGATAAGACATCGGATGTATCGGTGAGCCAATCGTATTCCACGTGGAACTTTCCACCGCTGATAGTCCACACGTGCACATGAGCGTCTACAGTCATCGGAGGCATAGCTTCACATCCTCGACAGAAGGAATCAGGTGTCGGTCACCGACGATGCGATTGCGAAGATCAAGGCGATGATCGTTTCCGGCGATCTGAAGCCGGGCTCGCGGCTGCCGCGGGAGGCGGATCTGGCCGCCGAACTGGGTGTTTCGCGCAATTCGCTGCGCGAGGCGGTGCGGGCGCTCGCATTGGTGCGGATCCTGGACGTGCGCCAGGGCGACGGCACGTATGTGTCCAGCCTGGAACCGAATTCGCTGCTGGACGCGATGAGCTTCCTGCTGGAATTCCACCAGGACGATTCGGTGCTGGACATACTCGGCGTGCGCCGGATCCTGGAACCCGCCGCGACCGCGCTGGCCGCGACGCGGATGACCGACGCGCAGATCGAGCATCTGCGCACGCTGGTGGAGCCCGCGGGCCGGTCGGTGACCGATCTGGTCGCGCTCGATCTGAGCTTCCATGCCGCCGTCGCGGCCGCGTCCGGCAACAAAGTCCTTGCCTCGCTGCTGGATTCGCTCTCGCTGCCGACCACTCGGGCACGCATCTGGCGCGGCGTCACCGAGGAGGGCGCGTTCGAGCGCACCGTGGCCGAGCACCGCGCCATCTGCGACGCGATCGCCGCGCGCGATCCGGAGCTCGCGCACGCCAGGGCGCTGGCGCATGTCGCGGGCGTGATGGAGTGGCTGCGGATGGCGGCGGGCTGACCTGGGAAGTATGCCGGTCACAGCGCGGCCGAGGACATCAGCTCGTCCCAAAGCTCTTCGGGGACAGGGAATTCCAACATCGCGATGCTGTCCGCGATCTCGTCGCGGCTGCCCGCGCCGAGCACGGTGGCGTGCACCGCGGCATGCCTGCCAGGGAACTGCAATGCCGCGGCCCGCAGCGGCACTTCGTATTTCGCGCACAGCCGAGCGAGCGCCCGCGCCCGCTCGACGATCTCGGCCGCCGCGGGTCGATAGTCGAAGACCGGCCGCTGTTCCGGATCGACCAGCACCCCGCTGTTGAGCACCCCGGCCACCAGTACCCGGATCCCACGGGCCGCGCATTCCGGCAGCAGCTCCTCCTCGGCGCGCCGGTCCAGCAGCGTGTAGCGCCCGGCGATCATCAGCTGATCGATCGGCGCCTCGCGCACGAAACGCAGCGCCACCGCGACATGATTGACCCCGACGCCGATACCCGTGGTAAGTCCTTCCGCACGCATCTGTACCAACGCGGGGATCGCCTCCGCCAACGCCTGCGCCTGGTGGTCGTCGGGATCATGGACGAGCAGGCTGTCTACCCGATCCAGCCCGAGCCGCCGCAGCGACTGCTCCACCGAACGGCGCACGCCGTCGGCCGAATAGTCCAGTCGCCGAGAGCGTTTCGGTGCGCCATAGAAATCGTCGACACCATCGGGCGCACCGGGATCGTCGTAGAGCAGCCTGCCGACCTTGGTCGATACCGTGAACTCCGACCGCGGTCTGCTCCGCAGGAACAGTCCCAGCCGTTCCTCGCTGAGCCCGGCGCCGTAGTGCGGTGCGGTGTCGAATGCGCGAATGCCGCTGTCCCACGCGGCCGTCAACGCGTCCTGCGCGCTGTCGGCGTCGACAGGCCGGAACAGTCCGGCGTAACCCGCGCCGCCGAGCACGATCTCATTCACCCGACGTCTCCAGATCCCACACCACCGGAAGCGCTGCGGCGGCCCCGTCGGCCGAATAGTCGTGCGTCGCTTCGAGATATTCGTCCATTCGCTGCTGCCAGGCGATATTCACCGGCAGCGCGGCGAGCTCGGCCAGTAGCACATCATATGCGGCGCAATGGATCACATGGAACAGGTCGGTTCCGCTGCGCCAGATGGTCCAGGAGCTGGCCCCGGCCTTCCTGATCGCCGCGACGAGCTCGCCGGGCACGGCGCGGTGCGCCGCCTCGTATTCCGCGACTTTTCCGGGTTTCAGCTTGGTATGCAACGCGATTCGCATATCACTCCTGCCTGCGCCCGCTGGCGATGCGGGTGATCACCAGCGCGACCAGGATCAGCGCGCCATTGATGAACTTCAGCGAATCCGCGCTCACCCCACCGTAGGACAGCAGCTTCTGGATCAGCGTGAGGATCAGCACGCCGAAGAAGGCGCCGAGCACCGAACCGCGCCCGCCGTTGAGCGCGACCCCGCCGATCACACAGGCCGCGAAGACCTGGAAGATCATGCCGTCGCCCTGGCTGACCTGCACGCTGGCGAACTGCCCCGAATAGATCAACCCGCCGATCGCGGCCAGCCCGCCCGCGAGCACCAGCACGCCCAATACCACACGGTCGGTGCGGATACCGGCGGCGCGCGCGGCCGCCTCGTTGCCGCCGACCGCGTACAGCGCCCGCCCGGCCGTCGTATAGGTGAGCACGAAATAGCCGATCGCGAACAGCGCCAGGCACACCACGATATCCACCGGAATGCCGAAAACCCTTGTGTTGCCGAGCCAATCGATGGACGCCGGAATCTTGGTGAGGGTGAAACCCTCGGTCAGGAAGGTGAGCAGCCCGCGCAGCGCGATGAGCATGGCCAAGGTGACGATGAACCCGTTGAGCCCGAATCGCACGATCAGAATCCCGTTCACCGCGCCGACCGCGAGCCCCACCAGCAGCGCCATCGGAATCGCCATCCACGGCGAGGTCCAGGTGTACGCACCGACTTTCGCGGTGCCCATGGTGGCCCAAATGGCGATGCCGGGCGCCAGCCCGAAGGTGGATTCCAGCGACAGATCCATCCGGCCGACCACCAGCACCAGCACCTCGGCCAGCACCAGCAGCGAGATACCGCTCATGGTGGTCAGCACATTGGTGAGGTTGGTGGGGGAGACGAAGTTGTGGTTGATGAAATACCCGACCACCAATACCAGCAGAATCGGTGGCACCAAAAGGAAATCGCGCAGCGCGCCCCAGCGCACCGCGGCCAGCCGGGCCCGGCGGGTCGCGGCGGGCGCGCCGAGTGCGGGCTCGGCGGTCCGTGTCATGACATTCCTTCCATGGCGGCGACCAGTTCGCGGTCGCCCCAACCTTTTTCGAATTCGGCGCACAGTCGGCCCTGCCGCATGACCAGCACCCGGTCGCAGTCGCGCAGGTCGTCGAGTTCATCGGAGACCACCAGCACCGCGGTGCCGCGTTCGGCCACCCCGCGCAGTACCGCGCGCAGGGTGTCCTTCGAGCGGACATCGACTCCGGCGGTCGGGGTGATCAGCACCAGCACCGCCGGATCGGTGGCCAGCGCGCGGGCGAACACCACCTTCTGCTGATTGCCGCCGGACAGCTCCGCGACGCTCTGCTCAGCCCCGTCGACCTTGATATCCAGATCCTGAACGGCCTTGTCCGTCAGCGTATTCCGGGTGCGCCGGGAGATCAGGCCGAACCGCCCGAGCCGTCGTGGCACGGTGAGCGTCGCATTGTCGGCGACGCTCATCTCCGGCACCAGTCCCTCCTCGTGCCGGTCGCGCGGCACGAAGCCGATCCCGGCGCGCAGCGCGGCGGGCACCCCGCCGCGCCGCAGCGGCACACCCTTGACCCGGATGGAACCGCTTGCGGCCCTGCGCAATCCGACGATCGTTTCGGCCACTTCGGTGCGTCCGCTGCTGCCGCCGCCGGCCAGCCCGACGATCTCGCCCGGACCGACCTCCAGTCCGATGCCGTCGTATTCCCCTGCCCGCGTAAGGTTTTCCACCGCGAGCGCGGGTCCGGCCGAATTCTCGGGTGCGGTCCGCGGTACCGACGTCTCCAGCGCGACCGCGTCCCCGGTCATCGCGGCGATCAGCTCCCGCTTGCCGAGTTCGGCGGCGGGTGCGGTGACGACGTGCCGCGCGTCGCGGAAAACCGTGATGTCCCGGCAGATTTCATAGGTTTCGTCGAGGTGGTGCGAGATGAACAGGAAGGTCACGCCCTGCGCCTGCAGGTCGCCGATGCGCGCGAAAAGCCGCTTGATCGCGGGACCGTCGAGTTGCGCGGTCGGCTCGTCCAGGATGATGAACCGCGCGCCGTGCGACAGCGAGCGGGCGATCTCCACCAGTTGCCGGTGCTCCACCGAGAGCTCCCTGGCCACCGTGTCCACCTCGACCGGCACCGACCAGGTGTCGAGCAGTTCCCGCGCGCGGTCACGAAGCTTGCGCCAGTTGACGATTCGGCCGCCGAAACCCTGCGTGCCGATGAAGAGGTTCTCGGCCACCGAGAGATCCGGGATGATCGTCGACTTCTGGTAGACGCACGCCACCCTGGCCCGCCAGCCGTCCCGGTCGGCGAGAGCTGGTGCGGGTTCGCCGTTGAACCGCACCTGCCCCGCATCCGGCGCGGCCAGTCCGGTGAGGATCGACACCAGCGTCGATTTGCCCGCACCGTTGCGCCCGACCAGCGCGTGTGTGCGCCCGGCCGTCACCTCGAGATGTACGTCGTCGAGTGCGACGGTGCGGCCGAATCGTTTCGAGACGCCGCGCGCCTCGGCGATCAGCGGATCGGTCATCAGCCGCCGTGTCCCCACAGTCCGGGCGCGGTCGGCGCCACCGTATCGAGCTCGCCGACCTTGCCGCCCGCTCGGGTCACCACCGGCGCGGGGAGCTGGTCCTCCAACATGCCGCTGACGCCGGTGTCGACGATCACCGAACCGTGATCGGTCGGTCCGGGCGCGAATTTGCGGCCCTCGGTGGCGGCCTTCGCGTAGAACGCGGCGTACTGCGCGTACAGATCCGCGGGCTGGGAGACCGTCGCATCGATATCGCCGTCGGCGATGCCGTCCAGCTCGGCCTTGATGCCGTCATTGGAGACGATCGTAATATGGCCCGGCGCACCGGCTTTCACCAATTTTCCGGAGCGCTTGAGCAGGGCCAGCGTCGGCTGCAGGAATACGCCGCCCGCCTGCATGTAGATGCCGTTGATATCGGGATCGGTGAGCAGCTTGTCCTGCAGGCCGGAGGCGGCGCGGTCACCCTTCCAGTCGGTGGGGATCTCGATCACCTTGATACCGGGATAGCGGGATTTCATGCAGTCGGCGAACGCCTCCGACCGATCGCGTCCGTTGATCGAGCTGAGGTCGCCCTGGAATTCGACGACTTTACCTGTGCCCTCGAGGGTTTCGCCGAGGAAGACGCAGGATTTGGTGCCGTACGCGCGATTGTCCGCGCGCACGACCATATACGCGCCGCCGCTGTCGGGCCGGGTGTCGACGCTGATCACCGGCACGTTCTTGACCGCGGCGGCGGCGATCGCCGGTTTGACGGCCGCGGTGTCCTGCGGCGCCATGATGATCGCCTTGACGTTCTTCGACAGCAGCGTGTCCACATTCGACTTGAGGCGGTTCGCGTCGTTGTCGGACGAGGTGTTCTCCAACTTCACCCCCGCCTGGGCGGCCTTCGGGCCGAGATATCCGGCGTAGGCGCTCCAGAAGTCGGAATCCGAGCGCGGCTGATCCGCGCCGACCAGCACGCCGTTCTCCGCGCCGGTGCCGACCTTGACGGCCGGTGCGCCACCGTTGTTCGTCGGCTCCCTGGTACAGGCCGCCGCGCCGACGACCAGCGCCGCGCAGCTGGCGGCGACCAGAATCCTGGCGGTTTTCATGAGATCTCGTACTCCTTTGTCGAGGCGGCGGCCGGGTTGCGGGCGAAAGTTTCGTTGTGCCAAGCGATTCCGGCGGGATAGGCATAGGCGGCCAGGGTGGTGGGCAGCATTTCGGCGCTGAAACCCGGTGTGCGCGGGGCGAGATAGCGGCCGCCGCGCACCTGGACCGGGTCGCGAAAATGCTCGTGCAGGTGGTCGACGTATTCGATGGCGCGGCCGTCCATGGTGCCGCTGATCGCCACATAGTCGATCATTGCCAGATGCTGCACCAGCTCGCAGAGCCCGACGCCGCCGGCGTGCGGCACCACCGGGACGCCGAATTTGGCCGCCAGCAACAGGATCGCCAGATTCTCGTTGACGCCGCCGACCCGCGCGGCGTCGATTTGCAGTATGTCGACGGCGCCCGCCTGGAGCAGCTGTTTGAACAGGATCCGGTTCTGGCCGTGTTCGCCGGTGGAGATGCGCACCGGCGCGACCCGGCGGCGGATCTCGGCGTGGCCGAGGATGTCATCCGGGCTGGTCGGCTCCTCGACCCAGGCCAGGCCCGCCGGGGCGAGCCTGTTTATCCACGCGACCGCGGCGTCGACATCCCAGCGCTGATTCGCGTCGACGGCCAGGCCGATGTCGGGACCTATTGCCGCCCTGGCGATTTCGACCCGGCGGGCATCCTCGTCGACATCGCGGCCCACCTTGATCTTGATGGTGCCGAAGCCGTCCGCCACCGCCTGCCTGGCCAACCGCGCCAGCTTGGCATCGGAGTAACCCAGCCAGCCGGGTGAGGTGGTGTAGGCGGGATAGCCGGTGGCGAGCAGGGTTTCGGCGCGGGCGGCGCGGCCCGGCGCCGCGGTGTGCAGGATATGCAGCGCCTCGTCCCTGGTGAGCGCGTCGGTCAGGTAGCGGAAGTCGACCAGGTCGACGATCTGCTCCGGTGTCATCTCGGATACCAACTGCCACACCGGTTTTCCGGCGCGTTTGGCGGCGAGGTCCCAGGCCGCGTTGATCACCGCGCCTGCCGCCATGTGCACGACGCCCTTTTCCGGGCCCAGCCAGCGCAATTGGGAATCGGCGGTGAGGATGCGGGCGAATCCGCCCAGATCCCCGGTGATCTCGGCGACCGACCGACCGATGACCAGGCGCTCCAGCGACTGGATGGCCGCGCGCTGCACATCGTTGCCGCGGCCGATGGTGAACGCGAAACCGTGACCGGCCAGGCCGTCCGGATCGTCCGTGCGCAGGATGACGTAGGCCGCGGAATAGTCCGGGTCCGGATTCATCGCATCCGAACCGTCCAGTTCGAGCGAGGTGGGAAACCGGATATCCAGCGTGTCCAGCGCGGTGATGAGTGCCGTCGGCATGTAACCCCCGGGAGATGGAGAGTGACTTGGATCACGACTATACATCGGAGGTCTGCGCAGGCAAGGGGTTTGGCGAAATCGATGAAAGTTGGTCCTCCCGTGCGCAATATCTCCCTCTGTTGGCCGAACGATGTTAGTGTCGGCTCGGTTAAACATCGGATCTGTGTGCTTCGAAGGGTGAAATGCTATGGCGGCGCAGGCATTCGGCGGGCTGACCGCGATCGTCACCGGTGGCGCATCCGGAATCGGGAAGGCCGTCAGCGAGACGCTGGCCGCCGGGGGCGCGTGGGTGGCGGTGCTCGACCGCGATCTCAGCGCGCCGACCACCGGCCTCGCGGTACGTTGCGATGTCACCGACGACGCCGACGTGCGCGCGGCGGTGCTGACCGCCGCCGAGACATACGGCGGAATCGATATCGTGGTGAACTGCGCGGGCATCGGCGCACAGGGCACCATCGCCGACCACACCGACGACGAGTGGCGAAATGTCTTCGAGGTCAATGTCTTCGGCACCGTCCGGATCTGCCGCGCCGCGCTGCCGCACCTGCGCGCCTCGGCGTCGGCCGCGATCGTCAACATATGTTCCATCGCGGCGACCACCGGCCTGCCCGACCGCGCCGTCTACAGTGCCAGCAAGGGTGCGGTGCTCGCGCTGACCCGCGCCATGGCCGCCGACCATCTGACCGAAGGCATCCGCGTGAACTGTGTGAATCCCGGAACCGTCGATACACCGTGGGTGCAGCGGTTGCTGGCCGCCAGCGCCGATCCCGGCGCGGAGCTCACCGCGCTGCGGGCCAGGCAGCCGCACGGCAGGCTGGTGACGGCCGAGGAGGTCGCCGCCGCGGTCGCCTATCTGGCGAGCCCGGCCGCGGGTTCCACCACCGGGACCATGCTGGAGGTGGACGCGGGCATGCATTCGCTCCGGTTGCGCGCTCCGGCCGCCGCGCGCTCCGGCCAGGGAGAGGCGGCCCGGTGACCGAGCGCAGACTGCCCCGGCCGCGCGAACTCGCGCCGCTGGTCCGGTTCGAGCGCCCGTTCGCCGGTCTGGAGCGCAAATTGCAACGCGCGCAAACGATTTGGGATCTACGCGAACTGGCCCGCAAGCGCACCCCGAAGGTGGCCTTCGACTACACCGACGGCGCGGCCGACGCCGAAATCAGCCTGCGCCGGGCGCGGGAGGCATTCGCCGATCTCGAGTTCCGGCCCGCCATTCTCCGCAATGTCGCCGAAACCGACACCAGCACAATGGTTCTCGGCAAGGAGTCGGCGCTGCCGTTCGGCATCGCGCCCACCGGCTTCACCAGGATGATGCACACCGCGGGCGAACTGGCCGGCGCGCGGGCGGCCGAGCGCGCCGGTATTCCGTTCACCCTGTCCACCATGGGGACCACCGCCATCGAGGATCTGGCGGCCGGGACGGGGGAGCGGGCCCGCAATTGGTTCCAGCTGTACATGTGGACCGACCGCGACCGTTCGCTCGCGCTGGTGGAGCGCGCGATCCGCGCCGGCTTCGACACCCTCGTGATCACCGTCGACGTCCCGGTGGCCGGGGCGCGGCTGCGCGACGCGCGCAACGGAATGACGGTGCCGCCGTCGATCACCATGGCGGGTGCGCTGGACGCGCTGCGGCGGCCCCGGTGGTGGTGGGACTTCCTGACCACCGAACCGCTCGCCTTCGCCTCGCTGGACCGCTGGTCGGGCACCGTCGCCGAACTGCTCGACGCCATGTTCGACCCGACCGTGAGCTTCGACGACCTCGCGTGGTTGCGGGATCGCTGGCCCGGCAAGGTTTTGGTGAAGGGCGTGCAGACGGTGGCCGACGCCAAAAGGTTGGCCGGCGCCGGAGTCGACGGCATCGTGTTGTCGAATCACGGTGGGCGGCAATTGGATCGGGCTCCGGTACCGCTGCATCTGCTGCCTTCGGTCGTCCGCGAGGTCGGCGCCGATCTGGAGGTGCACCTCGATACCGGCATCATGCACGGTGCGGATATCGTCGCCGCGCGCGCACTCGGCGCGCGCTTCACCCTGATCGGCCGCGCCTATCTCTACGGGTTGATGGCGGGCGGTGAGGCCGGTGTGGATCGCGCGGTGGAAATCCTGCGCGGCCAGGTGATCCGGACGATGAAGCTGCTCGGTGTCGGATCGCTCGACGAACTGGAGCCGGGACATGTCCGGCTCCTGGACCGGCGCGGACTCGCCGATACCGAATAGTCGCGTAACCCGAAAGTTGCTGGGAAGTAACGCTTTACGGTAAACGGCGGCCGACCTACAATTGTCGCAGGCTCAGATTTCTGGAATATCAGCGGGGATCGGCGCGGCTCGCCGTTGTGATTATGAAACAGGGTGATTTCCACCTGTCCGCCGATGACGCGAAACGCTCGACCGGTCGGCGCGGCGGGTATGGACCACGAGGAGTGCGACCTCGATATGACGGTGCCAGGCCTATTCGGCGGCGAATCCGTTGCTCCCGCCGCATCCCCCGAAGACCCGCTGACCGACTATCCGGCGCGGCCGCCGCGCGTCAACGCGCCGAGGCCGCGGTGCGCACCCGGGCGGCCGCGGTGGCGAAACCGCGGCGGCCCCGGACCTCCGTGCGATCGGATTCGCCGAAAATCACCGGTGCGCAGCCGAATCCGCCGCGACTGATTCGGTCATCCGTGTGCCGCAAGAGTATTCGGCGATGCCGGTGGCTCATCTCAACTCGATGAAATGACTCCGATCCACATCTCGATAATCCAGTTCATCGGAAAATTTGATACCAGCTCGGCATTTCGGCAAATGCGCGGCCGATTTGCCAGACGTCTTCGTCTGTCGAATTGAGAACGTAACGCCTTGTGTCGCAACCATTTACAGATACGAGATCGGTGACCTACACTAATTTCGGGTGAAACTAGCGACATTGTGGTCGTTCTTTTTCCGAAAATCTCACCAGTCAGTGGATCCGCCGCTTCCGCGGGTGGCGGCGGCCGGGCACGCCTATCGGGAGGATGCCGAAAGCCAAGTGGGGCAACGCGTTTCATCGACGACATCCGACACCGGATGAAAACCGAGAGAAGGGCGACCGCATGAACACGGCGCAGCCATTCGAACTTCCCGATTTCTACACACCGTATCCCGCCCGGCTGAACCCGAACGTCGAGGCCGCACGCGCGCACACCAGGGCGTGGGCCGCGGCGATGGGATTCTTCGAACCACAGGCGGGACAACAGATCTGGGTTCCCGACGACGTGGACCGGCACGACTACGGCCTCATGTGCGCCTACACCCACCCCGACTGCGA
Source organism: Nocardia sp. JCM 34519.1 (assembly GCF_020361265.1). Classification (NCBI taxonomy): domain Bacteria; kingdom Bacillati; phylum Actinomycetota; class Actinomycetes; order Mycobacteriales; family Nocardiaceae; genus Nocardia; species Nocardia sp. JCM 34519.1. Next base: position 252,049 of record NZ_JAIRBR010000012.1, read on the forward strand.
CGCCGCCGAATTGGCGCTGATCACCGACTGGTACACCTGGGTGTTCTACTTCGACGACCACTTCCTGGAACTCTACAAGCGGACGCGGGATAGCAAGGGCGCCAAGGCATATCTGGAACGCATCTGGGATCTGATGCCGATCGGCGGCGGTGCGACCCGGCCGCCGGAGAATCCGGTCGAGCGCGGCCTGGCCGACCTGTGGACGCGCACGATACCGGCTATGTCCATCGCATGGCAGCGCCGTTTCGCCGAACACAACCGCGCGCTGATGGAGCAGTCGCGGTGGGAACTGCGGAATATCGCGGAGGACCGCATCGCCAATCCGATCGAATACATCGAGATGCGGCGCAAGGTCGGCGGCGCGCCGTGGTCGGCGACGCTGGTGGAACATGCCGTCGCTGCCGAGGTGCCGCCCGAATTCGCCGGCACCCGGCAACTGCGGGTGCTGCGGGACACCTTCGCCGATTCGGTGCACCTGCGCAACGACCTGTTCTCCTACGAGCGCGAGGTGCTGGCCGAGGGGGAGAACTCGAATGGAATCCTGGTGGTAGAGCGGTTCTTCGGCTTCGGCACCCAGCGTGCCGCCGCGGTGATCAACGACCTGCTCAGCTCCCGGCTGCAGCAGTTCGAGCACACCGCGATCACCGAGATACCGGTGCTGCTCGCCGAGCACGCGGCGCGGCCGGACCAGCAGGCCGCGGTCGCCGCGTACGTGAAAGGGTTGCAGGACTGGCAGGCGGGCGGTCACGAGTGGCATATGCGGTCGAGCCGATACATGAACAAGAACGTGCCGCCGAAGTCGCTGGGGCCGAAAGGTTTCGGCATGTCGGCGATTCGGCCGTTCGGGCGGGCGGGCGGTTTAGCGGCGCCGCACACCGGCCCGCACCCGACCTATAACGGCCTGGGATTGGGCCGATTCAAGAACTTCTCGCGCCCGCGGAAGGAAAAAGTCGGCCCGACACCGCTGCCCGAGCTCCACCTGCCGTTCCGGCTCGCGCTGAATCCGCTGCTGGGGCAGGCGCGGCGGAATCTGCTCGAATGGGGCGGGCGGATGGGTTTCTACGATCCGGTGCCAGGTGTTCCCGGTCCGGGCCTGTGGCGGGAAGCGGATATGCGTGAATTCGATTTCGCCCTGTGCGCGGCCGGCTCGGATCCGGATGCCACCATGGACGAACTGGATCTCGCGGCGGCATGGCTGGCCTGGCGCGCCTACCACGACGACTACCTTTCCCAAATATTCGGCGTGCGACGGGATTTCGTCGGCGCCAAATTACAGACCCGGCGGCTGCGCGAATTCACGACCGCGCCGCCCACCCCGGTGAACGCGCTGGAACGAGGTTTCGCGGACCTCTGGCGGCGCACGACGGCTCCCATGGATTCGGCCGCGCGGCGCGAATTCCGCACCGCGCTCGCGGATTTCCTCGCCGGCTCCGACTGGAAGATGGCCGATTCGGCGCTGAACCGCATACCCGACCCGATCGACTATGTGGAGATGCGCCGCAAAACATTCGGCTCGTCCATGACCATGCGGCACCGGGAAGACGTGTCGCCCGAGGTCGAACGGACTCAGGTGATCGCCGATCTGGCAAATACCGCAATGGATGTCGGCGCATTCGTCAACGACATCTTCGCGTACCAGAAGCGAATCGAATTCGACGGTGATCCACACAACGGGGTGCGAGTGATGCAGAACTTCTTCGACTGCGACCGGGATCGCGCGGTGCGAATCGTCGCCGACCTGCTCGATGCGCGCGTGCGCCAATTCCAACGCGTGGTGGAGCGGGACCTGCCCGCACTGTACGAGGAGTATCACCTGGATGCGACCGCACGCCGGATTCTCGATCGGCGGGCACACGAATTCCAGGACTGGATGATCGGAATCCTGAACTGGCACATCGAAACCGGGCGTTACAAGGAGCCGTGGCTGCTCGACCGCCACCGCGCCGCCGGTCCGCGCTGGTCGCTCGCCGGACCCACCGGCATCGGCACCTGCGCCGCACGGGTGGGCGAGATCAGGGCACGGATGCAACGCACTGCCGGATAATTCCCTTCACTCGGACTCCGCGGAAAGAAGGTCGACCGTGACCACCGCAACCTCGTCTGCACCGCAGCACCGGCCCGCCGAACTCCTCGCGCGGGCCAGGACGATCCTCGAACCGGTGCTGCGCGAATCCGTCGGCGCACTCCCGGAACCGTTGCGGCGCATGGCCGGATACCACTTCGGCTGGTGGGATGCGCGCGGCGCGGCGATCAACGCGGACTCCGGCAAGGCACTGCGGCCCGCGCTGGCCATCGCGGCGGCCACCGCATGCGGTGCGCTGCCGACGGCCGCGACGCCCGCGGCCGCCGCGGTGGAGTTGGTGCACAACTTCACCCTGGTGCACGACGACGTGATGGACGCGGACGAGAACCGCCGCGGCAGGCCTGCGGTGTGGAAGGTCTGGGGGACAACCAATGCCGTGCTGGTCGGCGACGCACTGCACGCGTCGGCCGGGCGGGTGCTCGCGCAGCAGTTGCCCGGCGCGCTCGCGGCCGCCGCGATAGATCGGCTGGAGCGGACGGTGGTCGAGCTGTGCCGCGGCCAATACCTGGATTGCTGTAGCAAAACCGATTGGGATACCACGGTTTCCGACTGCGAGCGGATGGCGCTCGGCAAGACCGGCGCACTCATGGGATGCGCCTGCGCCCTGGGCGCGCTGTGTGCGGGCGCCACCGATTCCGTCGTCGCCGCGCTGGACCGGTTCGGCCGCAACCTCGGTCTCGCCTTTCAATTCATCGACGATCTGATCGGTATCTGGGGCGATCCCGAGGTCAGCGGCAAGCCGACCAATGACCTTGCCCACCATAAACTTTCGCTGCCGGTGGTCGCGGCCCTGCGCTCCGGAACACCCGCCGCGCGGGAACTGGCGAACCTGTATCGGTCCGAAAAACCGCTGTCCGCACCGGATATCGCCCGCGCCGCCGCGCTGATCGAGCTGGCGGGCGGCCGACAGCTGACCCGGCGGGTGGCCGACGAGCGGGTCGCGGCCGCGGTCGCCGCGCTCCCGGACCGGTCGGCCGCAGCGGATTTGATCGCACTCGCGTACCTGGTCGCACACCGGCGTGCCTAGCGCATCGACGCGCAAGCCCACCTGCTCCTGAATCGCACGTATCCGTCGCAGCAAAGGAGAAAACTTTTCGCCCCGCATCCCTGGGCTGGCTCGACGACGGATCGTGCCCGGCCGTACCCGATTGGCGCACACCATGATCGCACCGACCCCCGTTTCCACCCTGACCGCACCTGCCGAGTGCGATCCGCTCGGCCGCGTCGACTGCCCCGAGGACCTACGCCGCCTGCCCGCTGACCTGCTGCCCGCGCTGGCCGATCGGATCCGCGAGTTGATCATCGACACCGTGCTCGGCGCCGGCGGCCATCTCGGCCCGAACCTCGGCGTCGTCGAGCTCACCATCGCACTGCATCGCGTCTTCGAATCACCCAGGGAAACCATACTTTTCGATATCGGGCACCAGGCGTACGCGCACAAGATCCTGACCGGGCGGCGAGACGGGTTCGTGCGCGGGCTGCGGCGGCCCGGCGGCCTGTCCGGCTATCCGAGCCGGAACGAATCCGCGCACGACGTGATCGAGAACAGCCATGCCTCGGCCGCGCTCGGCTATGCCGATGGCATCGCGAAAGCCCGTGCGCTGCAGGGCTGTCGGGACCGGGCGGTGGTCGCCGTCGTCGGTGACGGCGCGCTCACCGGTGGTATGGCGTACGAGGCGTTGAACAATATCGGCGCCGCACCGCATCGGCCGGTGATCGTGGTGCTCAACGACAACGGGCTTTCGTACTCGCCTACCACCGGCGCCATCGCCGATCACCTGGCCCGGTTGCGCGACGGCCGCGCCGTGGGCCCGAATCTGTTCGAGCAGTTGGGTTTCGCCTATCTGGGCCCGGTGGACGGCCACGATATCGGCGCGCTGGAATCCGCGCTGCGCCGGGCGAAAAGGCTGGGCGGCCCGGCGCTCGTGCACGCCGTGACGGTCAAGGGCAAAGGCTATCCGCCCGCCCGCGCCGACGCCGAGCGGATGCACAGCACCGGCGCTCGAGGCGGTTCGGCGGCGAAATCCGTTGCGTGGACCGATATTTTCGCCGATGAGCTGGTTCGGATCGGCGCCGAACGCGCCGATGTCGTCGCCATCACCGCCGCGATGCCGGAGCCCACCGGCCTGGCCCGCTTCGCCGAGCGGTTCCCGCAGCGCTGTTACGACGTCGGCATCGCCGAACAGCACGCGGTGGCCAGTGCGGCCGGATTGGCGACGGCCGGACTGCATCCGGTGGTCGCGATCTACTCCACCTTCCTCAATCGCGCCTTCGATCAACTGCTGCTGGATGTCGCACTGCACCGGTTGCCGGTCACCCTGGTACTCGATCGGGCCGGCGTCACCGGGCCGGACGGCCCGAGCCATCACGGCATGTGGGATCTGAGCCTGTTCGCCACCGTGCCCGGCATCCGAGTCGCCGCGCCGCGCGACGCCGCGCGGCTGCGCGAACTGGTCGGCGAGGCGATCGCCGACTGGCGCGGCCCGACCGCCGTCCGCTTCCCGAAAGCCTCGGTGGGACACGATATTCCGGCGCTGGAACGCGACGGTGGGCTGGATGTGCTGCACCGCGCCGACGGGCGGGACGTGCTGCTGGTGGCGATCGGCCCGCTGGCCGGTCCCTGCCTGGACGTCGCGGCGCGGCTGCGCGAGCTCGGCATCGACGCCAGCGTGGTCGATCCCCGCTGGGTCCTGCCGATTTCGGAGCGACTGGTCGCCGCGGCCGGATGCCATCGGCTGGTCGTCGTCGCGGAGGACAACACCCGTGCGGGCGGCATCGGCGCCGCGCTCACCCGTGCGCTGGCCGAGGCGGGCCAGCGCGTCCCGGTGCACGCGCTCGGGCTGCCGCATCGATTCCTGGAGCAGGGCAACCGATCCGAGCTGCTCGCCGCCGCCGGGTTGACCCCGGGCAGCATCCTGAGCGCGGTGTTGAGCGCGGGCGCGGGCCGGCTCGGCGCGTATCGGGAGGTGCGATAACCCGCTCCAGGAAAGCCACGACCCTGACCGAAAACACCGAACCGGAGGCCGTGTCATGACCGCAACCGTTGGTACGAACCCGCTGGACCGCACCGTGATTCGCGCAAGGGTGGACAATGCCCTCTACGAATTCCTGGAACGCAAGACGCGCGCGGGCACGGCCAGCGGGCTACCCGGCGATGTCACCGACGCGGTGCGCTCGTTCCTGTTCGCGGGCGGTAAACGAATCCGCCCGCTGCTGTGCGCATTCGGCTGGCACGCCGCGGGCGGCGGCGAACTGCCGAACGAAATCATCAGGGCGGCGGCCGCATTGGAGATGTTCCACGCCGCCGTGCTGATCCACGACGACATCATCGACAACAGCGATACCCGCCGCGACCAGCCGACGGTGCACCGGGCGGCGGCCCACCGCAACCGCACCGCGCGCGATACCGCCGCCGCGGACCTGTTCGGCACCAGCGCCGCCATCCTCATCGGCGATTTCGCCCTGGTCTGGTCCGACGAATTGCTGCACACGGCAGGGCTTTCCGCGGTGCAACTGGCCGCGGCGGCCACGGTGCTCGACGCGATGCGTTCGGAGGTCAACTACGGCCAATACCTGGATCTGCTCACCACCGGACACCCCACGGCCGACCTGGACCAGGCGCTGGAGATCATCCGGTACAAGACCGCCGCGTACACCGTGGAGCGGCCGCTGCAGCTCGGCGCGGTCTTGGCCGGGGCGGGATCCGATGTGTGCGAAGCTCTTTCGGCCTATGCTCGGCCGCTGGGGGAGGCGTTCCAGCTACAGGACGATCTGCTGGGCGTCTTCGGCGATCCGGCGCGCACCGGGAAGTCGGTCGTCGACGACCTGCGCGAGGGCAAGCACACCGCGCTGCTCGCGCTGGCGCTGCGCAACGCGGACGCCACCCAGGCCGCACAACTGCGCGGCCTGGTCGGCAATCGGCGGCTGGACGAGCGCGGCGCCGCCATCTGCCGCGATATCCTCGCCGTCACCGCGCGCGCCGAGGTCGAGCAGCTGATCCGGGAGCGCTGGCTGCGGGTGCAGCGCGCGTTGGACAAGGCGCCGTTCCCGGCCGCGGCGAGCGCGGCGCTACGGGCCACCGCCGACGCCATTGTCGCCAGGGCCTCGTGAAAACCCACTACCGCAGATTGCGGTCGAACAGGGCCAGCAGTTCGCGGTAGTGCCGTTCGGCGGATTCGGCGTCGTATGCGGAGGTATCGGCCTGGGTGTACCCGTGTTGGGCGCCCTCGTAGACCTCGGTGCGGTAGCGGACGCCCGCGGCGTCGAGCGCCTTGTCGAACTGGGCGATGTGCTCGGGGGTCATGTGGTGATCCTCGCCCGCATGCGCGAAATACAGCTCCGCCGTGATGTTTCCGACGGACAGGTGCGGGCTGTCCGGGGTGTCGGTGACCAGCGGTCCGCCATGGAATCCGGCCACTGCGCCGACCTGATCGGGGAACATGGCGGCGGTCAGCACCGAGATCCGCGCACCCATGCAGTAGCCGGTGACACCGAACTTCCCCGAGGCGACCTGCGGCGACTCCGCCAGCCACGCGAGGTAGGCGCCGATGTCGGACCGCAGGATCTCCGGTGACATCAGCTCGCGGATCATCGGGACGACCTGCGCGAAGAGCTCGGGGCGTGCCGATGGGTCGATGAAGTCCGGCAGGTCGACCACCGGCGCACGCCCGTGCCGGTAAAAGGCGTTCGGTAGCAGGACGGTGTAGCCGTGGGCGGCGATGCGATCGGCCAGGGCACGCAGGGCGGGCCGCACCCCGAATCCGTCCTGAATCACGAGCACTCCCGGATGGGCGGCGCCATCGTCGGGGTGTACAACATATGCGTCGGCGACGCCATCGCGTGTCTGAATGTCGACGGACATACCATGCAGTGCGGTCATAGTTGAATCCTTCTGTCGTGTCGACCTTTTCGGAACGCTTGATTCGGAATCGGCCAACTCGATCACACTACCGGTCGCCGGAACTGCCGCGACCGCCGGCGCGGGCCGAGCCCACCTCCCGCGCGAACAGACCGTCGGCCGCATTCATCGGCGCACGCCGCCCAGCGGCGTACAGGCGAGCCCGACGCAGACCCGTTACTCGGCTCACCGGGGCCGAAATCCTCTTTCGGCAACGGAATCCCGCTTTCGGCAACAGAATTCGGCGATGTCGTCCGCGCTGTCGATGCTGCCGTTCGGAGGTGGTCCGAATGGACGTGACAGTAAGTACCACAACCAGCTCGACAGACACATCCCGGGGCGGCGGCCTGCCCGCCGGTGTATATCTGCTCGGGTTCAGCCTGTTCGCCATGGGCAGCGCGGAGTTCCTGTTGGCGGGCGTGCTGCCCGCGGTCGCCGTCGATCTCGATGTCACGCTCGCCGCGGCCGGGATGTTGATCACCGCGTTCGCGCTGGGCGTTGTCGTCGGTGGGCCGATCTTCGCCGTGCTGAGCCTGCGTTGGCCACGCCGAACCACCCTGGTACTGACGCAGGTAGTCTTCGCGGCCGGCATCGCCGTCGGATTGCTCGGCGGCTATCCGGTTCTCCTGGTCACCAGGGTCGTCTGCGGTCTCGCATACGCCGGATTCTTCGCTGTCGCTTCGGTGACCGCGATCAGCCTGGTCACTCCCGACCGCAATGCGCGCGCGTCCGGAGTCGTGGTGAGCGGGCTCAGCGTCGCGATGGTCGCGGGCGGTCCGGCCGGAACACTGCTCAGCCACTTCACCCAGTGGCGCGACGGATTCTGGGCCATCGTAGTTCTCACACTTATCGGTGCCATCGGATGTGTTGTCGGATTGCCCGCCGGTGCGCCGACGGAAGATCCCGGAACGAGCCTGTCGCGGGAACTCGCCACGATGCGGAAACCGGCGCTGTGGGTTGTATTCGCGATCACCATCCTGACCACGGCGTCGTACATGATCTCGTTCAACTACCTGGCGGCAATGCTCGACGACATCACCGCGATCCCCGAGGTCTGGATTCCGGCAGTACTCGCGCTGTTCGGGCTGGGCGCATTCGTCGGACTATCCATCGGTGGGCGGATTTCTGATCGGTGGCCGCACCTCGCGCTGAACATCGGCACGGTCGGCATCATCGCGCTGTCGGTGGTACTGGTGGTGGCGATCGAACAGATCTGGGTTGTCGCGCCCGCCGTATCTCTCATAGGGGTAGCCGCGTTCGTGCTCAACCCGGCCCTCTACGGCCGGGTATTCGCCATCGCGGCCGACGCCCCGACCGTCGCGGGCGCCGCCAACGTATCGTCCTTCCAATTGGGCATCAGTCTCACGCCGGTGCTCGCGGCCGCGGCCTTCACCGGCGGCGCCGCCCTGACGTCGGTCTACTGGATCGGCGTCGTGCTGGCCGTGCTCGCCGTTCCGCTCATGCTGCTCGACCGCGCCCGTTCGGCGCGGACAACCCGGCCCGTCGCGCCGTCGGATGAGCCCGCCGTCAGCTGAACGGATACTGCCCGGCCCCGCCGTGACCCGGACTGTTCTGGGTGCCGACGTTGATCATGTCCTGGATCAGTCCGACGATCGCGTGCCCGATGTTCAGCACGTCGTTGCCGAGGGTGGCGAATTCGCCCGCGATGAGGTTCAGCATGGCATCCGTCCTTGGTCCCGCCCCGATCCCTGTCCCTCCAGGGTCGCACATCCGCCCCCCGCCCACCACCGGAATGTTCTTGATGGACAGTGACTTTCGTGCTTTTCAGTAGGCGCGGACCGGAAGGGCTCAGCCGACCGTGCCGACCCAGGAGGAGAGATCGACCACCGCTACGCAGTAGTCGTCGGTGTCGTCTACTACGGGCTTGGCGGCGAGATCGCCGGTCCGAGCAAGTGGCGCGAGTTCCTGCGGCAGCAACCCGTAACCATATGTCCCAGGCCCATGGGGTCCATTGATCGGTGCGTCGAATCCGTAGACGGCATCGGTCGCGGTTACCTTGACGTAGATCCGGCAGATACGATCGCTGCGAAACATGAACCCCCCGAACGTGTAATCCTCCTCGAACCACGGGAAACCACCACCGTGGACAAAAAGGCTGAAGACACTGAACAACGCTTGGTCGTAATGCGCGGGCTGCGCCGCAGGCCGAAAACCCGTGGCGGAGGCGGGTACCACGATATTCGAATGGCTATCCCGCGTCTGCGGGTGAATGCGGAGCAGTTCGTCCATTTGCGGCGCGACACCGGCCCGCACGTGATCCATAATCGGCTTGACCGTTGACGCTTCCGCATCGCGCGCAAGGTCGAATTCTATCGCAAGTCCCGATGTCATTCGCGCGTCCGCTGACAGCACGACGCGCACCCGCTCGTCATCCGCCCGAACGACGCCGCGCAACTGGACACCTGTCGGAGGTAGCGGCCCGATGGGGGCGACTATCAGGGGAATCATCGTCCTCAGTAGGAAACTGAACGCGTTATCGCTTGTGTCGGCAACCATCTCGCCTCTACCTCCGAATTCAGCTGGTCAGGACGGCTGCAGATCGCGGAGCCAGCCCGGGCATACAGTGATGCCCTCACAGTACGCGGTGATTACACCGATGTTCTTGCCGTCTGGTGATTTGAATTCTCCATCGTCGGTCCGTGTCGCGGCCTGTGCGATAACGTAGAGGACTACTTGCTCTCGAGACCCTGCACGTTTGAAAAGGACGCGGTATTCGACCCGTGCGCCCGATGTCCTGGGCTTGGCATTGCGTATGGTGTGAATAATTGGATATTGCTTGGTCAAATTATGTTCTGGGCGTAGTGGTTGTAGCCTAGTTTATCATTGCCGACTCGTATTGGAATGTTGGTACCACTGGTGTCGGTTGCTTCCGCAATTATGTCCGACCAATTGGCTTGCGCATCGGCGAACCCCGCTGACATGGCGATTCCGAGGAATGTCGTCAACGTAGTAAAAAGGAATGATAGCTGCCTCTGTTTCGGCATCGGTGAAATAGATCTAGCCATAGAATTCCCCCCCATTTCGATCGTGAAGACTCGGATCCGTCAGCGTTGCGGATGCTGCGGCCGAGCCCTGTCGTCTCTTCGAGCATCGCATCGTTGGATGTCAGCGGGAAGCCGTGCCTGCCGGGTTGGCAGTCCGTCGGCGAATCTGGCAGTCCACACTGCCGTCAGGCGGGCGACCCACCCCCAGTTGTGAATGGGCTTGCATCGTCATGCATAATCATTTGTAGGCCGTGCGGGCCGCCGCGGCGCTCGAATGACGGGGACGCCGGACCGCGCCCCGCCCGCACCCACCACAGACCTACTGGCACGAAGGAGCACAAAGACATGTCCGACCGCGTCGTACTCGCCTACTCGGGTGGGCTGGACACCTCCGTCGCGATCAGCTGGATCGGCAAGGAGACCGGCGCCGAGGTGGTGGCCGTCGCCATCGATCTCGGCCAGGGCGGCGAGGATATGAACGTCGTGCGCCAGCGCGCCATCGACTGCGGCGCCGTCGAGGCCGTCGTCGTCGACGCCCGCGACGAATTCGCCGACGAGTACTGCCTGCCCACCATCCAGGCCAACGCCCTGTACATGGGCCAGTACCCGCTGGTCTCGGCGATCAGCCGCCCGCTCATCGTCAAGCACCTGGTGGAGGCCGCCAAATTCCACGGCGCCAGCACCGTCGCGCACGGCTGCACCGGCAAGGGCAACGATCAGGTCCGCTTCGAGGTCGGCATCGGCGCGCTCGCCCCCGACCTGAACGTCATCGCCCCGGTCCGCGACTACGCCTGGACCAGGGAGAAGGCCATCGCCTTCGCCGAGGAGAACGCGCTGCCGATCAACGTCACCAAGAAGTCGCCGTTCTCCATCGACCAGAACGTCTGGGGCCGCGCGGTGGAAACCGGCTTCCTGGAAGACCTCTGGAACGCCCCGACCAAGGACGTCTACGACTACACCACCGACCCGACCGTCAACTTCGAGGCGCCCGACGAGCTGATCGTCACCTTCGACAAGGGTGTCCCGGTCGCCATCGACGGCCGCCAGGTCACCGTGCTCGAGGCCATCGTCGAGCTGAACCGGCGCGCGGGCCGTCAGGGCGTCGGCCGGCTGGATATGGTCGAGGACCGGCTCGTCGGCATCAAGAGCCGCGAGATCTACGAGGCGCCCGGCGCCATCGCGCTGATCACCGCGCACCAGCACCTGGAGAACGTCACCCTCGAACGCGAACTGGGCCGGTACAAGCGGCAGGTCGAGCAGCGCTGGGGCGAGCTGGCCTACGACGGCCTGTGGTTCTCCCCGCTCAAGCGGGCGCTCGACGCATTCGTCGCGGAGACCCAGCAGCACGTCTCCGGCGATATCCGGATGGTGCTGCACGGCGGCAATGTCGTGGTCAACGGCCGGCGCTCGGAGCAGTCCCTCTACGACTTCAACCTGGCCACCTACGATGAGGGCGATTCCTTCGACCAGTCGCTGGCCAAGGGGTTCGTGCAGATCCACGGCCTGTCGTCGAAGGTGGCGGCCCGCCGCGACTTGAACCAGAAGTAGTACGCGAGCGGTGCTCTGGACGTAGCGTCGGGTCGGATCGGCGGATAGAAGGAGCGGCAGCGCTATGCGGACGGATGACGACAGCTGGGACATCACGACGAGCGTCGGCGCGACCGCGCTCGGTGTGGCGGCCATGCGGGCGGCCGAATCCAGCCGCCCCGACGCGCTGTTCCACGACCCGTACGCCGCGGAACTGGTCGCCGCGACCGGTGCGCCCGCGTGGCAGCGGATCGGCGCGGCGGTGCGGTCCCGGGTAGACGAGGCCACCGCCGAGTCCTATCGCCCGATCGGCTCGTTCATGGTCGCGCGGACGCTGTACTTCGACGAGTACTTCGCCGCGGCGAGCGCGGCGGGCATCCGGCAGGCCGTCATCCTGGCGGCCGGGCTGGACGCCCGCGCATACCGGCTCGACTGGCCTACGGGCACAACGGTATTCGAGCTGGATCAGCCGAAGGTGCTGGAGTTCAAGGCGGCCGCGCTCGCCGCGCATCAGCCGCGGGCCGACCGCCGTGAGGTCGCCGTCGACCTGCGCCAGGACTGGCCGAAGGCATTGCGGGACAAGGGTTTCGACCCTGGCCGACCGACAGCCTGGCTGGCCGAGGGGCTGCTGCGCTACCTGCCCGCCGACGCACAGGACCGGCTGTTCGAGAACATCGTCGCGCTGAGCGCGCCCGGCAGCCGGGTCGCGGTCAATATCGCGCACGACCGTCCGCGCCCGACCGAGGAACAGCGGCAGCGGCGGGCCCGGCTGAAGGAACAACTCGGCATCGAGGTCGATTTCGACATGCTGTGGTACCCGAGCGACGGCCGCTCCGATCCGCGGGAGTGGTTCGCCGGGCACGGCTGGACCATCTCAACCGGCGACCCGGTGACGCTGCTCACCGAGCGCGGCCGCGAGGTGCCCGATACGGCGCGGGCCGAAATGGGGCGCCACAATCTGATCACCGCCGAACTTCCGGCCTGACGACGAGGAGTACACGTGGGGACCAACGAGGGCGCGCTCTGGGGCGGCCGGTTCGCCGCCGGACCGGCCGCCGCGATGGCCGCGCTGAGCAAGTCGACGCATTTCGACTGGGTGTTGGCGCCCTACGATATTCGCGCGTCCAAGGCGCACGCGCGGGTGCTGCACAAGGCGGGTCTGCTCTCCGACGCCGACCTGTCCGGCATGCTGGCCGGGCTGGAACGGCTTGCGGCGGACGTGGATTCGGGCGCGTTCACCCCCGCCGAATCCGATGAGGACGTGCACGGCGCGCTGGAGCGCGGGCTGATCGAGCGGGTCGGCGCCGAACTCGGCGGCAGGCTGCGCGCGGGCCGCTCGCGAAACGACCAGGTGGCAACGCTTTTCCGGATGTGGCTGCGCGATGCGGTGCGCCGGGTCGCGGCCGGGGTCCTCGATGTGGTCGACGCGCTGGTCGCCCAGGCCGCCGCGCATCCGGACGCGGTGATGCCGGGCAAGACGCATCTGCAGGCCGCCCAGCCGGTGCTGCTGGCCCATCACCTGCTCGCGCACGCGCATCCGCTGCTGCGCGATATCGACCGGCTGCGCGATTTCGACAAGCGGGCGGCGGTGTCGCCGTACGGATCCGGCGCGCTGGCCGGCTCCTCGCTCGGCCTCGACCCGGAGGCGATCGCCGCCGAACTGGATTTCACCGCGGCGGCGGCCAATTCGATCGATGCCACCTCATCGCGCGACTTCGCGGCCGAGGCGGCGTTCGTGCTCGCCATGATCGGCGTCGATCTGAGCCGCATGGCCGAAGAGGTGATCATCTGGAGCACACCGGAATTCGGTTACCTCACGCTGGCCGACGCGTGGTCGACCGGATCGTCGATCATGCCGCAGAAGAAGAATCCGGACGTCTCCGAACTCACCAGGGGTAAGGCCGGGCGGCTCATCGGCAACCTCACCGGTCTGCTCGCCACCCTGAAAGCTCAACCGCTGGCGTACAACCGGGATCTGCAGGAGGACAAGGAACCGCTCTTCGATTCGGTAGCCCAGCTGGAACTGCTGCTGCCCGCCATCGCCGGACTGGTCGGCACGCTCACCTTCCACACCGAGCGCATGGCCGAACTCGCGCCCGCCGGTTTCACACTCGCCACCGACATTGCCGAATGGCTTGTCCGGCAAGGTGTTCCGTTCCGGGTGGCGCATGAGGCGGCCGGTGCGTGCGTGCGCGCCGCCGAGGCGCGCGGCGTCGGACTCGACGAGCTGACCGACGCGGAGTTCGCGGCCATCGATCCGGCGCTCACCCCGAAGGTGCGCGAGGTGCTCACCGTGCAGGGCTCGATCGCCTCGCGCGATGCCCGCGGCGGCACCGCGGGTGTGCGGGTCGCCGAGCAGCTCGACGAAATCCGCTCCACCGCCGTGGAATTGCGCGGCTGGGCGGAACCGGATTCAGCGCTCTAGCAGTTTGGCGACCGTGAGCAGCGGGGCGGCCAGGGTCGGAATCGCGGCCGGGTCGCCCAAGCTGCCGGGGAAATAGGTGAGCAGCGTGTCGCCGGTGATCGACCAGTGCGGCACGATACCGGCGAGATGCGCCTGGACGAGCGGTTGGCCGACGAGCTGACGGGCATGTTCCGGATCCGCACTGGTGATCTGGAAGCTGTTGTCGAACAGCGGATTACCGGTCTCCACCGGCGGATGCCCGGTATGCGCCAACTCGGTGTGCTGGTCGCGGACCGTGACGGTGATCGGCGGATGCGGCCGGTCCAGGGTGATCGCCACCACCACGCACTGATGGGTCAGCCGCGTCGAATCGTCCTCGGGGTCGGCGGGATTCGCCGATGTCGTATACGAATAGTCCGCGACGGTCACCGGAAATCCGTCCAGCACACCGGTCAGCGTCGATCGCAGCCCGCGCACACTTTTCCTGGGTAGTCGCGCCACCCATTCGGCATCGGATCGCGGTGCGTACCGCCATCCGGTCTCCGCCGCCCACCGCTCCAGCGCCTGCCGCCTGGTCGAACCGGCCCGGGCCAGGGCGGCGGCCAGGATCGCGACGACCACCAGCACGATCGCCGTCGCCACCGAAAAGATCGTCAGAGCTGTCGCCATCACCACCACACGTCCTCTAGATCATTCTGCCGCAACCGCATCGGTGTCCGCCGGTGCCGGGAGTGCCCCGGCGCCGGACAGATCATGGGCGACCGAGCAGTTCGGCCACCCGGAGCAGGCCGATGCCACGGCCGTATGCGACGTCCGGATCCCGCAGTCGGCCGGGGTAGTAGGCGAGTAGTTGATTGCCCACCACCGACCATTCGGGAACGGCGCGGGCGACGTGGGCGTCGATCAGCGGTTTGCTCACCAGCCAACCGGAGTATTGCGGATCCGCGGCAAGGATGCGGAAGTCCTTGTCGAACACCGGATTTCCGGTCGCTGTCGGCTTCTCGCCGAATACGGCCCGGCCGAGCAGGGACAGTGCGCCGCGGGTGCGTACCTCGATGTGCGGGTGCGATTGATCGAGGTGGACGACGGTCGCCACGTAGTAGGTGGTGTGGGTGCGCGTCCTGCTGCGGCCGCGGCTGTCGGTGCCGGTCTGCTCCGTCAGATACCAGTATTCGGCGATCGTCATCCAGCGACCGTTGACCTGACCGGACATGATCGCGCCGATGCCGCGCCTGCGCGTGCCGGGCATCCGGGTGATCCACTCGGCGCCGCCGGATTCCGCGAAACTCCACCCGCGCGCGGTTGCCCACTGCCGCAGTGCTTCCAAGCGTTTGTACTCGGCGTGGCTCCGCAGCGGGATCGCCACGAGCCCCAGTATGAGCACCGCGACGACCGCGAGGCACATCGCACCGACGATCAACTCCATCGAACACCCCCTCGTTCGGCGCCCCCGCGCGCCGTTCCGCCATCATTGTGCGTGACCTTGCCCACCACGGTGACACCGCGGTGCCCATCGAATGCCCGCACGCTGACTACGCTGCGGCAATGACCTTGCTACTGCTGGCGCTGGCCATTGCCTCCGAGGTGACCGCG
Organism: Nocardia sp. JCM 34519.1; assembly: GCF_020361265.1. Taxonomy (NCBI): domain Bacteria; kingdom Bacillati; phylum Actinomycetota; class Actinomycetes; order Mycobacteriales; family Nocardiaceae; genus Nocardia; species Nocardia sp. JCM 34519.1. The sequence goes on from NZ_JAIRBR010000012.1 coordinate 267,558, forward strand.
ACCGTATCGCTGAAACTCTCCGACGGCTTCAGCAAGCTCGCGCCGTCGGTGATCGTCGTCATCGGCTACTGTGCCGCCTTCTTCTTCCTCTCACAGGCATTGAAGCGCGGCATGCCGATCGGCGTCGCCTACGGCATCTGGTCCGCGGTCGGCGTCGCCGCGATCGCCGTCATCGGCGTGCTGTTCCTGGAGGAGCGCCTCAGCCTGGTGCAGGTGGGCGGCATCGGTTTGGTGATCGTGGGTGTGCTGGCACTGGAGTTGGGCGGGGCGCACTGACCCGCCGGCCGCACCGGATTCGGCTGGGGCGCGGCCGACGGTGGTGTCAGAAGAGTTGAGACGTCTCGAGGTCGAGCTCGAGCGGAGCTGGAAGGTAAAGTACCGCACCGATTTTGGCTGTTTGACTGTGCTGGTACTCGCCCTGGGCCGGATCCCAGAAGATGGTGACCTCGGATCGGTGCCGGTCGACGAGCAGATACAGCGGAATCTCGGCCTGCGCGTACGCGTCGCGTTTCTCGACCCGATCGACCTCCGCGTCCCTTTCCCGGCCCGACGTGATTTCCAGGACGAGCACGACGCCTGTTGTGCTGGACCATGTCGTCGGCTGGCCCCGGAAGTGCCTGCGCGGAGCGAGGACGCCGTCCGGGCGGGCGCGACCTGTTCGATATCCCGGGACGGCCAACGCCCGCTCCTGGTATAGCCGCAGGTCGGGGTGGTGCTCCCGGATCTGATCGCCGATTTCGACGGCGCAATCGTCGTGTTCGCCGTCCGGCGCCGGAACCACGTACACCCTCCCATTGATGAGCTCGACAGTAACTTCCTCCGACGCCGCGCGTTCCAGCCGCTCGAAGGCGGCGAGGCTCACCTCGAAGTCCAGCTCGCTCATCTTCCCAGCGTAACCGGCTGTAGTTGGATGGGCCGACGGTCGAACCCGTGTCGGCTCGGCATAGATCCGTCCATCGATGAGCTCGAGGCGAAGTTCGCCTGCGGCAGCCTCGTACAGTGCCTCGAATTCGGCGAGGCGCACCTCCGTATTCGCCGGATAACTCATAACCCCCTCCTCAGCGTCGATTCGGCTATGCCTTTTGTCTATGACGTGACACGATCCACTTTGGTTCCCGTGACCCGCCGAAAATCACGATCGGATCTCGGCAGGTTCCGAAATGGTCATCCGGCCAGGTTGATTCGCCGTCTACCAGGCGAAATGGCCGGGGTGCCAACCCCTTCCGCTGCACCATACGCAACAAACCGGGGATTTCCGCGAATACGTCCCGGGAATCGGACATCCGATCGTACGATCGGCCGATGGACTGGACGTTTGCTCAGCCGCGGCTCGCCGGATGTGCCGGATGACCTCGGATAATGGTGTCGTGCTCGAGGCCGAGGGGTTGATCAAGCGATACGGTGGGGTAGAGGCGCTGCGCGGGGCCAATTTCCAGGCCCGCGCGGGCGAGGTGGTCGCGCTGATCGGGGATAACGGCGCGGGCAAATCGACTCTGGTGAAATGCCTTTCGGGCGCCGAACAGCCCGACGGGGGACGGATCCTGCTCGACGGCGCGCCGGTGGTCTTCGGCACGCCGACCGCCGCGCGCAAACTCGGCATCGAGACGGTCTACCAGGATCTGGCCGTCGCGCCCGATCTCGATCCGGCCGCGAATCTGTACCTCGGCCGCGAACTTCCGCGCCGCGGCCTGCTCGGCAAGCTCGGCATGCTGGACAAGTCGGCGATGAAAACCCAAGCCGTAGAACATTTCCGCCGCCTGGGCGTCACCCTGCAGAACATCGACGTCCCGATCGGTGCGCTGTCCGGCGGGCAGCGGCAGAGCGTCGCCGTCGCCCGCGCGGTGATGTGGGCGAGCCGGGTGGTGTTCATGGACGAGCCGACCGCCGCGCTCGGCGTCGTCCAGCGGGAGCGGGTGCTCGACGTCATCCGCCGGGTCCGCGATCAGGGCATCGCGGTGGTGCTGATCAGCCACAATATGCCCGAGGTGCTTTCGGTCGCCGATCGCATCGAGGTGCTGCGGCTCGGCCGCCGGGTGGCCCGTTTCGTCGCGGCCGACGCGACCTTGGAACAGTTGGTCGGCGCGATGACCGGCGCGCTGTCGCAGGAGGAGGATGCGGCATGACCGAGAAAACCATCGATCCCGTCGAAACCAACGGCGGCGCGGATCTGCCGAGGCGCACCATCTGGCAGCGGCTCACCGGCGCGAGCACGGTCTGGATCGGCCTGGTGCTGGTGCTGCTCGTGATCGTATTCAGCATCCTGCGCCCGAACGCGTTCCCCACCAGGTTCACCCTGCAGACGCTGCTCATCGAAACCGCTGTGCTGCTTGTGCTTTCGGTCGGCATGACGTTCGTCATCATCACCTCCGGCATCGATCTGTCGGTGGGCATGGTGTTGATCTTCTCCGGCGTGGTCGGCGCGAAAACCATGGAGTGGCTGAGCCCCAACGAGGACGCGACCCACGCGGGCTGGGGCCTGATCGCCCTCGGCTTCCTGATATCCGTTGTGGGCGGCGGCTGTTGGGGTCTGGTGAACGGTCTGCTGGTGGCCAAGGCCAAGATTCCGCCGCTGATCGTCACGCTGGGCTCCTTCGGCGCCGCGCTCGGTGCCGCCCAGCTGATCACCGGCGGCGTCGACACCCGCACCGTCCCCGAAAAGCTGCGTGACTCACTGGGTTTCGGGACGGCGCTGGGCGGTGTGCCGAATCTGGTGCTGGTCGCCGCCGTGGTCACCGTGGTGGCCGCGTGGGGCCTGCACACTACCCGGTTCGGCAGGCACACCTACGCCATCGGATCCAATCCGGAGGCCGCCCGCCGCGCGGGCATCCCGGTCACCCGCCATCTGGTCTTGGTGTACCTGATGACCGGATTGCTTTCCGGCCTCGCCGGTTTCATGAACCTGGCCTATTTCGGCACCACCACCATCAGCGGCCACGGCACCGACAACCTGGATGCCATCGCGGGCGTGGTGATCGGTGGCACAAGCCTTTTCGGCGGTGTCGGTTCGGTGATCGGCACCGTGATCGGCGTATTCATCCCTTCGGTGCTGAAGAAGGGTTTCGTCATCGCGAACGTGCCGGTGTTCTGGCAGCCGATCGCGGTCGGCGTGGTTTTGGTGGCGGCGGTCTGGTTCGATCAGGCCCGCCGCCGCGCCAGGGACCGGGCATAGGAATTCGGCAGTTACAACAAGAAAGGGCGGAGGTAGCCGAGATGAGGGTGGCGAAACGTACCGCTGTGGTGTTCGGCGTCATGGTCGCGGCGGGTGCGCTGCTGGCCGGATGCGGTGGAAAGGTCGGCGGTTCGGGTGGCAACGACGCGAAGAAAATAGTGCTGATTCCGGGTGTGGCCAACGAACCGTTCTACATCTCCATGCAGTGCGGTGCGCAGGAGGAGGCGGCGAAACTCGGCTACAAGCTCGATACGCAGGCCCCGACCCAGTTCGACGCGGGCGCGCAGACGCCGGTGCTGAGCAGTGTGGTGGCCAACAAGCCCGGCGCCATTCTTATTGCGCCGACGCACGCCACCGCGATGGCCAATCCGATGAAGCAGGCCAAGGATGCCGGGATCAAGATCATCGAGGTGGATACCGCCCTCGACGACACCTCGATCGCGCTGTCCTCGATCTCCTCGGACAACAAGAAGGGCGGTCAACTGGCCGCGCAGACCCTCGCGAAGCTGGTCGGCAACAAAGGCCCGGTGCTGGTGATCAACACCAAAGCGGGCACATCGACCACCGACGCGCGGGCGCAGGGCTTCGAGGACGCACTCAAGAGCTTCCCCGAAATGTCCTCGCTGGGCGTGCAATACAACAACAACGACGCCGCGCAGGCCACCTCGATCGTCACCGCGACGCTGGCCGCGCACCCGGATCTGGCCGGGATCTTCGCGACCAACCTGAGCTCGGCCGAGGGCGCCGCCGCAAGCCTGCGTAACGCCAACAAACTCGGCCAGGTGAAGCTGGTCGGCTTCGACGCGAGCCCGAAACAGGTCGAAGATCTGAAAGCCGGTACGGTGCAGGCGCTTATCGCCCAGGACCCGGCCGGTATCGGTGCGAAGGGTGTCGATCAGGCGGCGGCCGCGTTGGAGGGCAAGCCCGTCACGCGGACCATCCAGACCGACATGATCGCCATCACCCAGGCCGATATGGACGCCAACTCCAAGTACTTCTACAAGAGCAAGTGCTGAGTCAGTCCTCCACGCGCACTGCGTAACCCGCGTTCTCCAGCGCATCGAGCACATCGGCTCGGTGGTTCGGGCCGCGGGTTTCCAGCGTCAGCGAGACCTCCACCTCGTCGACGGCCAGCGAGGTCCCGGTGCGCGAATGCGCGACGTCGACCACGCTGGCCCCGGTCTTGCCGACCACCGAGAGCAGCCCGCTCAACGCACCCGGCCGATCCGAAAGAGTAAGGCGCAGCGCGAGATAGCGGCCCGCGGCGCTCAACCCGTGCCCGATCACCCTGGTGAGCAGCAGCGGATCGATATTGCCGCCGGAAAGGATCACCGCGACCGGCCCCTCGAGGTCCAAATCCCTTGCGGCGGTGCTCATCAGCGCCGCGACCCCGGCCGCGCCCGCCGGCTCCACGATCAGCTTGGCCCGTTCCAGGCACAGCAGCAGCGCCCGGGACAGCTCCTCCTCGTCGACCGTCACCACGGTGTCCACGAATTCGGCGACGTGCGCGAACGGCACGGCGCCGGGCAGTCCGACGGCGATACCGTCGGCCATCGTCGACATATGTTGGGCCCGAACGGGTTTACCCGCCGCCAGCGAACCCGGCCAGGCCGCCGCGCCCGCCGCCTGCACCCCGATCACCCGCACCTGCGGCGCCAGGTGGTGCAGCGCGATCGCGACACCGGCCAGCAGTCCGCCGCCGCCGGTCGGCACCAGCACCGTCCCGACCTGCGGCTGCTGCTCCAGAATTTCCAGTGCCACCGTCGCCTGTCCGGCGACGACATCGGCGTGATCGAACGGGTGGATCAGCGTCGCACCCGTATGCTCGGCGAATTCCAGTGCGGCCGTCAGCGAATCGTCGATGATCTCGCCCACCTGCTGCACCGTCGCGCCGTAGGCCCTGGTGGCCACCAGCTTCGGCAGTGACGCGCCGACGGGCATGAAGACCGTGGATTCGATGCCGAGTGAGGCCGCCGCCCATGCGACGCCCTGCGCGTGATTGCCCGCGCTGGCCGCGACGACGCCCTTGGCCCGGTCGGCGGCGGGCAGGTTGGCGATCCGGTTGTAGGCCCCGCGCGGTTTGAACGATCCGGTTCGCTGCAGGTTCTCGCACTTGAGCAGCACATCGGCGCCCGCTTTCTCGGACAGCACCCGCGACGCGACCAGCGGTGTCCGCCGGATCACCGGGGCCAGCAGTCCGGCGGCGGCTTCGATCCGATCCAGCCCGATCAAGTCCATGCCGCGATCCTGCCAGCCGTCCGCCGACCTGTCGCACGCAACTGTCCCCAGTGCGCAGAACGGTCAGCTCCACTCGACCGGGGCTCGTCGCGCGTGCACAATTTGCCGGGTTACAGTGACCGGACCGGTCGGTTCGTGGACTTCATTCGACGCTACGACCCACATCGCGGCAATTGCGAGTGTTCGGTCGGTGGCTCATCGGAAGTCGGCGGCGTGGTCGGTTGCCCATTGCGCGAATGTCCGTGCGGGAGTGCCGAGGATGTTGGTGACGGGGGTAGTGGCCGCCGGCGGCGCCTCGGCCGCGGCCTTCCATCCGTCGAGAATGGCTTCCGCGACAAAGGGTGGCAGGGTCTCGAGCAGTTCCGCGTGTGCTTGGTCCGGGGAGGATTCCTCGATGACGATGTCACGACCAAGGGCCTCGCCGATGTGTTGCACCTGGCGACGCAAGGTGAGCGTTTCGGGTCCGGTGACGACGTAAGCGTGGCCGCGGTGAATCGGGTCGAGCAGGGCGGCCGCCGCGATCGCGGCCACATCCTTTTCGTGGACGGGTGCGGTCTGTGCATCTGGATACGGCAGCCGGACAGCATCCTTTTCGCGGATGGGGCGCTGCCACGACCACAGTGTGTTGGTGGCGAACATCCCGGGGCGGATGAACGTCCATGCCAGATTCGATGCCTCGAGCGCGGATTCGACCCGCGCGTGCATCCACGCGGTGGGATCGCTGGCGGGATCGAGGTCGCGGACGGCGACCGACGAGAGCAACACGACATGTTGCACGCCAGCGGATTCGGCGGCTGCCACGAATCCGTCGATCCCAATTGGGTTGGCGTAGAGGAATACCTTGTGCGCGCCGTCGAGCGCGGCCTGCAAGGTTTCGGGGTGGTCCAGGTCGGCGGTGACCACGTCGGCTGCTCGCGGGAGCATTGCCTCGCGAGGGTTGCGGCTGGTCAAACGAATCTGTGCGCCAACGGAATTCAACTCTGCCGCGACATGGCGACCGACATTTCCACTGGCTCCGAAAACGACTGTCAACATGGCCCGAAGGGTAGGTCCGCGAACTCGCGCCCGGTAGGTACCTACTTGTAGGTAAGCTGCCGATATGGAGGTACGGTCGCAGGTCTCTCGTGCACCTGTGTCAGAACCGGGTGATGTAACTAACATCGAATGCTCGGCACGAGAGGTGGTCGACGTCACCAGCCGATGGGGCGGCCGCATCCTGAATGCCTTGCAGGACGGGCCATTACGGTTCTCGGAACTACAGGCGGCGATCGACCGCATAAGCGACAAGATGCTGTCGCAAACACTGCGGATCCAGATCCGTGACGGGCTCGTACTCCGCACCGTAGAACCCGCCACCACGCCGCCACAGGTGAGCTACGAGCTCACCGAACTCGGGTACAGCCTCACGGAGTCGTTACGCCCCTTCCTGGCGTGGGTTCGTCTCCATGCCGCGGACGTGACCGCCGCACGACAGGCTTACGACCTACACAACAGGTGGCGGACAGCTGCCTGCACGGGCCCGTATCCGGGATGCATGACTTCGCCCGCGCCAAGGTTTGTGTCCGGCGGAGTGGTGTAGCAGCCGCGCTGCCGCCTACTGGTTACGGTCGAGGGCATCGCGGCGACGCGACCCCGACGCACGATTACTCGGAAGCGGCCGACTCCCGGGCGAAGTGGTGCGCCAGCGCGCCCAGCCGGGCCAGCCGTGCGTCGCCGAGCGGGGTCAACCTTCCGCCCAGGCGGTTCGTCACGAATCCCAGCGACATGCCGGTGGCCGGATCCGCGAACGCCCCGGATCCGCCGAGACCGAAATGGCCGAAGGCGGAAACGGGTTCGGTCTTGGATGGGCGCATCGGCACGCCGTGGAAGCCGAGTGCCCACGGAACACGCAGCGCCAGAACATAATCCGGGGTGAAAACCTGACGTTTGCGCATCGCCGTTATGGTTTCGGGCCGCAGCAGCCGCACGCCGTCGAGCTGGCCGCCGTTCGCCAGCGCCGCGTACATCCGGGCGAGCGCATGCGCGGAGAATACGCCGTTCACCCCCGGCATCACCGAATCATGCAGGCGGGCATCGGAAACCAGGTCGGCGAAGCCGCGTGGCGTGGTTTCGGCCGCCGCCGCGAACCGGGTTCTGGTCAGCAGGTCGCTGCCGCGGTCCCAGCTCATACCGGCCACCGTCAGGCGCGGGAAGTTGGGTGCGATGCGGTGGCGCTGATCCTCCGGTACGCGGAACCAGAGTTCCTCGGCCGCAAGCGGTTCCGCGATCTCGGTGCGCAGCGCCTCGGTGAATTTCTGCCCGGTGACGCGGCGCACCAGCTCGGCGGCCAAGTGCCCGTAGGAGATTCCGTGGTAGCCGCTGGTGCGGCGGTGCCGCGGATCGGGCGTTGCGGCGGCGAGTGCGGCGGTCACCGCGGCGTCGTCGAAGAAGCGGTCGGCGGGCCCGGGCAGCAGACCGCGCAGCCGGTGCAGTCCGGCGCGATGAGTCAGCAACTCGCGGACCGTGATTCGCTGTTTGCCCGCGGCCGCGAACTCCGGCCAGTAGGTGGCCACCGGCTCGTCGTAGTCGAGCAGGCCGCGTTCGGCGAGCCGGTGGATCAGGGTCGAGACAACGCCTTTCCCGGTCGAATAAGCCATCGCGACGGTGTCGTGCCGCCACCGCTCGCCCGGTCGCGCGAATCCGGCCCACACATCGACCACCGGCACTCCGTGCTGATAGACCGCGAGCGCGCCGCCGCCATCGGACGGTTTCCGGAAGAGCCGGTCGAATTCGGCGACCAGACCGGCGAAGCGCCGGTCGACGAACTGGCGCGGCGAAGAATCTGTCATCGGTAACCCTCTGTCTCGAATTCCGACAGCATGACACGGTCCGAATCCGCGGGCGTGCGCGAGGAGGCTTGAACATATCGAGACGTAGATATGCGCATCTAGCTATTAGATGTCCACCTCGAGACACGCCCGAAACCTCGGTACAAAGACCGGCAAGGACCGGTATGGAATATTCGACCCGGCTCATGCTCCACCGTTTCTGCAGGTCAACTGCCCGCGAGAAGAGGTGCACGCGTGTCGGTTCTCGGAAGGTCCGCGGTGGCGGCCGTTGTATTCGCGTCGGCGTTCGCCGCCCCGGCGGGTGCGACGCCGGAGCTTCCGCTGGGCGGCTGCTCGGGTGGTGAATTCCGTTGGACGGCAACGGAAGGCGCGATCACCATGCAGCCCAAGTTGCTGACGTTCGCGTCGGCGGGCGTGATCAGGGACTGTGTCGGTGGGCCGCCGGACATCACGGGCGGCACGTTCACCGGCAGCCATGTGGCGATGTCGGATTGCATGCATCCGGCCGACGGTCCGCTGACGGTATGGGTCACCTGGTCGAACGGGCTGAAGAGCACACTGTGGGGCCAGTGGCCGGTGGGTATGGTGCAGCCGACGGTGGGCCCGCTCGATGTGGTCGATGGCCTCGGCAAGGGTATGCGGGCGAATATGTCCGTGGTCTACGACATGACGCCGGATATGGTGATGGACTGCCTCGGTCCCGGCCTGCGGACCGGGACCGGGCATTTCAGCGGGACTACGTTCGGCTGAGGCGGTGCTTTCCGGCGCCCGCTTCGATGACGTCGAGAACGCCTGGCAGCCACGGGGTGTAGCCGCCGGGATCGGCGGCGAGCGCGTCGCGCAGCGCGTCCGGCATGATCCAGGCCCAGTCGGCGACCTCGGCCGGATCGGGCTGCGGTACCGCGCCGACGAGCGTGCCGACCAGCACGTGATCCCATTCGTATTCGACGCGGCCGGTGGCCGGATCGCCTGCCTGGTAGCGGAAGGCGCCGACCTCCGTCAGCTCGGTCGCCAAGCCGAGCTCCTCGGCGAGCCGGACCGCCGCCGCTGCCGCCACCGGTTCGCCGGGCGCTGGGTGGCCGCAGCAGGTGTTGGTCCAGAGCTCGGGGAAGCGGGTCTTCACCGCGGCCCGCTGTTGCAGCAGCATCCGGCCCGAGTCGTCGAACAGCAGCACCGAGAACGCGCGGTGCAGCAGGCCGGGCGCGGTGTGCGCGACCGATACCGGGCACGTACCGACCGCGCGACCGGCCTCGTCGACCAATTCGACGGGCAGGTTCTCGCGGTCGGTCGGTGCTTGGGTCACCGCCCCACCTTATCGGCTGAGATCAGCAGGTACTGGAAGCTGCCGTCCTTGTACGCGGTGAGGAACGGCTTCTCCACCCCGGTCGCGAGCTCGGATTTCGTGCGCAGTTCCCAGTAGGGGATGGTGGCCGCCGTCAGATCGACGACATCGATCGGCACCAGGCCGTTATCGGCGAGCGCGCGGAAATATTCGCTGCGCGGATGGATCATGCAGCCGTAGTGCGCGTCGATCCAGCTGACCGAGGCCGAGCGCCCACCGGTGACATCGTTGGAGCAGCCGGTGATGCACACGTACCGGCCGCCGGGTTCGAGCAGCCGGGAGAATTCGCCGAACAACTCGAAAAGGTCGACGTACATGGTGGTTTCGTTGGTCCAGATACCGCGCATGCAGCCGGTGTCGAAGCCGGTGTCGAGCATATTGCGGAAGTGGAACCGCACCTTGTCCGCCACATTCCGTTGTTGTGCTTGATCATTCGCGAATCCGACCTGGTATTCGGAGATCGTGACCCCGTCCACCTGACAGCCGAAACGCTGGTTCGCCATGAAACTCGTTCCGCCCCTGCCGGATCCGCCGTCCATCAGCCGGTCGCCGGGGCGGACGTCGCCGAGGTGGTCGAGCAGCAGATCGGCCTGTGCGGTTTCCAGACGGTGCAGTTCCTTGACGATCCGCTGCTGGCGGGTCTCCTCCGGACCTTCCAACACCGAGAGGTCCGGTTCGCCGATGCCGTAGTGGTGGTGGTAGATCCCGTCGACCTCGCCCAGTTTGGTGTTGACCCGGTCGTCGTTCGGGTTGTTGTTCCAATACTCCGCAACGGATTTCTGATAGCTGGTCCGCAGTACGGATCCGGTGTCGGCAATGGTCATGCCAGGTCGTCCTCTCTCGTGCGGTGAAGAGCTACTGGTAGCGCTTGCTGCCTGCGTGCCAGGCGCGATTGCCGCCCATCCACGCCCACAGCCCGGTGAGGAAGCGGCGCAGTTCGGGTGAGCCGGCCGCGGCGAGCACGGTGGCCTCGCGTTCGAATCGGTGCATCAGTTCGTCGTGTACTTCGGCGGTGCGCTGCACCGCCTCGTGCCTGGTGCAGCCCTCCCGGGCCGACAGCACCGTCGGCAGGTTGAATTCCCTTCCGCCGGAAAGGTCTTCGCGTGCCATCGAATACAGGTCGTTGACCATCTGGGCGGCGAGCGCCGCGGTGGTCGTCACCCGGCGCATCCCGGGATCGGTGTATTCGGCGGCGGGCAACTCGTATCCGCCCACCGCGTCGATCGGGGCCATACACGGCAGGAAGCTGTGCGGCTGCCGGTTGGTGAGGTACTCCCACACCGGTGGCATCCGCCCGGCGGCCCGCCAGCCCGCCTCCGCGCCCAGCGCGATGAACCAGCCCGCGATCTCCGTGCGCAGCCGGGCCAACTGCGCCGGGGTGGCGTAGTGGGCCATGTGCTCGAAGGAGGTGCGGAAGGCGCGCAGGATCGGGTCGGCCTGCAGCGCCTTCTCCAGCTCGGGCGCGTAGCGGGCCGGAAGGTGTACCGGATCCATTGCGGCGGCGGCCATTTCGAGCTTAGGCCCGAGCTCGGCCCAGGCCACCGACGGCGAGCCGTCGGGTGCGGTGTCCGGTGCGTCCTCCTCGCAGTAGTAGTCGTCCACCGACCATTCCGTGACGGCGCATTTGGCGGCGGCGAGCAGGCGGTCCGGGTCGTCGGTGTCGGGGTGGGCCAGCATGATCAGCCTGCCGAAGTCGGCGTCCCGGAGCTCATCCAATCTGCCTTCGTAGAGCCCGATTTCGGCGGCCCAGGCGATGAGCCCGTCGTTGACGAGCTCGGCGAGCTCGGGGTTGTCGCGCACCGGCGGCGGGCAGTACAGCGCGGGGATCGCGGATGCCGATTCGGCGGGCGGTCGCCGGATGCCCGCCGAATCGGTTCCCAATCCCGTTGGGCCGGTTGGGAATCGCGGTCTCGGTGACGGGTCCGCCGCCGGTGTGCCCGACCGGGTCGGGTCCGACGGCGGTCGCCACTCCTGCGGACCCCTCGGTGCACCGCCGGAGCTCGGCGCGGGGCGTACCCGATGCGGGTACGCCGTCGCGGCCCCCAATCCCGTCGGGCCGAGCGGGATCCGCGATGCGGACGGCTCGGCGCCTACGGCAACATGCGGCTCGGCGGCCGCCGAGACGTTGCTGATATCAGCGGATCCCGCTGGCGCGGTGACGGATTCGCCGCCGACCTGTGCCGGTGCGGCGTCCATGGACGGCAACCGCAGCGCCGCGGCCCCCAGCCCGCTCGGCCCGAGCAGCCTTGGCGGCACCGGCGGCTGGGGCGGCACCGGCGGCTCGGGGCTCGCGGGGACATCCCCGGTCGTCTCCGGTTGCGTGGCGAAGGGGTCCGCCGGTGCGGTCGTCGAGAAATCAGCCAGCAGCGCGGCGACGGCCGCGGCCACATCCGAGGTGGCCGGCCGCGCCGCCGCGCGGGAGAAGACCGACATTGCGCATCACCTATTCGGCCTGCCGGGCGACCAGGACATTGTCGAGAATCCCGAGCGCATCCGGCACCAGAACCGCGGCGGAGTAGTAGCAGCTCACCAGGTAGGAGATGATCGACTGGTCGTCGATGCCCTTGAACCGCACGTTCAGGCTCGGCTCGAATTCGTCCGGAATTCCGGTCTGGTGCAGGCCGATAACGCCCTGATCCTTTTCGCCGGTGCGCATGGCCAGGATCGATGTGGTCTGGGCGTCGCTCACCGGAATTTTGCTGCACGGGAAGATCGGCACACCGCGCCACGCGGGCACCCGATTGCCGTCCACCTCGACCGGATCCGGGTACAGGCCGCGTTTGCTGCACTCCCGGCCGAATGCCGCGATCGCCTTCGGGTGTGCCAGGAAGAGTCTGGTGCTGCGCCGCATGCTCAGCAGCTCGTCCATATCGTCCGGTGTCGGCGCGCCGGATTCGGAGTAGATCCGCTGTTTGAGATCGCAGTTGTGCAGCAGACCGAAGTCCTCGTTGTTGACGAGGTCGTGTTCGCGGCGCTCGTACAGCGCCTCGATGGTCAGACGTAACTGCTGCTCCACCTGGTTCATCGGGTCGTTGAACAGGTCGGCGACGCGGGTGTGCACGCGCAGCACGCTCTGCGCCAGGCTGAGTTCGTATTCCCGCGGGGTGGCGTCGTAGTCGACGAACGTGCCCTGCAGCAGTGGCTCGCCGGCGTGTCCGGAGTGGATCTGGATGTTGGCCTCGCCCTTGGTGTTCTGCGGCGGTGCGGGCCTGCTCGCGACGCCGGAAAGTTGCTCGCGCAATGCGGGCGCGTTGTCGAGCATTTCCTGGAACGCCTGCCTGGAAAGTACGAGCATGGTCGTCTTTTTCACGGCCTTGACGGTGACCGGCCAGATGGCATCGGAGTCGGTGAGCATTTCGGAGCCGAAGTAATCGCCGTCGCCGAGCAGGCCGAGCACGGTTCGCTCGCCGAATTCACCGGTGCCGAGTTTGGTCAGTTTTCCGTGCACGATCAGCATTACCCGATCCATCGGATTACCGAATTCGGCCACCACCGCGCCCGGTTCGATATCGAGTTGTTCGAATCGTTGCGCGAGCGCGCTCAACACCTCCTCGTCCTCGAAATCCCGCAGCGGCGGAAGTTCGGTGAGTTCGAGGGGAATTACTCTGGCCTTCGAACCGTCGACGACGAATTCGACCTCGCCATTGCCGACGGTGTGGGTCAGGCGGCGGTTCACCCGGTAGATACCGCCCTTGACCTCGGTCCACGGCAGCATGCGGGTCAGCCAGCGGGACGTGATGCCCTGCATCTGCGGTTCGGATTTGGTGGTGTGCGCGAGCTGATGGGCGGCGCCCGTACTCAAGCTCTTCTGTTGTCCGTTGGTTTCGGTCTGGACCGGCATTTCGATCGTCATGCGTCGTCCTCACCTAGGTGTCGATCATCGAGAGTTGTTCACAACAAACCGGCAGGCCTGGATCAGGTCTGCGAGAAACTATGCAATGGAGCGAATTGGCTTGCGCGACAGTGCGTTCGGAGCCGTTACTGATGGTAGTTCGCGAAACCTGTTGCCCGCAGCGGTTTTCCGAACAAAGCTGAGTACTGGTCGGCACGTTTCGGTGCGGATGTGGTGTGAAATGGGCGAATAACATCCGGCGCGGCGTATGCCGAAGGGTTTCGCCGCGCACCGCCACGCGGTTGCTCGCCGGTGTCCGGATCCGCATGCGGCGGCGCGACATATCGACGCACCGGGCGGCTTCCGGTAGCTCCGCGATCGCCGCCCGGTGCCGAAACCGCATCCTCGATGCATGGAACCGATCACACGAGCCACATAATGGTCATGCGGTGTGGGAAGCTCGTCTCAACACAGTGGGGTGTGTGATGCGGGTCACATAGGGAATCTGGCCAGGAGTGATCGTGAAGTTCAGTGCGAAAAATGTGGTCGGGTCGGTGCAGCGGTTGATGGCGACCGCGCAGAACGGGCTCGAGGTGATCCGATTCGGCGGGCTGAGCCATGACGTCGAGGCCTCGCCGTACGAGATCGTCGAGCGCCGTCGGATGTACCGGCTGCGCCACTATTTCCCGGACGACGCTGCCCCCGGCCGTCCGGTCGCGGTGCTCGTCCCGCCGCTGATGGTCAACGCCGATATCTGGGACGTGAATGTCGCCGACGGCGCCGTCGGCATTCTGCATCGCGGCGGAATCGACTGCTGGGTGGTCGATTTCGGCTCGCCGTCCACCGAGGAGGGCGGTTGGGAGCGTGACCTCGCCGACCATGTGCTCGCGGTGAACAGCGCCATCGACACGGTCACCGAGGCCACCGGCGCCAACGTGCACCTGATGGGATATTCGCAGGGCGGCATGTTCGCCTACCAGACCGCCGCCTATCGAGACGGCAAGGGCGTCGAATCGATCGTCACCTTCGGCAGTCCGGTGGACGTCGTCGCGGGTATGCCGTTCGGGTTGCCGTACGGCGTCGTCTCCGATGTCGCGGATTTCCTGGCCGACCATGTGGTCACCCGGTTGCCGATCACCGAATCCATGGTGCGCATCGGCTTCCAGATGCTCGATCCGATGAAGACCGCCAAGGCTCGCATCGATTTCCTTCGGCAGCTGCACGATCGGGAGGCGCTGCTGCCCAAGGAGCGCCAGCGCCGCTTCCTCAACAGCGACGGCTGGGTGGGCTACGCGGGCCCCGCGGCCGCCGACCTGCTCAAACAATTCGTGGCGCACAACCGGCTGATGTCGGGCGGCTTCGTAATTCGCGATCAGCCGATTTCGCTGGCCGAGCTGAAATGCCCGATCCTCGCCTTCGTCGGCGAGGTGGACGATATCGGCCAACCCGCCGCGGTCCGCGGCATCGTGCGGGCGGCGCCCAATGCGGAGGTGTACGAGGCGACCCTGGTCGCGGGTCATTTCGGCCTCGTCGCGGGCAGTATGGCGACCAATCACACCTGGCCGCTGGTGCGTGACTGGATCGACTGGCTGGACAACGACAAACCGCTGCCGGACGAGATCGTGCCGATGTCGGATCAGGCCGCGGTCAGCAAGCCGCGGTCGGCGGCGACCAGGGTGGTGCACACCACCGCATCGCTCGCCGAGGCGGGCGCGGGCATGGGTAAGGCGCTGGAGGCGATCGTCAGCAATACGGTGCGCGGCTCGGTGGACCTGGCCGGCGAGGCGGCCCGCGCGCTGCCCCGGCTGACCCGCCTGGGCATGATCCAGCCGCACACCCGCATCTCGCTCGGCAGGCTGCTCGCCGAACAGGCCCGCCGCGCACCGCTGCGCGACCTGTTCCTGTTCGACGACCGGGTGCACACCAATGCCGCGGTGAACGTCCGCATCGATAATGTTGTGCGCGGTCTCATTTCGGTCGGCATCCGGCCCGCGCAGCGCGTCGGCGTCGTGATGGAGACCCGGCCGAGCGCGCTGGCCACCGTCGCGGCGCTGTCCCGGCTGGGTGCGGTCGCGGTGTTGCTGTCACCGGGCAGCGAGCTGGCTCGCGCTATCGAACTCACCGGTGTCGCAACGCTTGTCGCCGATCCGGAGAATCTGCGCCAGGCCGTTGCGACCGGCGCGCGGGTGCTCGTACTCGGCGGCGGCGAATCCCGCGAGCTCGGTATCCCGTTGGGCGAGAACGTGATCGACCTCGAGCAGATCGATCCGGCGCAGGTGCGGCTGCCCGCCTGGTACCGGCCGGATCCGGGGTTGGCCCGGGAACTGGCCTTCGTGCTGGTGAGCGGCACCGGGGATCGGTTGGAGGCCAAGTACATCACCAACCATCGCTGGGCCCTGTCCGCCTTCGGCACCGCGACCACCGCCGATCTCGACCGCCGCGACACCGTGTACTGCCTTGCGCCGCTGCATCATTCGTCGGGCCTGCTGGTGAGCCTCGGCGGCGCGGTCGCGGGCGGCAGCCGGATCGCGCTGGCCCGCTCGCTCGACCCGGCCAGGTTCGGCGCCGAGGTGCACCGCTACGGCGTCACCGTGGTGACCTACACCTGGACCATGCTGCGCGACATCCTGGACGCCGACGTCTTCCCGGCCGGGCACAACCATCCCATCCGATTGTTCATCGGCTCCGGTATGCCCGCCGGACTGTGGCGGCGCACCACCGAACAGTTCGCGCCCGCGCGGGTGCTGGAGTTCTACGCCTCCATCGAGGGAGATGTGGTGCTGGCCAACGTGACCGGCGTGAAGACGGGCTGCAAGGGCCGTCCGGTGCCGGGCACCGCGCGGGTGGAACTGGTTGCCTACGATCCGGAATCGGGCCAGATCCTGACCGACGACCACGGTTTCGCCCGGCGCGCCGCCGACAACGAGGTGGGGCTGCTGCTCGGCAAGGCGGCCGAGGGCGTCGACATCTCCGACGGCGGCCTGCGCGGCGTCTTCGCGGCCGGTGATTCCTGGATGCCGACCGAAAACCTGTTCCGTCGCGACTCCGACGGCGACTACTGGCTGGTCGACCGGAAGGATACGGTCATCCACGCCGAGCGCGGCCCGGTGTTCGGCCAGCCGATCGTCGACGCGCTGAACGAGCTCACCCCGGTCGATATGGAGGTGGCCTACGGTCTGCCGTCGGGCGGAAGCTGCATCGCGGTGGCGGCGGTGAGCGTGCGCAAGGGATTCCGGCTCACCGCGAAGGATGTCACCGAGGGCATGCGGGCGCTCGATCCGAATCAGCGCCCCGACATCGTCTACGTGGTGGATGACATCCCGCGCAGCGCCTCCTACCGTCCGTCCACCAGGGCGGTGCAGGCCGCTGGGCTGCCGGAACCGGGTGAGCACACCTGGCGGTATCACCCGGAGACCGAATCCTATGAACCGCTCACCGCGGACGAGGCGCGAGAACTGTTCGGAGCGTAGGGCTTTCGTGCGGGGGGGCCGGGCGGGGCCCCCCCCCCCTGCACACCCCCAACACGGGACCCCCCCGCACACCCCCCGCCACGGCAGACGGGGGCCCCACGGGCCC
>NZ_JAIRBR010000013.1:0-249554 GCF_020361265.1 Nocardia sp. JCM 34519.1
TGAATTCGGCGCTCGGGATGACGCTGGGCAAGGCCGCGGCGCAGGTCGGTCACGCGAGTATGCTGCTGGCGGGCGCACTCGAACTGGATCCGGTCTGCCGCTGGGCCGAGCTCGAATTCCATTGCGCGGTACGGGAAGCCGATGCCGCGCGCTGGCGGGAGCTGACCGGGCTGGTGCGCGATGGTGCGGCGGTCGCGGTCCGGGACGCGGGTTTCACCGAGGTGGCGCCCGGTTCGATGACGGTCATCGCGGTACCGGCCGCGGACTGGTGAGGTGTAATGGGGGATGGAACGGGTCGCTGGTCGAGAACCACGTGTCCGCCGGGTTCGATACGGGTATGACAGTGGCAGGCGGGTTCGATCGTCCACCGGCGGCCGCAGGGGAGTCGGTGAGTGACCTGCTCGATCGAAGGGACGGACAATCGTGACAACGTTGCTGGTGGTCCTCGCCGTTTGGGCGCTGCTGTCGGTTCCGATCGCACTCGTCGTCGCGCGCCTGTTCCGGACCAAGGAGCCGGATGGTTCCGAATTACCGTATGACAATCAGTTGCGGGACCGTCACCGCTCGGTGCGCTGACGGTCCCGCGTCGGATCATTCGTAGTCGTACTCGACATAGGTGTCCGGTTGGGCGGCGGCGGGGTCGTCGTCCGCGTCGTCCGAGTAACCGGGTTCGTCGTTCTCGGCCGGTTCTTCGTCGTCGGGTCCTGGACGGTACTGCATTGCCGTCTCCCTTCTCGAGGTGTGCGCTGGCAAGCGGTTATTCGGAGACTGCATGACCGAGGATCGGCGACACGGCGGCAGCGCGCCGCCCGTGTTGCGAATGTGTTTGTGCGGTGGGCGAAGATGGAGCGCGTGTCGCAACCCGATCCCGATCTGCTCATCGATTTCACCGACGTAACCGTCCGACGCTCGGGGCACACCCTGGTCGGTCCGGTCACCTGGCAAGTCGAACTGGACGAACGCTGGGTGGTGCTCGGCCCCAACGGCGCGGGCAAGACCTCGCTGCTGCGGATGGCCGCCGCCGAACTGCATCCGACCTCGGGCGCCGCCCATCTGCTCGGGGAACGCATCGGCAAGGTCGACATCAGCGAGCTACGCCCGCGCATCGGATTGTCCTCGGCCGCGGTGGCCAGCCGGGTGCCGGTGGACGAGAAGGTGGCCGATCTGGTGGTGTCGGCGGGTTACGCGGTGCTCGGGCGGTGGCGGGAGCGCTACGACGAGATGGATACCGAACGTGCCATCGACATGCTGGAAAGCCTAGGCGCCGAACATCTGCACGACCGCACCTACGGCACCCTGTCCGAGGGTGAGCGCAAGCGGGTGCTCATCGCCCGCGCGTTGATGACCGATCCGGAACTGCTACTGCTCGACGAGCCTGCGGCCGGACTGGATCTCGGCGGTCGCGAGGAACTGGTCGAGCGGCTCGGCGATCTGGCCGCCGATCCGGATTCGCCGGCGATCGTGCTGGTGACCCATCACGTCGAGGAGATTCCGCCGGGATTCACCCACGGCCTGCTGCTCAACGAGGGTGAGGTGGTGGCGCAGGGGCTGCTCTCCGATGTGCTCACCTCGGAGAACCTGAGCGATGCCTTCCGGCAATCGATCGCGTTGGACAGGGTGGACGGCCGGTACTTCGCGCGGCGGGCGGCGCGGGCCGGGCGGCACCGTTCCTGATCTTCGCCGGCGGAATGGCCGGTTACTTGACGGCGTATAGCCGTCGCTCGTTATGGTGCTGAGGTGAGTGAGACGACAGCGGCGCCCAAGGATGCGTCAACGGTGATGCTGGTGCGCGACGGCGCGCACGGCCCCGAGGTCTTCCTGCAGCGCCGGGTCGGCGCCATGGCCTTCGCCGCGGGTATGACGGTATTTCCGGGCGGGGGCGTCGATCCCACCGACGGCACCGCCGATATCGCCTGGGCCGGACCCGAACCCGCTTGGTGGGCACGGCATTTCGGGACATCGGAACCGCGCGCCAAGGCGCTGGTGTGCGCGGCGGTGCGCGAGACGTTCGAGGAATGCGGGGTGCTGCTGGCCGGGCCCGCCGCCAATACCGTCGTCTCCGAAACCGCCGGATTCCGCGACGCCAGAGGACGTTTGGAACGCCGGGAACTCTCGCTGGCCGGATTCCTCGCCGAACAGCGGCTGGTGTTGCGCGCGGATCTGCTTCGGCCGTGGGCGAATTGGATCACCCCGGTGGTGGAACCGCGCCGCTACGACACCCGGTTCTTCGTCGCGGTGCTGCCGGACGGACAGCAGGCGGACGGCGCGACCACCGAGGCCGCCGATGTCCATTGGCGCACCCCGGCCGAGGCGCTGGCGCAGTGGCGGGCCGGTAACGACATCCTGCTGCCGCCCACCTGGTCGGCGCTGGTCGCGTTGAGCGAATTCGCTTGCACCGCGGACATTCTCGCGGCGGAACGGGAGATCGCCCCGATCATGCCGGAACTCGTCGGCGCCAATGGGCAGCAGCGGCTGCGCTTTCCGAATGACGAGCGGTACTTCGCGGACCTGCCGGACGTGAAGCGGCTCAAGGGGTCCGCGCGCTGACACAGAGCGGCATACCGGGCGGCCGGGACCGGGCGGTAGCGTTGCGTCCCATGGCCGAATTCGTGACCGTTGAGCTGCCGGAGGGCGAGGCGCGCGGCGTCGCCGTGCTCCGGATCGCCCGCCCGCCGATGAACCTGCTCACCACGCAGGTGGTGCGCGAGGTGGCGGCCGCCGCGGCCGCGCTCGCGACGGATCCGCGGGTGGCCGCGGTGGTCGTATACGGCGACGAGCGCGTCTTCTCGGCCGGTGACGATTTCGCGGAGCTGGCCGAACTCGATGCGGACCGGGCCCGCGCCATGGCCGCCGATCTGCAGCGCGCACTGGGTTGTCTGGCCGGGCTGCCGCAGCCGACGGTGGCGGCGATCAGCGGCTACTGCCTCGGCGGCGGGCTCGAACTCGCGCTCGGCGCGGACCGCCGCATCATCGGCGACAACGTCAAACTCGGCCTGCCGCAGATCAAGGCGGGCCTCATCCCGCTGGCGGGCATCCGGCGGCTGACCCTGCTGATCGGGCCGTCGGCGGCCAAGGATCTGGTGTACACGGGGCGGTTCGTCGAACCCGAGGAGGCGGCGGCGCTCGGGCTGGTCGACGAGGTGGTGCCGCCGGACGACGTCTACACCGCCGCCCTGGCCTGGGCGCGCCAATTCATCGATGGGCCGTCGCGCGCGCTGGCCGCCGCCAAGGCGGTATTCGAGGCGGGCCCGCACGGTCTGGATCGCGCGCGCACCGAATGGGCCGAGCTGTTCGACACCGAGGACCGGACGGTCGGCACGCGCGCGTATGTGGCCGATGGGCCCAACTCGGCGGCGTTCGTCGGGCGATGAACTTGTTTCGGTAGGCTTCGCTCCCATGACGGTTCACCCCGACGACCCCGCGCCGAACCCGCACGCCACCGAGGCCGAGGTCGAAGCTGCGCTCAAGGATACGAAGCTGGCCCAGGTGCTCTATCACGACTGGGAGGCCGAGACCTACGACGACAAGTGGTCGATCTCCTACGACGAGCGGTGCATCGAGTACGCGCGCGGCCGCTTCGACGCCGCGGTGGGCCCGGCCCCGCTGCCGTACGAGCGCGCGCTCGAACTGGGTTGTGGCACCGGCTTCTTCCTGTTGAACCTGATGCAGGCCGGGGTGGCGCGGCGCGGTTCGGTCACCGATCTGTCGCCGGGCATGGTGAAGGTGGCGCTGCGCAACGCGGAGCACCTGGGCCTGGACGTGGACGGCCGGGTCGCCGACGCGGAGACCATCCCGTACGAGGACGACACCTTCGATCTGGTGGTCGGGCACGCGGTGCTGCACCACATCCCGGATGTCGAACTGGCGCTGAAGGAATGCCTACGGGTGCTCAAGCCCGGCGGGCGTTTCGTCTTCGCGGGTGAGCCGACCACCGTCGGCAATTTCTACGCCCGCTGGCTCGGCCGGATCACCTGGAAGGCCACCACCCAGGTGACCAAGCTGCCGTTCCTGTCCGGCTGGCGACGGCCGCAAGAGGAACTCGACGAGTCCTCGCGCGCCGCGGCGCTGGAGGCGGTCGTCGACCTGCACACCTTCGACCCGCGCGACCTGGAGGCGATGGCTCGTTCGGCGGGCGCCGTCGAGGTGAAGGCGACCACCGAGGAGTTCGCGGCGGCGCTGTGGGGCTGGCCGGTGCGCACCTTCGAAGCCGCGGTGCCCGCGGAGAAGCTCACCTGGCAGTACCGGATGGCGATGTACCGGGCCTGGCTGGGCCTGAGCTGGGTGGACGAGAACGTGATGCGCCGCATCGTGCCGCGTCAGTTCTTCTACAACGCGATGATCACCGGCGTGAAGCCGGGCTCGGCCGACAAGTAGGTGGGGTACGGCTTCAGCCGCGCCGATGTCACCTACCTCGCCGGTGCGGCGGGCGCGCTGGCCGAGGTGGACGAGCTGGAGCTGACTCCCGCGACGCATCTGCGCGATCTGGAACGGGTGCGCCGCGCGCACGGTGCGCATGCCCCGGCGCTGGTGGAGACCGTGCGCCTGCGCCGCCGCGCCGCCGCCAAACTGGCTGGCGCCCGCGGCTGGCTGTTCACCGACGATGCGCTGCAGCAGGCGACGCCGACACCGGTGGCCCGGCACCGGGCCGCCCGCCTGGCCAGTCGTGCGGTACACGACGTCACCTGCTCGATCGGTGCCGAACTCGCCGAGCTGCAGCGGGTATGCCCCGCAGTGCTCGGCAGCGATCTGGATCCGGTGCGGCTGGCGATGGCGGCGCACAATCTGGGTGCGGCCCGGAATGTGTTGCTGGCCAAGGCCGATGCGCTGATTCCGGTGAGTCGCGGCACCGTGGTCATCGCGGATCCGGCGCGCCGCGCCGACGGCAGGCGCACCTACGATCCGGCCAAACTGCAGCCGCC
The DNA here is from genome assembly GCF_020361265.1 of Nocardia sp. JCM 34519.1. Taxonomy (NCBI): domain Bacteria; kingdom Bacillati; phylum Actinomycetota; class Actinomycetes; order Mycobacteriales; family Nocardiaceae; genus Nocardia; species Nocardia sp. JCM 34519.1. Next base: position 4,920 of record NZ_JAIRBR010000013.1, read on the forward strand.
GCTGCCGGATCTGCTCGCCGCCTATCCGGGGCGCGATCTGGCCGTGAAATGCGCTCCCGGTTTGGATTTCGGCGCGCTCGACTGGGCGGGGGAGGTCGAGGTGGTATCGCTCGACGGCGCCGTCCGGGAGGCGTGCCTGTGGTCGCCCGGATTCGCCGAATCATCGATTACCCGGCGTGCCACCGTATTACGGTCCGGCGGCGGCACCGAGACGTGCACCGACGCCGATCCGGACGATATTCCCGAACGGGCGCCCGGTGAATGGATCATCGACCCGGACGGCGCCGTCGTGCGGGCCGGGCTCGTCCGCCACTACGCCGCGAAATACGGCCTGTGGCAACTCGATCCGCGCATCGCATACCTGACCGGTGACAGCGTGCCCGCGGGTATGCGCGGCTTCCGCGTCATCGACCGCCTCGACGTGCGCGAGAAAACCCTGCGCGCGGAACTGCGCCGCCGCGACTGCGGCCAACTCGAAATCCTGGCCCGCGGCGTCGATATCGATCCCGACCAGCTGCGTCGCCGACTGAAACCCGAAGGCGCGCAGCCCTATACGCTGATCATCACCCGAATCGGCCGCGCCCCCACTGCATTTCTGTGCACGGCGGTGGCGGCTAGCTCTCCAGCTTCTTGACGATCTTCTGGACGGTGAGCCAGGTGCGGGTGGTGATCTCCTTGCCGTACTGCTTCTCCAGCCAGGCCATGAAATCGGGTGTGCGCGGTGTGCTGTTGTCGATCACCGCCATGATGGCGCGGGCCTTCGGGTCGACGGCGACGACACGGGCCGCGGGATCGTCGAAATCCGGTATTTCGGTGGGGATTTCGGCGGACTTGAAGAAGGTCGCGATTAGGTAGGTGCCGCGCTGGTGGGTCAGGCCCGGAAACGGATCGGTGGCGAGCAGCGCCCGCAGCTCCTCGTATTCGCGGATGATCGTGCCGCCCGCGATGCCGAGTTCCTTATTGAGCGCCTGTTGGATTCGCGCCTCCAGTTCGGGCACCCTCGTATCCTTCGTGCGGAAAACGATGTTCCCGCTCGCCAACAGCGAGGCGACGTTCTCGAATCCGAGACCCTCGAATACGCCCCGCAGTTTGGCATTGGCCATATTCGGGTTGGACGGCATGATCCCGCGCAGCAGGGCGGCGTATCGGTTCATCTAAGCGGTCTTCGTCGTGCCGTTTTTCTTGCGTTCGATATCGGCAAGCGCCGCAAGGTATTTCGCCCGCTCCTCGGCGCCCGCCTCCCAGGCCGCCTTGCGATTCTTCACCACCTTGGCCGGTGCGCCGACCGCGATGCTGAAGTCCGGGATCTCGCCCTTCACCACCGCGTGCGCGCCGAGCACGCAGCCGCGGCCGACCCTGGTATCGCGCAGCACCGTCACCTTCGCGGCGATCCAGGTGTCGGGGCCGATCCGGACCGGGCTCTTCACGATGCCCTGATCCTTGATCGGCATGGTGATGTCGTCCATCTTGTGGTCGAAATCGCAGATGTAGCACCAGTCCGCGACCAGCGTGGATTCGCCGATCTCGATATCGAGGTAGGTGTTGACGACATTGTCCTTGCCGAACACCACCTTGTCGCCGATGCGCAGCGAACCCTCGTGGCAGCGGATGGCGTTGCCGTCGCCGATGTGCACCCAGCGGCCGATCTCCATCCGGCCCAGTTCGGGAGTCGCGTGGATCTCCACCCGGCGGCCGAGGAAAACCATGCCGCGCAAGACGATGTGCGGGTTGGCCGCCTTGAATTTGAACAGCCGGTAGTAGCGCACCAGATACCAGGGCGTGTACGCGCGGTTGGCGAGCACCCAGCGCAGCGACGCCAAGGTCAGAAATCGCGCCTGCTGCGGATCCCGGCGGCGCGAGCCCCGCCACCGCGCGCGCAACGGTGCGCCCCACATGCTCGTCACGAACGGTTCTCCTGTCGTGGTCTTCCGTCGCGCCCATCTCCGCCGCGACCTCAATAGAGCGTAATAGGCGCGGTCGGCGTGGCCGTCCCTCGGGCGCGTCCTGCCCGCGTCGGGCCGAACTACTGCGCGGTGCTCGCCTGGCTGAGAGCTGACGGTACAACCTGCGCGGCGCGACACCTGGGACTCGCACGCCCGCACCGCGCCCGCTCCCGTACAGTGACTCGCGGCGAACCCGCCAACGCGGATACCCGGATCGGGAGCCGACCTCCGTTGGTTCGCCGCGCTTTGGTCTCGGCGAACCATGACAGAGTGCGCGACGCGGCCGATTGCCGGCCCCGCGGCGTCGCACATGGCCAACGACGACAGGGAGAGCAGACGGGTGGGAAGCGGCGTACTGGCTGGTCCCGTGTGGCGACCGTCCCGGATGCGGGTGGCACTTTCACTGGCCGCCGCCGGGGTGTTCGCGCTATCCGGTTGCGGCAGCACCACCATCGACGACATCACCGCGGGTTCCGGAAAGGGTTGGCCCGCCGCCCATCACGACGGTCGCAACAGCGGGACGAGTCCGGCCACCGGATCACGCAAGGTGGCGCTCAGCTGGACCCGGCCGGTCGGCGGCCCCATCGCCCAGCCGGTGAGCATCGGCCCGGACGGGCAGATGTTCGTCACCACCGATACGTCGAACTGCATGCTTTTCTCCTTCCAAATGCTCACCGGCCGTAAGCGGTTCTGCAGTCTGCTCGGTCCCGGCGCGATCTGGGCGCCGACCCTGACCGACGCCGTCGACAACGTGTACGTCGGCGATGACGGCGCGATGAACTCCTTCAACTACCTCGGACAGCCGCGGTGGCGCACACCCGTTGCGGGCGTACCGATTTCGGCGCAGTTCACCCCCGACAGCAATGTCGTCTCGATCACCCAGACCGGTCAGATCGACGTACTGAGCAGGCAGACCGGCGACCGGGTCACGCCGACGCTGCAGCTGCTCGGCGATCCGGATCCGCTGGCCTACCCGGACCTGACCCGCCCGGCCGCGAGCCAGGGACTCGACGACTGCCGCACCGGCGGGCCGCAGTGCCCCGTCGCCAACACCTCCGCGATCGATCCGAAGACGGGCCGGTTCTACGTGACGTTGTGGCGTCCCGGCAAACCCACCGCCGAGCTGGTGGCGCTGCGCTACGGCAACGGCAGGGTGGAGCAGCAGTGGACCGCCGACATGCTGACCAACGGCAGCGCGACCGCACCGGCGCTGTCCGCCGACGGCGCGACGATCTACGTCGGCGACAACAGCAACCGGCTCATCGCCGTCGACGCCGCCAACGGGCAGACCCGCTGGACGCAGCAGCTGGAATTCACTCCGCGCGGCGGGATTTCGGTCTCCGACAACGGGCTGATCATCCCGTCCGGCGACGACGGCTACCTGTTCGCCCTGCGCGATAAGGGCGACCATGCCGAAACCGTCTGGGAGCGTAAGGATCTCGCCCTGCGCGGCACCCCGGTGCAGACGGCGGGCAATACCGGGTACACGGTGGCCGCCATCGGCGACGGACTGAATCTGACCACCTTCGACACCAAATCCGGAACCACCATCGACTCCGAGGTGCTGCCCGGCGCACAGGGCAGCACCACCGGCACGTCGATCGGCGCGGAGGGCGAGATCGTCATCGCCACCCGGATCGGTGAGGTGTTCGTCTTCAAACCGCAGCACTGAGTTTTCGACCAGCAGCACTGACTTCTCGAGCCACGGCGGTGAGTTTTCGAGCTGCGGCGATGAATTTTCGAGCTGCCGCAGTGAGTTTCGACCCGCGGCAGTGGGTTTTGAGTTGCGGCAGTGGGTTGTGAGTCGCGGCAGTGGGTTTTGAGTTGCGGCACTGGGTTGCGAGTCGCGGCAGTGGGTTGCGAGCCGCAGCCTGGGTTGCGAGCCGCGGCACTGTGTTGCGAGCCGCAGCCCTGAGTTTCGAGCCGCAGCCCTGAGGTTTCGAGTTGCGGCATCGCCTTTCGAGTCGGGGCATCGGGCTTCTCAACCGCAGCGTGGGCTTTCGAAGCACGACATCGGGTGCGCCGGTCAGTCCGGGCGCGGTGCGCGCAGGATCGCGCCCGCGGGATTCGCGCCCGCGATGAGGGCGCGGCGCAAGCGAGCGGTCAGCAGATCCGGTTTGTCCAGGTCGAGCCAGGTCCAGCGGACGATATGCCAGCCGAGGTCGCGCAGCTGCGCCTCGCGCCGTTTCTCGCGCTGGATCACCGCGTCCGGGTCGGCGTCCGGTGTCATCGTGCAGCCGTATTCGAAGCCGCCGTCGAATTCGCCGATCACCCCGAAATCGGGGAAGCAGAAGTCGACTCGTCCGACGCTGCGGCCGGTTTCGTCGAGGACGATGGTCTGCAGTTCCGGTTCCGGCAGCCGAGCCTCCACCATGATCATCCGGCTGCGTGACTCGCCGACACTTTCGCTGCGCCCGTCGATCAGGTCGAGCAAGCGCACCGCGGTGTGGTAGCCCTGTCTGCCCACCGCGTAGCCGAGTGCGGCGCGCAGCTCCCGGCGGGTCACCGAAAAACGTTGCGCCGCAGCGTCTCCCGCAGCGACGACGGCATGCGGCGGACCGCAGCGGGCCAGATCGACGACGATGCGTTGGGTCGAAAGCGTTCGCATACCATCGATTTCGTCCGTTTCGTCATCGCGGTACGGCGCGCAGTGCACCCGCACGTACCGCCCGCGCTGCCCTTCCCTGATATGCCGCCGCGTCACATGCACCCGGTCCAACGGGTACCCCCACACCGGCAATCCGCGCAGTACGGCCGCCGACTGATGACTCACCGCCCCCTCCGCCGACATCCGCCGTATCGCTGCCTCGACCAGAATCCGGTGCCGCGCAACGGGATCCACCACCACCCGACTCTCCGGCGGCACCCAACACCCGCTCCGCACCCGCACCCACCCCGCCCGCGGCAGCACCTGCGGCACCACCCCGGTGTTCGAAATATCCCGCCCGTCGATCGGTCCCATCCCCATGCCCACATCATGCCCGCCCCCAAACCCCAACCCCCTCCGAAAACCCCCACCCTGTGGATAACTCCACGCATGTGGACAGCCAGCTTTCCGGCGGCATATCACCTACTCCGGAAGCAACCGAAATCCCGCAATATGCCGAGGTCGGACAACCCGAAAGCGCCGGTGATCGACGGTCGCGATATCCGACAACTCGAGGCGCTCGGCGATCGTGATGACGCTGGCGTCGACGATCCCCAGCGGAAGGTCGAGATACGTCGCTACCAGTTCCTTGACCCGGGGAATATCGTCATTTTCCAGGTTGATGATGTGAAATCCGTTGCCACCGAATGATTCGAGAAAGGTGACCTCAGCCTTCGGTCCGACTCTGCTCTCCAAGAGATAGCCAATTTCACCCAGCACCGGCGCAGGCACCAGCAGTGGGCCCTTGGCTTGCCGGAGCAGCCGTACACACGCAACGTGATGCCGGTCCTTGGCATTGCCCGCAGCAAGCAGCACGCCGGTATCGCAGAGGAGCATGATCAGTGCCCCAATTCGGCCCGCAGTATCTCCTCGTGACGTTCGGATAGGTCGGGCTCTGCCTCGAAGGACCCAAAGAACGGCAGATCGCGAGTGCTCTGCTCGCCGTCATCGGCAAGCTGACAACGGATCAATTCCAGCGCTGGTCGCAGCTTGGGCTCAGGCAACTGATCCACCAGCTGGTGCAGTTCCTTCCGAATCGCGCTCATAGCCCAATAGTAAGCAGCAGGGGTGGTTACTTGGGGTCTCGTTCGGGGAGGGGGCGTTCGATGATGGTGGGGCGGGGGAGGGGGTTGCGGACGCGGCGTTTGGCGGCCGTGTAGACCTGGGTGGTTTCGGCGGCGACGACGTCCCAGGCGAAGTCGGCGGTGAGGCGTTCGCGGGCGGCGTAGGCGCGGTCCTGAGTGGCGGCCGGGTCGTCGAGGGTGGCGCGGACCGCGTCGACCAGACCGTCTACATCGGCCGGGGCGAAGGAGGCGCCGGTGACGCCGTCGATGACCGCCTCGCCGAGACCGCCTGCCGTGGAGGTGACGAGCGGGGTGCCCGCGGCGGCCGCCTCCAGTGCGACGATGCCGAAAGGTTCGTAGCGGCTGGGCAATACGATGGCGTCGGCGCCGTGCAGCCAGCCGAGCAGTTCCGCGTGGCCGAGCTGTCCGACGAAGTTCACGGCCCTGGCCACCCGGTGCACCCGGGCCCGTTCGCGCAGCCATTCGAACTGGGTGCCGACACCGGCGACGGTGAGCGTGGTGCCGGGGTGGGCGCGGCGGATGCGCGGCAGCGCGGCGATCGCGTCCTGCACACCCTTCTCGTATTCGAGCCTGCCGACGTAGAGCAGCCGCGGCGGCCCGGTGCGCGGCGCGCGCGGCCGGAAGGTCCACGCGCCGACGTCGATTCCATTGCGGATCACCGTCATCGGGACGCGTTCGGCCCCGTACAGCCGCTCCACCTCGTCCTGCATGGAGCTCGAGCAGGTGATGAGCGCGTCGGATTCGTTCGCCAGCCACCACTCGACCGAATGCACCTGCCGGTTGACCTTGCCTGCCACCCAACCGCTGTGTCGGCCCGCCTCGGTGGCGTGGATGGTCGACACCAGCGGCACGTCGTAGTACTCGGCCAGCGCGATCGCCGGATGTGCGACCAGCCAGTCGTGCGCGTGCACCACGTCGGGGGTCCAGCCGTCGCCGATGCCGGGTTTGCCGAGTCCGACGCCCGCGCGCACCATGGCATGCCCCATGGCGAGGGTCCAGGCGAGCATGTCCTCGCCGAAGTCGAAGCACGGCGGATCCTCGGCGACCGCGACCACCAGCACACCCTCGGCGATGAAGGAGTGGGTGGGATGGGTCGCGGCGTCGGTGCCGGTGGGGCGGCGCGAGAGCACGACCACCTCGTTACCCGCCGCGGCCAGCTCGACCGCGAGGTGATGCACGTGCCGGCCCAGCCCACCGACGACGACCGGCGGGTACTCCCAGGACACCATCAAGATTTTCATGCATATCCTTCTGCGGCACCGGCCTGATCCGCGGCGGCCGTTGCCGGGTGTTCGGTGGCCGTGGCGCCGAGGCGGCGCGCGTCCAAACCGGGAAAGAGTCCGTCGGCCGCGTTCCATCCTGCCGTCAACTGCCGTGCTTTCGCGAGTTGGCCCGCGCCGACGGCGGCGGCGAGCTCGCGGACGGCGTGCGCGTGCCGGTGCGCGCGATCGCGGGCGTATCCGGCGGCGGAATCCTTGCTGACCATGAACGCCCAGTCGCTGGAGACGGTCAGGATGGCCTCGCGCAGCAACTGATCGGCGACCGGATCGCGCAGCGCCGGGCCGGAGTTCTCGGCGGCGCGCATCTTGTCGACGGTGTCCAGGGTGAGCCGGACGATATCGGCATTGAGCTCGACCAGATCGCGCACCTGATCCCCGGCCCAGACCCGCCAGTCCTTGCCGGACCCCCACGAGGAATCGGCCAATTCGACCGGGGCGCCGACGAATCCGCGCGCTCTGGCGTCGGCCAGCGTGCCGACGGTGACCCCGGCCTCCGGCAGCGCCCGCAATACCCGCGCGAGCCACTGCGGCCCCTCGTGCCACCAGTGCCCGAAGAGTTCGGTATCGAAGGCGGCGACCACCAGGGCGGGTCTGCCGATGCGCGCCGACTCGCTGATCAACCGTTCGCGGACGGTTTGCACGAAGTCGTCCACATCGCGCAGCACCGCGGCGGCCGCGAGCTCGGGATCGTATGGCGCCTTATCCGGTCCGGCGACGGTTTTCCCGGTGACGCGGGACGGCTTGAGACCCGTCGCGTGATCGTAGTGATGGAAATCACGGTAGGCCCCGTGCCCGGGGTAGCCGGACTTCGGCGACCAGACCCGGTAGCTCACCTGAAGATCGCGGCCGAAGGCCACCACGTCGGAGTCGCGAACCGGCCGTCCGGCGGTGGTGTCACCGCGCAGCGCGGGCCCGTCGACCATGAAATGGGTCACACCCGCTGCGGCGTAACCGAACTCCATTCCGGGGGTGAAGCCGCATTCCGGCGCCCAGATGCCGGTGGGCGTGTGACCCCAGCGGGCGCGGGCGTCGGCGAGGCCCTCGCGCAATTCGAACTCACGCAGCCGGGGATCGAGCAGTGGCTGGAACGGATGTGCCAGTGGGCCGCCGAGCAATTCGATCGCCTCGGCGTCGATGAGCTCCCGCCAGACCGGTGTGGCGCCGTGCCGCCAGCGTAGCTCGAAATCAGCCAAAGCCTTTGCCGCCAAACGATGTTCGTGTCTACCGAGCGCGATGTTGCCGCTCATCGCCGCCTCGTCGGCGCGCAGCTGCCAATTGCCGAGCCAATGGTGCATGCCGGCGAGGCAGTGTGGATCGTCCAGCTGTGCCGCGAGCACCGGTGTGATCCCGAGGCTCAGTAGGTGTGAACGTCCTTCGGCGGCAAGGGTTCTCAGCACCTCGACGACGGGAAGGTAAGAGGCGGCCCATGATTGGTACAGCCACTCCTCGCCGACCGGCCACCGGCCGTGGTGCGCGAGCCACGGCAGATGGGAGTGCAGTACGAGGGTGAACTGTCCTGGAACGTTGTCGGTCAAGGCTTCACCGCTATGGCAACCAGATCGAGGCTGGCGTCGATGTGTTCGGGGACGAGTTCGAAATCGTCGATGGTGACGGCGGCGACATCGGCGGTCAGCTCGGCGGGCCATGGTTCGCCGGCCAGCGCGCGCTGGATCTGCGCGTCGATGAACGAGCCACCGTGCTTGGCGTCCAACGCTTTCAGCTTCGGTCCGTGGTGCACGCCGGTCATCAGCCGGACCGTGAATCCGGCCGTGACGAGCAGTTCGGTGAGTTCGGCGGCGTTCAGTTCCCGGGTGTGGAAGGGGTTGAGCGGGGTATCCCGGCCCGGGGAGAACGTGATCCGGTTGGGCGTGCTGATCAGGAGTTCGCCGCCCGGCCGCAGCACCCGCAGGCATTCCAGGAGGAACTGGCCCTGATCCCAAAGATGTTCGATCACTTGGAAATTCACCACGACATCGACGGAGGCGTCGTCGAGCGGCAGTTCGGCGAGGTTACCGTGGCGCATTTCCACGCGCGGATATCTGGCGCGCACGTGCGCGACCGCGCTCTCGTCGTAGTCGAGGCCGATGACCTTGGCGGCGACGTCCGCGATCATGTCCGCACCGTAGCCCTCGCCGGATCCCGCCTCCAGCACCACCTTTCCGGCGCAGCGCTCGAGCAGCCGGGCATAGGCGATCTCATGCCTGCGGAACCAGTAATTTTCCTCGGCTATGCCCGGGACGGTGCGCTCGCCGGTCAGCGGCAGCGGTGCGGTGGCACCGGACTCGGCCGCCGCGGCAGGGATCACAGCCTCACTCATCCGTCAGACGTTACTGGCCGATCCGGCGAACCCGATCGTCCGGTTGCCTGTTCCGAGAGTGCGGCCAGTAAGTTACCCATGGGTAACTTAACGTAGGGTAGTGTCACGCAGCGAGCTACTCACATGGACGTACGGCCCTGCTCGTGCGACCGCCACCAAACGCTGTGCCACCTAGAACAGGAGGTCGACGAAGACCAATGCCGAACATCGTCGTACTCATCAAGCAGGTTCCCGACACCTGGTCCGAGCGCAAGCTGACCGACGGCGACTTCACCCTCGACCGCGAAGCCGCCGACGCCGTGCTCGACGAGATCAACGAGCGCGCCGTCGAAGAGGCGCTGCTGATCAAGGAGGCGCAGGGCGGTGAGGTCACCGTGCTGGCCGCCGGTCCGGACCGCGCCACCGAGGCCATCCGCAAGGCGCTGTCCATGGGCGCCGACAAGGCCATCCACATCAACGATCCGGCCATCCACGGCTCCGACGCCGTGCAGACCGCGTGGGTGCTGGCGGGCGCGCTGGGTCAGGTCGAGGGCGTCGAGCTGGTCATCGCCGGTAACGAGGCCACCGACGGCCGCGCGGGCGCCGTTCCCGCGATCATCGCCGAATACCTGGGCATCCCGCAGCTGACCCACCTGCGCAAGCTGACCGTGGACGGCAACAAGATCACCGGCGAGCGCGAGACCGACGAGGGCGTCTTCAAGCTGGAGGCCACGCTGCCCGCCATCGTCTCGGTGACCGAGAAGATCAACGAGCCGCGCTTCCCGTCCTTCAAGGGCATCATGGCCGCGAAGAAGAAGGAAGTGCAGACCTTCACGCTGGCCGACCTGGGCATCGACCCGTCGACCGTCGGCGTCGCGAACGCGGGCAGCATCGTCACGGCCGCCACCCCGAAGCCGCCGCGCAGCGCCGGTGAGAAGGTCGCGGACGAGGGCGACGGCGGCAACAAGATCGCCCAGTACCTGATCGCCCAGAAGATCATCTGATCCGGCCCGGTCGAGACTTCTTAGGAGAGAACAATGGCTGAAGTACTTGTGCTCATCGAGCATGCCGACGGTGCCGTCAAGAAGGTCACCACCGAACTGCTCACCGCCGCGCGCGCCCTGGGCGAGCCCGCCGCCGTCGTGCTCGGCGCCGCGGGCACCGGCGACAAACTGGCCGATGCGCTGGCCGCCGCCGGCGCCGCGAAGATCTACGTCGCCGAATCCGACGATGTGGACAACTACCTGGTGACCCCGAAGGTCGACGTGCTCGCCGGACTGGTCGAATCCGCGTCCCCGGCCGCCGTGCTGGTCGCCGCCACCGCCGAGGGCAAGGAGGTGTCGGGCCGCCTCGCCGCGCGCATCGGCTCCGGCCTGCTCGTCGACGTCATCGACGTGAAGTCCGACGGTTCGGTCGTGCACTCCATCTTCGGTGGCGCGTTCACCGTCGACGCCAAGGCCACCGGCGATGTGCCGGTGATCTCGGTGCGTCCCGGCGCGATCGAGGCCGCGCCGCAGGCAGGCGCCGGTGAGAAGGTCGCCGTCGAAGTGCCCGCGCAGGAAGACGGCGTCGTCAAGGTCGTATCCCGTGAGCCGGTCGTCGCCGGTGACCGCCCGGAGCTCACCGAGGCGAGCATCGTCGTCTCCGGTGGCCGCGGCGTCGGTTCCGCCGACAACTTCTCGGTGGTCGAGGCGCTGGCCGATTCGCTCGGCGCGGCCGTCGGCGCATCGCGCGCCGCGGTGGACTCGGGTTACTACCCGGGCCAGTTCCAGGTCGGCCAGACCGGTAAGACGGTCTCCCCGCAGCTGTACATCGCCCTCGGCATCTCCGGCGCCATCCAGCACCGCGCCGGTATGCAGACCTCGAAGACCATCGTCGCGGTCAACAAGGACGAGGAAGCCCCGATCTTCGAGATCGCGGACTACGGCATCGTCGGCGACCTGTTCAACGTCGCCCCGCAGCTGACCGAGGCGGTCAAGGCGCACAAGGGCTAGGCTGCTCCGCCTCTCCGCGTATTTTGGCGGACCTGTCAGGTGCGCGGTGGGTTGGCAACCCGGCTGGCGAAAGTGGGCGGCTCGGGTGGCCGGTTCCCGGTGAGTTACCCATGTGCTCGCCAAATCTGTTGTTGCGTAGGGTAGCAACAGATTTGGCGAGCCTTTCGCTTTATTCGGGCGGTCGAAGGCATTCGAAGTTTTTGGCCACCGGATCCACGGATTCGGTGGGCTTGCTTGTGCGACAGTGGTTTTGGTGAAAACCGTTCTGGCTCAGTGCTGTTCGAGCGTGGCGAGTAGGGTTTCCAGAATCGGTGAGCGGCGAATATCGCTGCGCAGCACCGCCGAAACCGGGATGCGCAGGCGGTGGTCGGCCAGTCGCAACGCCACCAGGCCCTCGGTCGAGCTCTCGGCGTAGAGCACAGTCCAGGCGTCGGGGCGGTTGATCAATTCCATCGACGCGGTGTGATCGGGCGGGATCGGCGGGCCGTAGGTCGGGCCGCTGGCCTGATCGGCGAAGGCCTGCCGAATGATGGTGTGCAGCAACACCTGTTCCTGTTCCGGCGGCAGCAGCAGCGGATAGCGGCTGAGGTCGGCGAGCGTCACGGCGTCGCCCGCGGACAGCGGATGGCCCGGCGCGGTGACGATCACCAGATCCTCGACCCAGAGTTGGCGCACCGTGAGACCCGGCTGGTCGACGCTGCCGCGGATGAGTGCGAGATCGCAGTCGCCGTCGGCCACCGCGGCGATGCGCTGACGGAAGGGTTTGATCACGAATTCGATCTCCGCGCCCGGGTGCTCGGCGCGGGTGCTCGCGATGGCCGACAGCGACCGGGTCGCGAAGGACATGTTGGCGGCCAGCCGCACCCGAGGACCCGAGGTACGCACGGCCGCGCGGATGGCGGACTCCAGGCTGAGCATCTGTTTCGCAAGGGGAAGTAGCCGCGTGGTCGCGTCGGTGGGTACCACCGATCTTGTCGAACGCTCGAACAGCTGCACACCGAGATCGCGCTCCAGCCGGGAGATCTGATGGCTGATCGCCGACTGTGAGATAAAACACCTCGTCGCCGCACCGCTGAAGCTGAGCTCCTCACACACCGCGACGAAGTACGTGAGCTGGCGAAGTTCCACCATCGCCTCCGATTCATTACTGATCCAGATAAGAGTCATCTACATTATGCGCCTTATCCCCTGGAACATCCGCGTTCAAAATGACGGTTGCTAATGAGAGAAGGAGGATGTCATGCAGTACGTGGACGCGGGAATCGAAACCGCGGAAGTGGTCATCGTCGGATCGGGCTTCGGCGGTCTCGCCGCCGCCAAGCAGCTGGCCAAGTCGGGAATCAACTACGTGCTGATCTCCAGCACGCCTGAACACCTTTTCCAGCCGCTGTTGTACCAGGTTGCGACGGGTGTGCTGGCCTCGGGGGAGATCGCCCCGCCCATCGCCGGGGTGCTGCGGCGGCACAAGGAGGCCGATGTCCGCCTCGGCAAGGTCACCGCGCTCGACGCGGACCGCGCCATCCTGACCTACGAGACCGCCGAGGGCCCGCGCCGCATCCGCTACGGCTCGCTGATCGCCGCCACCGGCGCCAGCCAGTCGTACTTCGGCCGCGACGATTTCGCCGACAAGACGTTCTCGCTCAAGACCATCGATGACGCGAAACTGCTGCGCGCCCAGATCGAGCGCGTCTTCACCGAGGCGAAGGACGCCGACCCGGCCACTCGCGAACGACTGCTCAGCTTCGTGGTCGTCGGCGCGGGCGCGACCGGCGTCGAGGTCGCGGGTCAGCTGAAGGAACTCGCGAAAAGGCACTACCACCAAGAGATTTCGGTCACGTTGGTGGAGGGCGCCGGTGAGGTGCTGCCCCCGTTCGGCGGCGGGCTCTCGGAATACGCGAAGAAGTCGTTGACCCGCAGCGGCGTCGAGGTGCTGCTCGGCACGTTCGTCACCGATATCGAACCGGGCAAGGTCACCGTCAAGGGCAAGGACGGCGTCGAACGCGGCATCGCCGCCGAGACCATCGTCTGGTCGGCCGGGGTGCAGGCGGGCGGTTTCGCGAAGGTCCTCGCCGAGGCCACCGGCGTCGAAACCGACCGTGCCGGAAGGCTTCTGATCAACCAGGACCTCACCGTCGGCGGCCACGCCGATATCTTCGCCATCGGCGATATGACCTCGCTGAACGGCTACCCGGGCCAGTCGCCGGTCGCCATGCAGGAGGGCCGCCACGCGGCCGACATCATCCGCCGCAAGAAGCAGCCGGGCACCCCGTTCAAGTACTGGGACAAGGGCAGCATGGCGGTGATCAGCCGGTTCAGCGCGGTGACCAAGCTGAACGAGCACATCACCTTCTGCGGCGTCATCGCCTGGTTCATGTGGCTCGCGGTGCACCTGTTCTACCTGGTCGGCTTCCGGAATCGCTTTGCGGCCGTTGCCTCCTGGCTCGTCGCGTTCATCGGTACCGGGCGGCCCGGTTTCGCCGAGGCGCACAAGGCGGCCGAGGTGGTTCAATTGCCCGATCGACGAGCCGCCTGACCGGGTTGCCAAGCGGCGCTTCGTGATCCCGGTCACGCGACGCCGAATGCCGAACGGCCGAACGGAATCGGTGACCCGGTGGAACGGCGGATTGCGTGAGGGCTCCGTCGCTCCCGGCGTCATCGAATCGGTTCGGCCGTCGCCCGACCCGGTGGTCGGCCAGACCGGCAAGCAGAAGAAATGCGCAGGTAGGACGCGATTACGCGAACTGAGCGCGACCGCTCGGTGAACGCTCGGTGTGACTGTCGTCTCGTTCACCGAAGCGGCATCGGGGCGACACTCAGAGGTCGCCCCGGCGCAGTGTCGAGCTGGCTTCATCGGACATATGACAGCATCGCGCAGCGATACGTTGAGGGGTGGCGGTGGACCGGTTTCGTCCGTGGCGACGTTCCCGGCTCGACCGGCGGACTCCGGGGTGGAACGGTCCCGCTACTCGCTCGTCGTCTCGTCCGACGCCGAACATCGCGAGGCCGCCCAGCGGTTGCGCTACCAGGTGTTCGCCAACGAACCGGGTTTCCACATCCCCGACAACGGTACGGGGCTGGACGCGGACCGGTTCGACGAGCACTGCGACCACCTGCTGGTGCGCGACGATCTGACCGAACAATTCGTCGGTTGCTATCGAATGTTGCCGCCGGACAAGGTGACCGCGGCGGGCGGTTATTACACGGCGACGGAATTCGATCTGGCCCAATTGGATCCGGTCGGTCAGCGGATCGTCGAGATGGGCCGGGCCTGCGTGGTGCCCGATCACCGCAACGGTTCGGTGGTGACGCTCATGTGGGCGGGCATCCTGCACTACATCCAGCTCACCGGATACGACTGGGTGATGGGCTGCGCCTCGGTGCCGATGCGGGACACACCGGCGGATCCGCCCGGCGCGAATGTGCGCGGCGTGCGCGACATGCTGCTCGGCAAACACGGCTGTGATCCGGAGCGACGGGTGCTGCCGTACCGCCCGGTGGTCGTCGACGGTAAGACGCTCGATGAGCTGACCCCGCCGTCGCGCCCCAAGCTGCCGCCGCTGCTGCGCGGCTATCTGCGGCTCGGCGCCGAGATCTGCGGTGAGCCCGCACATGATCCGGATTTCGCGGTCGCCGATTTCGTCGTGCTGCTCGGCCTGGACACCATCAACCGGCGGTATCTCGAGCGGCTACAGGGTGCGGCCGCCACCTTCGACGGGCGGTGAGCGCGATGGTATTCGACGCGCCACCGGCCCAGGTGACCCATGCGTGGATGCCGTCGAGCCCGTGCGGGCCCGGCTGTATCGAGGCCATCGATCAGGTTGGTACCGCCCGGGTTGCGGTCCGCCTGGTGCGGATCGTCGGACTGCTCGTCAGTTTCCCGGTGGCGCACGTGCTGACGCCGCTGCGGTGGCGGACCGGACTGCAGCGCCGGTATGCGGGAATGTTGTTGCGCAGCCTCGGAATTCGTTTGCGTGTCATCGACAACCGAACGGACCGTGTGGATTCCGGTGCGCTGGTGGTGATCGGGCATATCGGCTGGACCGATATCGTCGCGCTGTCCGCGGTGCGGCCGCTGGGCTTCGTGGCGCGGGCCGACATGGTGGAGTGGCCGCTGATCGGCGGGCTGGCGAAGCTGCTGCGGGTGATCCCGATCGAACGGGAGAAGTTGCGCGAATTGCCCGGCGTCGTAGCCGAACTCGGCGCGCGGCTGGCGGCGGGTGAGCAGGTCGCGGCCTTCCCGGAGGGCACCACCTGGTGTGGCCGGGCATACGGCACCATGCGCCCCGCGCTCTTCCAGGCGGCCATCGATGCCGGGGTGCCGGTGCAGCCGGTGCGATTGCGCTATCTGGACCGGCACGGCGTGCAGACGACGGTGCCGGGATTCGTCGGCGTCGACACCTTCGCCACCTCGGCGGGCCGGGTGCTGCGATCGCGCGGGATGGTTGTCGAGATCGCGCTGCAGCCGTTGGAGCTACCGGGCGAGGATCGGCGTGAGCTGGCCCGTCGCGCCCAGCGTGCGGTGCACGGCGTCGAGCCGATCCGGCGCGACCAGCACGGCTACGGCTGGATCGAGGCGACGGCCACCAAGGTTCGGGATCCGGAATCTGGCGCGGTGGCCGAGCCCGCAGTGCGCAGACCGCGCCGCCGACTACTACCGGGCAGGCGGGTTCGCGGCGGGGAGCACGCCGCCCTCTCCTGATTCGAGCCTTGACTTTCCTACTGGGAAAGTGAGAGCCTTACTTTCCAGGTAGGAAAGTGAGGATGTCATGGAGAATATGGTTCCTGACCAGGCCCGCGCCGCACTCGAGGCGGCCGAGCGGGCCCGGCGGCAGGTGGCCGATGAGGTCGGTCTGCCGCGCGGCTATTGGTGGGCGCTCGCGGGCGGTTGGCTCGTACTGGGTGTGGTCGGCGAGTGGGGGCCGTGGTGGTTGATCACCATCGCGACGCTCGGCTTCGGTATGGGGCATTCGACGCTCGCGTCGCGATTGCTCGACGGGCGGCGGCGAACGGATCGTCTGCAGGTCAGCGCGGCCGTGGCCGGGCGGCGCATCCCGCTGGTGGTGATCGGCATGCTGATCGCGCTGGTCGGTCTCACCATCGTGGCGGCATTCGCGTTCGACGCCGACGGTGCGACCCACCCGACCATCTGGGCGGCGGTGTTCGTCGCGGCCGTCGTCGGCTTCGGCGGACCGGAAATCCTTCGGGTACTTCGGCATTGGGCTCGGGCATGACCGTTCCGCGATTCGACGAGCTGATCCACCCGAGCACTCGGCTCTCACTGGTGGCGACGCTCGCGGCGGCGGACTGGGCCGAATTCGCCTATCTGAAGGATCGGCTGAGCCTGTCCGATTCGGCACTGTCCAAGCAGCTGGCGACCTTGGAAGAGGCCGGATACGTCGCGACGGAACGCCGCCTGGACGGCACGCGCAGGAAGGTCCGCGCCCGGCTGACCGACGCCGGGCGCGCGGCCTTCGACGGGCATATCGCAGCCCTTCAGGAAATAGTCGCCAGCGCCCGGCCCGAGCGCACCTGAGCCCTTCGATCGCATGGTCCCGCCGCGGCATACCGGTTATGACGATTCCGCCGGTGCGACCCAGGCCTGGATCGCCGAACAGGCTCGACGCACCCCCGGAGATGTCTGTCCCCGATGCGAGACTCTGGGACGTGCGATGGGCGTTGGCGGAAACAGACGACGGAGGGGCGCGGCTATGCCCACTCGATCGGGACGGCCGTCCCGCGGGACCGGTGGTCCGCGAACCGTCGCTCGCCGCCGCGGTGCGTTCGCGTCCCGAGGTCGAGCGGTGGGTCTGGCGCTCGACCGCCGAGATCTATCGGCGGCTGCTCGCGGCCGGTGTCCGGGTCGAACGGTGCTATGACGTCGAGGCCGCGGAGGCCCTGCTGATCGGCCATGAGGAGGGTCAGTCGGGCCAGGCCCGCTCGCTGGCGGCGGCGTGGGCGCGGCTGCACAAGCTGCCCGTCCCGCCGGACGCACCCGTGCGGGCCGCGGAAACCCAGCCGTCGCTGTTCGAGTCCGGCCCGGTGCCGCTGCCGCCCGGCACGGACGAGTTCACCGCGCTGCTGGAGGTGTACGCCGGACAGCTCGCCCGTACCGAGCGGACCGAATATCCCGAGCGGATGCGGCTGCTGCTGGCCGCCGAATCGGCGGGCATGCTGGTGGCGACGGAACTGTCGAGAACCGGAATCCCTTGGCGCGCGGACGTTCACCGGGAATTGCTCGATCGTCTGCTCGGTGAGCGTTTTCCGGGCGGGGAGCCGAGGCGGATGGCGGAGCTGGCCGACGAGGTATCGCGTGCCTTCGGGACGCGGGTTCGGCCGGATCTGCCCAACGACATCATCAAAGCCTTTGCCCGAGCCGGTATTTCGCTTTCGTCCACCCGAAAGTGGGAGCTGCGGCGGATCGATCATCCCGCGGTGGAGCCGCTGCTCGCCTACAAATCGCTCTACCGCCTGTACACCAGCAACGGCTGGTCCTGGCTGGAGCAGTGGGTGCACGACGGCCGCTTCCGCCCCGAATATCTGCCCGGCGGAACGGTTTCCGGGCGCTGGACCACCAATGGCGGTGGTGCACTGCAGATTCCGAAGGTGATCCGGCAGGCGATCCGCGCCGATCCGGGTTGGCGGCTGGTGGTCGCCGATGCCGCTCAGATGGAGCCGAGGGTGCTCGCCGCGATCTCCCGCGACCCCGGTCTGATGGAGGTGGCCGGACGCGGCGAGGACCTATACGCGGACCTGGCCGCCCGCGTCTTCGGCGGTGACCGCGCGCAGGCCAAAATCGCGCTGCTGGGCGCGATTTACGGCCAGACCTCCGGCGATGCGCGCGCTCATATGGCCGAACTCCGCCGGCGGTATCCGGCCGCGGTGGCATATGTCGACGATGCGGCGCGCGCGGGCGAGGAGGGTCGCCTGGTGCGAACCTGGTTGGGCCGCACCTGCCCGCCGCTGCATGCCACGCTCGACGAGATGGACCAATTCCAGGAGGACGGCGCCGGATACGGCAGCACCGCGGCTGCGCGCGCCCGCGGCCGCTTCACCCGCAATTTCGTGGTGCAGGGCAGCGCCGCCGACTGGGCCCTGCTGATGCTCGCGGGCCTGCGGCACGCGCTGACGAATGCGGGACTGCGCGCCGAAATGGTTTTCTTCCAACACGACGAGGTGATCGTGCACTGTCCGGAGCAGGAGGCCGCCGCGGTCGCCGATGCGATCGCGACCGCCGCCGATGCGGCGGGCCGGATCGTCTTCGGCCCGACACCGGTGCGCTTCCCGTTCACTACCGCGGTGGTCGAATGCTATTGGGACGCGAAATAATCAGAACTGCGCTGCCGCGGCGACCAGCATGTCGCGGGATTGCTGTCGGGTTTGGGCCTGTAAGGCGAGGATGTCCATCAGCTCGCGATAAACATCGATATCCTCGCGCCGATCCAGATACATCGCGCTGGCCACCTGCTCCAGATAGACGATATCGGGCAGTACCTGCTCGGCGAATCGGAGCAGTGTGAACGAGGTGCCCGCCGCGGCGATACCACCGGCGAGGAACGGTATTACCTGGATGGTCACATTCGGCCGGTCCGACATCCGCACCAGATGCTCGATTTGCTCGCGCATTACGGTCGCTCCGCCGACCGGCCTGCGTAGCACGGCCTCGTCCAGCACCGCCCACAGCGTCGGCCCGCCGGGCGCATCGAGGATCTGCTGACGCTTGCATCGCAGCTCGACTCGCCGCCCTGCCTCGGCACTCTCGCGGCGACCGAGCGCGACGACCGCGCGGGCATAGTTCCTGGTCTGCAGCAGGCCGGGGACCAGGTGACCCTCGAAGGTTCTGATCAACGTCGCGGCCCCCTCCAGGCCGAGATAGGTCTGGAACCACGGCGGCAGCAGGTCGCTGTACGGATGCCACCATCCCGGCCGATTCGCCTTGCGAACCAGGGCCAGCACCATCTCGCGCTGAGCCGGGTCGCGCACGCCGTAGAGGGCCAACAGATCCGCGACGTCGCGCTCCTTGAATCCGGTGCGCCCGAGTTCGAGCCGACTGATCTTGGCGTGTGAGCCGCGGATGTGCCTACCCGCATCCGCGGGCGTAATCCCGCATTCCTCGCGCAGTTTGCGGAGTTGACCACCGATCGCGATTCGCAGTGCGGTCGGCCCGCAGTCCGCCACATCGGAGACATCGGCTTCGAAAAGGGGTGCGGCAGAATCAAATTGCCCGACCCGGATCGGCTCCGCGCACATGTTGATCCTAACTCCGATGCTCAGTGATCACCGCTGGTAACCCGCGAATTTTCCCCGCAAGTCCCCACCGCTTCGCCCATGGTATCGCCGCCGTCGGGTGAATCGCCCGGGCTTGTCATCGTTTTCGGCACACGCCGCCCAACACGGTCAGCCGGGTGGGCGGCAGATCGCGGCCGAGCCGGTCTCGGATCGGTGCGACGCCGGGGCCGAACATTTCGAAACCGCGAAGATGGTGGGCGAAAGCGAGATAGCTTCCCGGTGTCATTACCGCGCGGAATCGTGCGATGATCTCGACCGGTTGATCGAAGTCGAATCCCGCCTCGGTTCGCGGACGTTCGATGATTTCTGCCGCCATTTCCGCGAAACGGCGGCGAGAATCGCGATGGCGTCGCCGATGCCATTGCCCTGCCCGCGCGAACAGGCTGGAAACGCCGTCAGCCTGCGGGAACCGGCGTAATCGGCAATAGCAGATCCATGCTAGATCCCCAGATGTGAGCCGAGCCGAATCCCCAGAGTCCGTGCGAAACAATAACGCTGCAGGGATTCCTGTTCGGGATTCGAATACATATCACCTGTTATAGGCGGGGCCCGATCCGGAGCGATTGTATTCGAGTGAATTGCAATTACCGATATTGCTGCGTTCGCGGCTGCTATCAATAGAAAGGTATTTCGATGTTCATGAACCGAATATTCAGATTATTCGGCCTGATTGTCCTGGCTTTCGGCCTGATGATCGGTGGTGCGATAGCCAACGCGGCGGACCGGCAAGGTGCGACCGTCTCGCCGCTCACCGCCGATGACGCCTCCGACCAGGCGAGCGCCGCCGGTTGCCCCAGCGGCTCGTATTCGTTCCAGACCCCGTGGGGCCTCGGCGGATGCGCCGCATGCCAGGACGGTTGCGCCATCGACGTGTTCTGGAACGACGGACACGAGGAGGATTTCGCGATCGGATCCGACCACCAGGTCTATCGAGCGCTGAACGGTGCGCAGCACTGGACCAGCATGGGCGGGTGGGCGAAAGACAGCATCTCCGCCTACTACTGGCACGACACCTACGCGACCATCGACGTGATCGGTCGCGACAGCCGTCACTGGTGCAGTTCTTGGACCGGCAGCAGCTGGCAGTCGTGGCACCGGTGTGAGGGGTCGTAGCCGGATGATGTCACCGCGCTGAAGTTCGGCGGAACGATTACGCCGGAACGAAGTACGACTGCCGTGCCGGCACGGCAGTCGTACTTCGTCGCGGGGCGGGCTTCGGGAATATGCGAGGCCGTGACCGGGTTACGACTCCTGGATGAGTCCGGTAACCAGGGGGAGACCCCGAAGATGCGCTGGTCAACGGTGGGATAGGCTATCTCGGTCATGAAGTCGGGTTTTTCGGGTCCGGTCAGCGGTGCTGCGCCCCAGATGGTCTACCTCGATCATGCGGCGACCACTCCCATGCTGCCCGCCGCGGTCGAGGCGATGACGGCCGCGCTGATGCGCACCGGTAACGCCTCCTCGCTGCACGGATCGGGGCGCGCGGCGCGCCGGTCGCTGGAGGAGGCGCGCGAATCCATCGCCGCCGATCTGGGCGCCAGGCCCTCGGAGGTCATCTTCACCTCCGGCGGCACCGAGAGCGACAACCTGGCGGTGAAGGGCATCTATTGGGCGCGCCGCGACGCCGACCCCCGCCGCACCCGGATCATCGCGAGCTCGATAGAGCATCACGCGGTGCTCGACGCCGTGGAATGGCTGGAGCGTCACGAGGGTGCGCAGGTCACCTGGCTACCGGTCGACGCGGAGGGCGTCGTCGCGCCGCGGGTGCTGCGCGCCGCGCTGGCCGAATACCCGGGTGAGGTGGCGCTCGTCACCATCATGTGGGCCAACAACGAGGTCGGCACGATTCAGCCGATCAGTGAATTGGCTTCGGTCGCACGGGAATTCGATGTGCCGATGCACAGCGACGCGATACAGGCCGCGGCCCAGCTGCCGATCGATTTCGCGGCGAGCGGACTTTCGGCCGCCAGCATCGCGGGTCACAAGCTCGGCGGGCCGCACGGCGCGGGCGTGCTGCTGCTCGGCCGCGAGGTGCCGTGTGTGCCGCTGCTGCACGGCGGCGGGCACGAACGGGATCTGCGATCGGGCACCTCCGACACCGCGGCGGCCGTCGGACTCGCCACCGCACTGCACCAGACGGCGACCGAATTGCCGACGTACGCGGCGCGATTGCGGACGCTGCGCGACGAGCTCATCGAAGGCGTGCTGGCCGCGATACCGGATGCGGTGCTCAACGGCCCGCGCGACGAGCGCAGGCTGCCGGGCAACGCCCACTTCACTTTCCCCGGCTGCGAAGGCGATTCGCTGCTCATGCTGCTGGACGCGGCGGGCATCGAATGCTCGACCGGTTCGGCCTGCAACGCCGGGGTCGCCACGCCGAGCCATGTGCTGATCGCCATGGGCGTTCCGGCCTGGCAGGCGCGCGGGTCACTGCGATTCTCGTTGGGGCACACCACGACCCGCGCCGATACCGATGCGCTGCTTCGGGTGCTGCCCCAGGTTGTCGAACGGGCCATGGCCGCGGGCCTGGCCGGTGCGAAAGGAGGTGTCTGATGCGGGTACTCGCCGCGATGAGCGGTGGAGTCGATTCGGCGGTCGCGGCCGCGCGTGCCGTCGACGCGGGCCATGAGGTGGTCGGCGTGCACCTGGCGCTGTCGGCGACACCGGGCACCCTGCGCACGGGTTCGCGCGGGTGCTGTTCGAAGGAGGACGCCGGCGATGCCCGGCGGGCCGCCGACGTACTCGGAATCCCGTTCTACGTATGGGATTTCGCGGATCGCTTCAAGGAAGACGTGATCGACGATTTCGTCGCGGCCTATGCGGCGGGTGAGACGCCGAACCCGTGCCTGCGCTGCAACGAGAAGATCAAGTTCTCGGCGCTCGCCGATCGGGCGGTCGCGCTCGGCTTCGACGCGGTCGTCACCGGGCACTACGCGCGGCTCGACGACGGTGTGCTGCGGCGCGCGGTCGACGCCGACAAAGATCAGTCGTACGTGCTCGCGGTGCTCACCGCGGAACAGTTGTCCCGCGCCATGTTCCCGGTGGGCGACACCCCCAAGCCGCAGATCCGCGCGGAGGCCGCCGAACGCGGTCTCGCGGTGGCGAACAAGCCGGACAGCCACGACATCTGCTTCATTCCGTCCGGCGACACCCGGGCCTTCCTCGGCGCGAAGATCGGCATCCGGCCGGGCGCCGTCGTCGATGCCGACGGCACCGAATTGGCGAAACACGAAGGCGTGCACGGGTTTACCATCGGCCAGCGCAAGGGGCTCGGCCTGCCGGGGCCCGCCGCCGACGGGAAACCGCGCTATGTCACCGGAATCGATCCCGACTCCGGCACGGTGCGGGTCGGCTCGGCCGATGACCTGCGGGTGTGGACGGTCGATGCGGCACAGGCGGTTTGGACCTCGGGCTTGGCGCCGGACGGTCCGATCGAATGCGTCGCGCAGGTGCGCGCGCACGGCGGCACCGCCCCCGCGGTGGCCGAGGCGGTCGGCGACGGCATGCTGGTGCGGTTGCGTGAGCCGCTCACCGGTGTCGCACGCGGTCAGGCGGTCGTGGTGTATCGCCCGGATCCGTTGGGCGACGAGGTGATCGGCAGCGGCACCATCACCGGCACCGGCAAGGACCGCGCCGAGTTGGACACGATCGGCAGCCGTGACCGAAATCGGTAGTGGCGCGGCGAATCAGGTGGTACAGGCATTGCGTGGCGGCATCGCGACCGGCGTCGGATCATGGCCGGGCGCCGACCCGCGCGAGGCGGCGTCGACGATCGTCGGCGAGCTCGCGGAGTTGCCGCATCTGGTCGAGCTGCCGCGGCGCGGGGCGGGCGCGGATATGGTCGGCCGAGCCTCGGCGCTGCTGATCGACCTGCGATTCGATACGACGACGCGCGGCTATCGGCTCGCCGCCCGGCCGGGCGCGGTATCGCGACGGGCGCACGATCTGCTGCGCACCGATCTCGACGCGCTCGAAGAGGCTTGGGAGACAGCGGGTCTCGCGGGGCGTGGGCATCCGGTGAAGGTGCAGGCGGCCGGACCGCTCACCCTCGCCGCGCAGGTGGAGCTGCCCGGCGGACATCGGGTGCTCACCGATTCCGGTGCGGTGCGCGACCTTTCGGCATCGCTGGCCGAGGGATTGGCACAGCACGTCGCCGAGGTGCGCA
Source organism: Nocardia sp. JCM 34519.1 (assembly GCF_020361265.1). Classification (NCBI taxonomy): domain Bacteria; kingdom Bacillati; phylum Actinomycetota; class Actinomycetes; order Mycobacteriales; family Nocardiaceae; genus Nocardia; species Nocardia sp. JCM 34519.1. Next base: position 28,616 of record NZ_JAIRBR010000013.1, read on the forward strand.
GGCGGCTCGGCGCGGAAGTCGTTGTGCAACTGGATGAGCCGTCGCTCAGTGCGGTGCTGGACGGGTCGCTGCGCGGTGTCAGCGTGTTGAATACGGTGGCCGCCGTGCCCGAGCCCGAGGCGCTCGCGGTCCTCGATGGTGTGATCGACGCGCAGACGGCGCCGGTGCTCGTCCACACCTGCGCCGAACCACCCGCCCTGCGCTTCCTGAGCAAAAGCGCCTGCGCCGCAATGGGTTTCGACATAGCGGCGATCGGCGTCAAGGATCTCGACGGTATCGGCGAAGCCCTCGACGCGAGCAAACTCCTTGTCCTGGGCCTGATCCCGACCACCGCCCCGGCCGCCCCGCCGACATGGCGCGATTTCGCCGAACCCGGTGTGCGCCTCATCGATCGCCTCGGCTTCCCCCGCACCACCCTCGCCACCTCCGTCATGGTGAGCCCGTCCTGCGGCCTCGCCGCGGCGCCCATTGCCTGGGCCCGCAAGGCCCTCGCCCTGAGCGCCGAGGTGGCCCGCGCCTTCGCCGAGGACCCGGAATCCCTCACCTTCGGCTAGCCGCCCCGATCTTGGTTGCTTTGCGGGGCATCCGTCCTTGGGGGCTGTCCATGATAAACGTCGGTTCTGATGGGCGTTGACGTGGCGATACTTGTCGGTCGGCTCGGCTAATGTGCCAGTTTGTGAGTGACGAAGGCGTGGCGGTGCCGGCGACGGCGGAGCAGCGGGTGCGTTGGCAGGAACTGGCGGACGAGGTGCGCGAGCACCAGTTCCGCTACTACGTGCGCGATGCGCCGATCATTTCGGACGGCGAATTCGACAAGCTACTGCGCAGCCTGGAGGAGCTGGAGAACGAGCATCCGGATCTGCGCACGCCGGATTCGCCGACCCAGCTGGTCGGCGGCGGTTTCGCCACCGATTTCACCGCGGTCGACCATCTGGAGCGAATGCTCTCGCTGGACAATGTGTTCGACTACGACGAGCTGCGCGCCTGGGCGAGCCGGGTGGAGGCCGAGGCCGGCGCGAACCTGCACTACCTGTGCGAGGTGAAGATCGACGGTGTCGCGCTCAACCTCGTCTACGAGAAGGGCAGGCTGGTGCGCGGTGCGACCCGCGGCGACGGGCGCACCGGTGAGGACGTCACGCTCAACGCGCGCACCATCGAGGACATCCCGGGCGAGCTCACGGCCCATCCCGAATTCCCGATCCCGGACGTGCTGGAGGTCCGCGGCGAGGTGTATTTCCGGCTGGAGGATTTCGAATCGCTGAACGCCCAGATCGTCGCCGAGGGTAAACCGCCGTACGCGAATCCGCGCAATACCGCCGCGGGTTCGCTGCGGCAGAAGGATCCGTCGGTCACCGCGCGGCGCCGGCTGCGGATGATCTGCCACGGTTTCGGTCGGATGGAGGGTTACTCGCCCACCTCACAGCACGAGGCCTACCGCGCGCTCGCTGCCTGGGGTCTGCCGGTTTCCGAGCACACCCGCCTGGTACAGGGCATCGACGCGGTGATCGAGCGGGTCGCCTATTGGGGCGAGCACCGGCACGATATCGAGCACGAGATCGACGGCCAGGTCATCAAGGTCGATCAGATGGCGCTGCAGCGGCGCCTCGGGTCCACCTCGCGCGCCCCGCGCTGGGCGATCGCCTACAAATATCCGCCGGAGGAGGCCACCACCAAACTGCTCGGCATCGAGGTGAACGTCGGCCGCACCGGCCGGGTGACGCCGTTCGCGGTGATGGAGCCGGTGTCGATCGCCGGGTCGACGGTCGCGCGGGCGACGCTGCACAATGCCTCCGAGGTCAAGCGCAAGGGCGTGCTGATCGGTGACACCGTCACCATCCGCAAGGCGGGTGATGTGATTCCCGAGGTGCTCGGCCCGGTGGTCGACGCGCGTACCGGCGACGAGCGCGAATTCGTCATGCCGACGCACTGCCCGGAGTGCGGATCGGAACTCGCGCCGGAGAAGGAGAGCGACGCCGATATCCGCTGCCCGAATCAGCAGTATTGCCCGGCGCAGTTGCGCGAGCGCGTGTTCCATGTCGCGGGCCGCGGCGCGTTCGATATCGAGGCGCTCGGCTATGAGGGCGCGATCGACCTGTTGAAATCGGGTGCGATCACCGATGAGGGTGATCTGTTCGATCTGGATGAGGCGCGGCTGCTCACCACCTCGCTGTACGCCAATATCGATGGCAGCCTGTCCGCGAACGGCAAACGGCTGCTGGAGAATCTGCGGGTCGCCAAGGACCGGCCGCTGTGGCGGGTGCTGGTCGGCCTGTCGATCCGGCATGTCGGCCCGACCGCCGCGCGGGCGCTGGCCGCGCAGCTCGGCAGCATGGACCGGGTGCGCGAGGCGTCGGCCGAGGAATTGGCCGCGGTGGACGGCGTCGGCCCGACGATTGCGGCGGCGGTGGCCGAATGGTTCACCGTGCACTGGCATTTGGCGATCGTCGACAAGTGGCGGGCCGCGGGTGTTCGGATGGAGGACGAGCGCGACGAATCCATCGAGCGCAATCTCGAGGGCCTTTCGATCGTGGTGACCGGATCGCTGCAGGGTTTCACCCGCGACGGGGCCAAGGAGGCGATCCTGGTGCGCGGCGGTAAGGCGGCCGGATCGGTGTCGAAGAAGACGGCGTTCGTCGTGATCGGCGATTCGCCGGGGTCCAAGGCCGCCAAGGCGGAGGAGCTGGGGGTGCCGATCCTGGACGAGGCCGGATTCCGGTTGCTGCTGGAGCAGGGGCCGCAAGCCGTTGCGCCGTCGGCGAACGAGGACGCCGCGGCGGAGTGACACCTTGACCTGAACCTTTCTTCAGGTATGACGATCGACTGGTAGCGAATACCAGGAGGTTGTCATGGTTCACCGATCCGCACTCGTCACCGGTGCCTCCGCAGGGCTCGGCCTGGCATTGAGCCGGGAACTCCGCGCGCGGGGCTGGCAGGTGTTCGGCACCGCGCGCCGGGCCGACCGGCTGGACCGGGCGGCGGCGGAATTGGGGGAGGGGTTCACCGCCGTCCCCGGTGACGTCATGGATGCGGCCCACCGCGGCCGCTTATTCGAAATCATAAGGGCGGCAGGGCGGCTCGACCTGCTGGTGAACAACGCGAGCAGGCTGGGCCCGAGCCCGCTGCCCGCACTGGACCGGTATCCGTTGGCCGAGTTGGAGTCGGTCTACCGCACCAATGTCGTAGCGCCGCTGGCGATTCTGCAGCTCGCGCTGCCGCTGCTCGGCGAATCCGGCGGCGTCGCGGTGAATATCAGCTCCGACGCGGCGGTGGAACCGTATCCGAACTGGGGCGGCTATGGTTCGTCGAAGGCGGCGTTGGATCAGCTCACCGCGGTCCTTGCCGCCGAACATCCGGAAATACCGATCTACGCCTTCGATCCCGGTGATATGCGCACCGAGATGCATCAGGCGGCGTTTCCGGGCGAGGATATTTCGGACCGTCCGGAACCGGAAGCCGTTGTCCCCGCACTACTCCGGCTGATCGAGACCCGGCCCAACCGCGGTCGCTACACCACGGCCGATTTCGCGACGGGTGCGGTGCGATGACGGTACTGCTTTCCGAGCGTTCTTTCGTGCTGCCGCCCGAACTCAATGCGAGCACCCCACCCGAGGCCCGCGGACTCGCCCGCGACGAGGTGCGGCTGCTGGTGGCCGGTGATCGCCTGACCCACGCCGTCTTTCGGGAACTGCCGGGGCAGCTGCGGCCGGGCGACCTTGTGGTGGTGAACAATTCGGCGACGCTGCCCGCCGCCGTCGACGCGTCGGTCGACGGCGCGGCGGTCGCGCTGCACTTTTCCACCTGGCTGGAAGACGGCCGGTGGGTGGTCGAGCTGCGGACACCCGAGCGGACGCCGTTCACTGCCGGAAAACTGCACGGCGGCACCGTGATCCGGCTGCCCGGCGGTGCCTGCGCGACATTGCGGGAGCCGTGGCTGCCGGGGGCGAAGCGGCTCTGGATCGCCGATATCGACACCGATCCACGCGCGCTGATGGCCGCGTACGGGCGACCTATCACGTATTCCTATGTGCCGCAGCAGTGGTCGGCGGACTACTATCACACCGTTTTCGGGCGCATTCCGGGAAGTGCGGAGATGCCAAGCGCGGCAAGGCCGTTCACGCAGCGGCTGGTACTCGACCTGATCACCTCCGGTGTCGCGGTCGCGCCGGTGACGCTGCATACCGGTGTTTCGTCACCGGAGGCCGGGGAGCCGCCGAGCCCGGAGCGTTTCGCGGTTCCGGCGGCGACGGCTCGGCTCGTCAACGACACCAGGGCGGCGGGCGGGCGGGTGATCGCGGTCGGCACCACGGTCACCCGGGCGCTCGAGTCGGCCGCCGATCCTGCGGGGTATGTCGAAACATCCTCGGGTTGGACCGATCTCGTGCTCGGCGAGCATCGGCCAGCACGCGTGGTGGACGGCCTGATCACCGGTTGGCACGCGCCGGGCGCATCGCATCTCGACCTACTGGTCGCGGTCGCGGGCACGGCGACCGTCGGCGCGGCGTACGCGGCGGCATTGGAAACCGGCTACCTCTGGCACGAATTCGGCGACAGCGCTTTGCTTTTCCGCGCCTGATGGGCGCTGTCCGCGGCCAGCGCATGGCCGGAGCAAAGGCGGAGGTACGCCCGATGCGGTGTCAGCCGCGCGAGACGGTAATCGTCGCGGAGTCCACCTTCTTGTAGTTGAACATCGCGCAGTGCCCGTTGACCAGCTCATAGGTTCCGGCGTATGGCTTGGCCCCCGAGATCTCGACAACGGCCTTCGCCGAGCCGACCGCGCACACCTTCGACACCGCCTTGGGCCAGCTGAACGTCACGGACCCCGGCCCCTGGCAGGTGTCGGTGCTCTCGTCGTCGTGGCCGCCCGCGACGAAGATCCGCGCGGTCCCATCCGGACACGGCGCATCGGCCACCGCGTTCCCGGGCCCGAACGCGACCACCGACCCCAACCCGAGCGCGGCGATCACGGACCCACGTACCACCAACCGACCAACCATCACTACCTCATCAATCCGAACGTCCAGCAAATCCGCCGCGCAACAAGCCCGACGCGCCAGCATGGTAACGCGCCGTGTCCAGGTGTGTCCGGTCGAACGCGAATCCGAGGCGCTATGCCTAATGGCTATGGGTCAACCTGAAGTAGGTCATCGACCGGAATCGAAGTGTTCGCATAACTCACTGGAATGTGGTTGCCGGGTGGGAATTTCCGGCGGTTCAAGTAGCCGTATGGCGAGGGTTCGGTGTGCTCGTAGCGCGGCGATCGAATACGCCTGCATCCCAAGCCAGGAGGAATTCCTCTTGCGTCCAGCGGTACGCGATCGAAAGGACGGTCATGTTGGGAGGCTATCGCCGATGTGTGGGCCGGTGGTGGATTCATCGGCGGCGGGACCGCGGTGTCGCGGGATGAATTCGGACCCGACAGGATGGCTCAATGCTGCGCAGTTTTCGGGTGACCAATCACAAGTCGTTGGCGGGGGCACAGGAGTTGCGGTCGAGTCGGGGGGCGGGGCCGGTGGCGGTGCCGGTGACCGCGATACACGGTGCGGCGGCCGCGGGGAAGACGAACCTGATCGATGCGCTGGCGCAGATGCGGTCGGCGGTGCTGGATTCGGTGACCGGCTGGGATCCGTACGCGGGTCCGGTGCGCGCGCCGCACCTCGGATTCCCGGAGCGGCCATCGGAATTCGTCGCCGAATTCGTCGCCGAGGGCTACCCGTACACCTACGGGTTCCGGTTGGAGAGCGCGGAGGTCGCCGCCGAATGGCTGTATACGCATCCGCGCTCGCGCAAGCGAATCGTGTTCGAGCGCACCGGCGAACAGGTGAAGGTCGGCCCGATGTTCGAGGCGGCGCGCTACGGTATCGCCGCGCTGGCGCCGCTGGTGCGGCCGAATGCGTTGCTGCTCAGCCTCGCCGGGCAGCTGTACGCCGAGGCGCTGGTGCCCGCCTACCGATGGTTCGAGTCGAAGCTCGAGGTGCAGCACGGCGCGACGGATGCCGATGCGGTGGCGCACCGCCTCGGCGGTCATCTGTCGAAATCCCCGGAGAATGCGGCGCGCCTGCTCCTGCTGCTGCGCACCGCCGGGCTCGGCATCGTCGATCTGCTTGTCGCCGAACCGGATCCGATGTATGCAGACTATCTGCGGGAGCTGGACGCGGAGATCGCCGACATCGGTAAACAGGCCGAGCTGTGCGCGGTTTCACCGAGCCACGCGGATATGCTGTTGCGCGACAATGGCATCACCGAGGTGCTGCTGGAGCGGGAGCTGACCAACCTGCGCGCCGCGCGAGATGCGCTCTACGCCCGCATGGTCGCCCGCCGCGGTGTCGGACTTCGATTGGTGCACAACGGTATCGATGCCCACTTCGACATCGCCGAGGAGTCCACCGCCACCCTGTCGGTGCTGCGGCTGTTGCCCGCGATGCTCGACGCGCTGGATTCCGGGAAGGTGCTCGCCGTCGACGATATCGGCGCGCACCTGCCCGCCGAGGAAACCGACCGGCTGATCCAGCTTTTCCAGAATCCGGAGACGAATTCCCGTGGCGCCCAACTGATTTTCACCACCAACAATCGCGCGCTGATCGATCGCGGCAACGGTCGCTCGCCGCGCACCCGCACCGCGGTCTGGCAGGTGCGCCGCACCGAGGACGGTGTCAGTGAGCTCACCCAGCACTGAATAGCATGGGTGGCATGCTGCAGTTCGGTCTGTTGATCCTGCTCGCCGCCGCGACGGCCGTCGCGGTCGCCGCCTACCTGCGCGGCAGGCGGGCGGGCCCGATGGTCGGCGCGGAGTCCGGCACCCTCTATGTCACCGGGGTGAGCCCGCTGCCGAACGCCGACGGTGAGCAGTACGTCACCATCACCGGCAACCTGTCCGGCCCGAGCGTGCCGGGCGAGGTGGTTTTCGGCCGTTTCGCCTGGGATGTGAACCAGTGGCCCGCCGTCGGCGACCAGCTCAGCGTGCTGTACGCCCCGCGCAATCCGATGAGCTTCCATGTGGATCACCCGGGTGTCCGGCCATATCTCGGTTCCTGAGCGCCGGACGTGGATGGCAGGATCGTCGATCATGGATGCGAACGAAGCCCGGCCGGTCATCCGTGTGGCCCGCCCTGACGAGTACGCGGCGATCGGTGAGCTGACCGTCGACGTCTATGTCGGCGAGGGTCATATCGATCCGGCCAGCGCCTATGTGCCGGAGCTCAGGGATACCGCGCGCCGCGCGCCCCTGGCCGAGGTGCTGGTCGCGGAGTATCGGGGCCAGGTGGTGGGCTCGCTGACGATCGCGGCGCCCGGCACCCCGTACGCGGAGACCGCGCGCCCCGACGAGCTGGAGTTCCGGATGCTGGCCGTCGCCAAGGCGGCGCGTGGGCTCGGAGTCGGAACCGCGTTGGTGCGCACCGTGATCGACCGCGCGATCGCGGAATCCTATGCCGCGGTGATGATCACCACGATGCCGACTATGACCGATGCCATGCGCATCTACGAACGCTTCGGATTCGTCCGTGTGCCGGAACGGGATTGGATCACCGACGCGGGCAACCGGCTCCCCGTGCTGCGCTTGGATCTCGTCGCGAACGCCGAGCGCATCGCCGAAAATGTTTGGCGCGCGCAGTGATTCGTCAGCCGAGCACGGTGGCGACGATCCCGGCCAGATAGCCGAGCCTGGCCACCTCCGAGGGCCGGAAGTCGGGCCCGCCGGGCCGGCCGAGCAGCAGCACCTTGCCGGTGTTGCCGAGCGGTGCGGCGGCCAGTTTGGTGTCCATATCGCGCCAGATCTGCGGTACCCAATCGGCTTCCGGATCGAGTACGGCCGGCTTCTCCAGCGGCATCCACGGCGCCGAACCGGCCTGCGTCTCGGGTGCGCTCGGGCTGCCGACGACGCGGTAGGCCCCTTGCGGACCCATATCGATGATGGTGCTCCAGCCCACCCGCAACACTCGGGGCGCGCCGTCGACCAGCACCTGCAGCCGGTCGTCGCGGGCGCTGGCCACCTGGTCGATGAGCTCGAGTTCGCGATGGGTGTCCAGCACGCCGGAATAGGGGCGGATGGAGTCGACGTGTACGTCGCTGATCGATTCCGCCGCGGTGATCAACGTGTCGGGCAGTGCGTTCGGCGGCACCTCGACCACCAGATCGTCGACCGCGAATCCGGCCCCGCGTTCCACCACGTCCAGCGAGAGTATGTCGGCGCCGACCGAACCCAGTGCGAGAGCGAGTGCGCCGAGACTTCCCGGTCGATCCGGAAGTTGCACGCGGAGCAGGAATGACACGTGCGTTCCTTTCCTTGAGCGGCCGAGACTGGAAAACGGGTACCCGGGTCTGGCAATACTTACACCCCTAAGCCTGCGTTATCGACTCGGAGCACGTCGGGTGAGGTAGCTCATGTGGCTGATTCCCGCCAATGCGGCGTGTCGGGCTGGGTGGCGAAAACGTGTCGCGGAGTTGGCGACCGGGATGCGATCGTCCCCGTCCGACAGGCCTTCTCACGCCCAGGCTAGGCGAGTGCCTCGCACAGGAGCTCGGCCCGGCGCAGGCTGATGACGGCTTCGCCGACAGCGCATATTAGGCTGTTCGTCGGCCGTTTCACCAAGCTAAACCATGCCGAAAGGGGTCACGCGGTGCCCGCCATCTCCCGCGACGAGGTCGCACACCTCGCCCGGTTGTCCCGGCTCGCGCTGTCCGAGTCCGAACTCGATCAGTTCGCCGGGCAGCTGGATTCGATTCTGAGCCACGTGCGGACCATCTCCGAGGTCGCGACCGCCGATGTCCCGGAAACCGCGTCGCCGAATCCGACGACCAACGTGACCCGCCCCGATGTGGTCACGCCGGGCCTGACCCCGGCGGAGGCGCTGTCCGGCGCGCCCGCGGTCGAGGAGCAGCGGTTCATGGTTCCGCAGATCTTGGGAGAGGGCGAATGAGCGACCTCACGAAATTGTCCGCGGCGGAGCTGGCGGACAAGATCCACGGCCGCGAGGTGTCGGCCGTGGAGGTGACGCAGGCGCATCTCGACCGGATCGCCGAGGTCGACGGCGAATACCACGCCTTCCTGCACGTCGGCGCCGAGCAGGCACTGGCCGCTGCCGCCGCCGTCGACGCCGAGCTGGCCGCGGGCCGGGCGCCCGCCTCGCCGCTGGCCGGAGTTCCGTTGGCGCTCAAGGACGTTTTCACCACCACGGATATGCCGACGACCTGTGCGTCGAAAATCCTCGAAGGCTGGGTGTCGCCGTACGACGCGACGCTCACCACCCGGCTGCGGCAGGCGGGCATCCCGATCCTCGGCAAGACCAATATGGATGAGTTCGCGATGGGTTCGTCCACCGAGAATTCGGCATACGGCCCCACCCGTAATCCGTGGGATACCAGCCGGATTCCGGGCGGCTCCGGCGGCGGTTCGGCGGCGGTGCTCGCCTCCTATCAGGCGCCGCTCGCCATCGGCACCGACACCGGCGGCTCGATCCGCCAGCCCGCATCGATGACCGGCACCGTCGGCACCAAGCCGACATACGGCACCGTCTCCCGCTACGGTCTGGTGGCCTGCGCGTCCTCACTGGACCAGGGCGGTCCGTGCGGCCGCACCGTACTCGACACCGCGCTGCTGCACGAGGTGATCGCCGGATACGATCCGCGCGATTCCACCTCCCGCGATGTGCCGGTGCCGCCGGTGGTCGCCGCCGCGCGCGCGGGCGCCGAAGGCGATCTGCGCGGGCTGAAAGTCGGTGTGGTGAAGGAACTTCACTCCGACAGCTACCAGCCGGGCGTCATCGCGTCGTTCGACGAGGCGGTCGAGGTGCTGACCAAGCTCGGCGCCGAGGTGGTCGAGGTGTCGTGCCCGAACTTCGAATACGCGCTGCCCGCGTACTACCTGGTGATGCCGAGCGAGGTGTCGTCGAACCTGGCCCGGTTCGATGCCATGCGCTACGGCCTGCGCGTCGGCGACGACGGACAGCACAGCGCCGAACAGGTGATGGCCGCCACCCGCGAGGCCGGGTTCGGCCCGGAGGTCAAGCGCCGCATCATGCTCGGCACCTACGCGCTCTCGGCCGGTTACTACGACGCCTACTACGGTCAGGCGCTCAAGGTGCGCACGCTCATCCAGCGCGATTTCGACGCCGCGTACCAGAAGGTGGATGTGCTCGTCGCGCCGACCAGCCCGTTCACCGCGTGGAAGCTGGGCGAGAAGGTCGACGACCCGCTGGCCATGTACCTGTCCGACCTGTGCACGCTGCCGAGCAACCTGGCCGGGCATCCGGGCATGTCGGTGCCGTCGGGGCTGAGCAAGGACGACGGTATGCCGGTGGGCTTCCAGATCATGGCGCCCGCGCTGGCCGACGATCGCCTGTACCGTGTCGCGGCGGCCTATGAGGTCGCACGGGGACCCATCGCCTGAAAACGCCAGTCGGCGTTCGCCTTTCGAGGTGGACGCCGACCGTGATCAGGCGGCGTGCAACCGCCGCGCCTCGCGCTCGATTCCCTCGGTCATCGCGGCGAATCCGGTGCGCAGTGCGGCACCGAGCAGCGCGGTCACCGCGGGCCGTAACCAGCCGCCGAGCTCGAAATGCGATTCATAGCGGGTGCGGTCCGGTCCCAGCGCGATCACTCGGTGCCTGCGCAGGCTGTGCAGCGCGCCGAATGGCACGGGCTTCATCGAATAGCTGAACTCCGCACCCGGCGTATGCGTGCGCACCCATTCGCGCTGCCGCCGCGTCCGCGGGCCGAGGTGCACGAGCATATCGATCGGATCGCCCGGTACCAGGGTGCTGCGGCATTCGACGCAGAAGGTGTTCCACTCGCCATACCGGGGGAAATCGGTGATCACCTGCCATACGACCGCGGCGGGCACATCGGTCTCGAATCCGGAGTCGATGACAAAGGCCATATCAGCAAACTAGAACAAGTTTCACAAGCGGGGCAAGCCGGGTCAGCAGGTGCCGAGCGCGGTGCCCTGATCCGCGCCGTAGCGGTGGCCGTGGCCGGGCGGGGCGTCGAGCGCCGCGAGCAGATCCGCGGTGGTCTGCACGAAGCTCACCACCGGCAACCAGCCGGGGCGCGGGGCATCGGCCCGGGTGTCGGTGAGATCAGGTGCGCGCCAAAGCAATTCGGGTGACCAGCGGACCACCGGATCGGAGCTGTTGGCCAGCACGGTGGCATTCGCGCGGTGTGCCCGATTGGCCGGCGGCCCCGCCCAGAGCACGGCGCAGGTGCGGCGCGCCTGATCGGCGTCGTCGGTGAAGACGGCGCTGCCGCCGAGTGCGCCGAGGCTCTGCCCGTAGACATAGAGCTTCGGTTTGTGCGACAGCGTGGCTATCCGATCCGCGACGGCGTCGAACAGGGCGCGCGCCGACCGGATCGCGTCCTCCCGGCCGAAGACGAACGTCACCCAGCTCGGCGCGTAGGAGTACTGCAGGCCGACCAGTGCCGCGTCGTCGCCGAAGCGCCGCTCGAATCCGGCGACCGCATTGGCATCGATCCAGCCCGACCCGGTCGGCACGGCGACGACGATATTCGAGCGGTCGAAGCCGCCGGTTCGCTCCAACTCCTGAATGGCAAGGGATACACGGGAATTCAGATCCGGTGCGGATTCGAGTCCGACGTAGACGCGGACCTGGCCGCGACCGGATTCCCGCGTTGTCGCGGCGGCTTCCGTCGCGCCGGTCGACCGAGCGGCCGGACTCGAAGACGCTGTCGTAACCGGTTGATCCTGAGCGGATGTGACGAACCGCCGTCCCTCCGCGCCCATGGACGACCAGGTGACCGCCGACGCGGTGCTGCCGGATCGGATCCGCGAAACCGGTTGGGCCACTGTCGGATCGATCTCCGCATTGGCGGCGGCGTAGGTGTCGCGCCGCCAGTCGACCACGCTCGGAATACCGATCAGATACAGCATCGACACCCCGACGACACCGACCGCGGTCCCCCGCAACCAACCCAATTTCCGCAGGACCCAACCGATTCCGCGAGCGATGCCGAGGCACAGGCCGACGATCGCGACCGCGCCGACGGCCCAGCGCAGCCAATAGTCCGGCCCGATCGCCGCCGTCCCCATCGCGGCCCGCAATCGGTTCTGCCAGTGCCACGCCTGTGCGACGGCGCCGAGCACGAACAGTGCGGTGATCACGAACGCGGGCAGCCGCCATCGGGCGAATCGGCGGTCTATCTCGAAATTCGCGCGCCGCAGCACGAATCGCACCAGTCCGGCGACGGCGAGGGCGACGGCCGCGAGCAGGCCGGTGAGCACCGCCTGCGCCCCCGCCGTCCGCGGCAGCAGCCCGGGTGCGAGCGAGATGAGCACGCCGACCCCGATGCCGAGCGCGGTGCCGAGACGCGGGCGCACCATCCGCGCCGAGGCGGCAATGACACGCTGCCGCAAGCTGATTCGATCAACAGCGCGGTGGTCCGCCACGCCGGGTGGTAACGCGTTCCGTATCATCGCGAAACCACCTGTGCCGCAGCCGGAATCGGGTTGATGCGGCGCAGCGCACCGATCAGCAGGCGCACCAGCATCCAGAATCCGAGCATGCCCGTGCCCAGAATGGCGAGCAGCGGGGCCATCGTGGTCGGGTCGGTGCCGGAAACCTCCGTGCCGAACAGCTTTTCGACGATCGGAGTGCCGTAATCCTGGCGCAGCGAGTTGAGATCCACCGCGATGTTGGCGACCGATGCCATGACATCGCAGTGTGCGCGTGACAGCAGATCCGAACGGGCGCCGCATGATTCGTGCATGCGCCGGGCCAGTGCGGCGTCGACGGCCTGCCTGGCCCACGGGCCGAGCGGCTCACCGTGCTGTCCGGCGTAGCGGAGCAGGTCGTAGCCCAGATCGTGGGCCTTGCACGCGGTGTCGAATTCGGCGGGCAGCGGTATCGGCGATGAGCAGTCGCCCTGCGGGTTCACCAGCAGGCCGTCGACAACGGCTGGGCGGTAACCGAATTCGGTCGCGAAATCGGCCGGGATGGGTGCGCTGATCGCGCCGTCGGCGGTGAGCGTGGCGATGGCGCTGCCCGCCGAGGCGTTCTCCGGCGGCGCGCTGTCCGCGGTGGCGGCGTTGACTTGGGGTGCGAATGTGACGGTGGCCGCCATGGCGGTCATGGCGACCGCGGTCAGCGCCGCCATCCGGCGCGGGCGCTTGGTCGATGTGCTCATGGTCATCGAAATTAGGAAGCGCCGACGCCATCCGGCCTCCCGCCGCGGAGCCGTTCCCGGCCCGCTTCCGGCGGGGGAGCCGACATCGGGTCCGGTACCGGGGTATCGGTCGCGAATTCACCCGTGGGTATGAGGACCGGTCGCCCGATCGGTTTCTACTGTCATAGGTATGAAGCGGAACAGGACCGAGGTCGATCAACTGGAGCGGCCCGCGAAGACGAGGTCGCGGTTGCGCGGGATCGACCGCCGGATGTTCGTCGACGGGCTCACGGTGCTGGTCGCGACGGTGTTCTTCATCGTCGCCTGGCCGACCCTGCATGTGACGCACTCCGTGCCCGCGGCCATCCAGCCGCTGTTCGCCGCGCTGGCCGCCCTCCCGGTGCTGCTCGTTCGGCTAAACCCGGCGCTGGGCTGGGCCATTTCGGCGGGTTCCGCGCTGCTCATCACGCTGGCCATCCCGCATGAGCCCGGTAGCCACATTCCGTTCCAGGTGGTGCACATCATCGCGCTGTTCGTGCTGCTGTTCGCGGTGGCGGTGCAGGCGTCGCCGCAGATCGTCGGCATCGCCTGGGCGGCGACCTCGCTGCTGCTCGGCACCACCATGCCCGGCCAGGGCGTCTGGGCCTGGCCGATCGCGCTCGCGGCCGTCGTGCTGATCGCGCTGCTGGTGCGCTGGCTGGTGCATTCCAGGCGGCAGCTGGTGCGCAAGGAGGAGGAGAACGAGGTGGAGCGGGCCCGCCGCGCCATCCTCGAGGAGAAGGCGCGCATCGCCCGCGACCTGCACGATGTCGTCGCCCACCACATGTCGCTGGTGGTGGTGCAGGCGCAGACCGCGCCGTACCGGGTGGATGGGGTGACCGACGCGGCCAGAGCCGAATTCGAATCGATCGGCGCGACGGCGCGCGAGGCGCTCAACGAGATCCGCGGCATGCTCGGCGTGCTGCGCAGCGACGGCCAGCTGCCCGAACACGCACCGCAGCCGAGGGCCGCCGATTTGCTCGGCCTGTTCGACGGCGCCAAGCGCGCCGGCGTCGATATCACCTGGGCGGTGGACGGGCCGCTCGACGCCGTACCGGATACCGCGGGGCTCGCGCTGTATCGCATCGTGCAGGAGTCGCTGTCCAATGCGTCGCGGCACGCGCCGGGCGCGGCCGTGCGGGTCCATATCGTTGTCGCGCCCGAACTGGCGCTGACGGTGGTGAACGGGCCCGGTGCCGTGCCCGCCAAACCCGTCGGCAACGGCGGGCACGGCATCGCGGGGATGCGCGCCCGCGCGGTGGCCGTCGGCGGGGATATCGACGCCGGGCCGCACCCGGACGGCGGCTTCGAGGTCCGGGCGCGGCTGCCGCTGCACGCCTCCGCCGAGAGCGTGATCGCCGCGGCGCACCAGGTATGAGGTTTCGGGCCTGATTCCCTAATGTTGGGGCGTGGCAATTACGGTGTTGATCGCCGACGATCAAGCGATGGTGCGGCAGGGTTTCGGAGCCCTGCTCGCCGCGCAACCCGATATCAGTGTGGTAGGTGACGCGCCGGACGGAAAGGTGGCGGTGGCCGAGGCGAAGCGGCTGCGCCCCGATGTGGTGCTGATGGATGTGCGCATGCCCGAGATGAACGGGCTGGACGCGGCGCGGGCCATTCTGGCCGCCGGATTCGATCCGCCGGTGCGGGTGTTGATGCTCACCACCTTCGATATCGACGACTACGTCTACGAGGCGCTGAGCCTCGGCGCGAGCGGCTTCCTGCTCAAGGACGCGCCCGCGGACGAACTGGTGCGCGCGGTCCGGGTGGTGGCCGACGGTCAGGCGCTGCTCGCGCCGACGGTCACCAGGCGGCTCATCGCCGATGTCACCCGCAGGCGGGCGGCGGCCCGCAGCAAACCCGCACCCGCGCTGACCTCGCTCACCCCGCGCGAGCGCGAGGTGCTGGAGCTGATCGCCAAGGGTATGTCGAACGCGGAGATCGCGGAATCCCTGTTCGTCGCCGAGCAGACCGTGAAAACCCATGTGTCGAAGGTGTTTTCGAAGCTGAACCTGCGCGACCGGGCGCAGGCGGTGGTGCTGGCCTACGAATCCGGTCTGGTCACGCCGGGCTGAAAACCGTTGTGGTTCAGTGCGAACAGCCGCCGCCGCGCACCTCGCCGAGGTGGCGCGACAACATGGTCGCCAGCTGGGTGAGTATCGCGGTCGCATCCTCGAATTCGCCGGTATCCGCCTGTGCGGCAAGGGCCACCGCGATCCGGCCGGACGGCGTCGGCACCACCCCGAACTGGCGGACGGTGTAGACGCCGGTGTCGTCGTCGGGACCCCAGCCACCCTTGAACGCCGAACCGCTGATCACCCCGAGACCCCAGCTCTGCTCCGGGGTTATCTGCGTCATCAACTGGGTGACCTGGTCGGATTGCGCCAGGCACGGCAGCCGGGACGCGAAGCGCACCTGATTGGCCAACGTCCACTCGGTGCCGCCGAACGCCGAATAGTCGAGGTGGGTGCGCGGACCGGCGACGCTCGCCATACCGTCGCCCGCCTCGTCGAGCACCGCCTGCACCGCGGCGGCCGCCTCCAGACCGTTGCCGAGCGATTCCCAAAGTTCCTCGGCCGCATCGTTGTCCGAGACGGTGATTGCGGCCTGCGCCTCCTCGAAGATCTTCTCGCCGGAGTCGTGCCGCAGCGCCGCCATGGCCAGCGGCACCTTGATGGTGGACCAGGCGATACCGGAGGTCCAGTCGCCGAATACGGTCATCCGGCCGCCGCCGACCGGCATGATCGCCATCCCCACCTGACCGCCGAGCGTCGGTTGCAGCTGGGTGAAATCGGCGGCCAGCGAATCGGGCATGGTCACCGAGAGGCCGGGGCGCCAGTGCGCCGCGGTGTTGACGGTCGGTGGTGTCGTGGGGTGTGGATCACCGGAGAGCAGGCCGCAGGAGGTGGCGGTGAGTAGGGCCGCGGTGCCCGCCGTAACGCGCAGCAGGGCCGGAACTCGATATTTAGCTCTCACCACCGCGTCCTCCCCACCACCCCTGCGCGTATCCGCTGTCGTCGGCGGTGCAAACTGATCCATGGGCCCGTCGGTCGTCGACCGATCGGTGGGTCATCATCGCAGACGCCGTCGAGCGGTGGCGAAGCGAGGACCTGTACACAGTTTGCCGATTGTCGTCGCGGATTTCGAAGCGATGTCGCGAACCGGTAACCGGGTACGCTCCGAATTTTGTAGGTCACCTGAAGGGGGGCGCGTTGCTGAACAGCGGAGATGTCTTCGCCGGCTTCACCATCGAGCGCATGCTCGGGCAGGGCGGTATGGGATCGGTGTATCTGGCCCGCCATCCGCGGCTGCCGAGGCAGACCGCGCTGAAGCTGCTCAACCGCGAGCTGTTCACCGATGCCGAGGTGCGGGCCCGATTCGAGCGCGAGGCCGATCTGGCCGCGCAGCTGGACCACCCGAATATCGTCGCGGTGTACGACCGCGGCGAGGAGGACGAGCAGCTGTGGATCTCGATGCAGTACGTCGACGGCATCGATGCCGCGACGGTGCAGCCGCACAGCCTGCCGCCGGAGCGCGCGGTGCAGATCATCGAGGGTGTCGCGGCGGCGCTGGAT
Source organism: Nocardia sp. JCM 34519.1 (assembly GCF_020361265.1). Taxonomy (NCBI): domain Bacteria; kingdom Bacillati; phylum Actinomycetota; class Actinomycetes; order Mycobacteriales; family Nocardiaceae; genus Nocardia; species Nocardia sp. JCM 34519.1. The sequence goes on from NZ_JAIRBR010000013.1 coordinate 45,343, forward strand.
TACGCGCACGGCATGGGCGTGCTGCACCGCGACGTCAAACCGGCCAACATCATGCTGGCCCGCTCGGACGGCGGCAAGCGCGAGCGGGTGTTCCTCACCGATTTCGGAATCGCCCGGCTGCGTGAGGATTCCACGCATCTGACGCAGACCGGCATGTTCACCGCGACCCTGGCATACGCCTCGCCGGAACAGATGACCGGCGCACATCTGGACAGCGGCTCCGACCAATATTCGCTGGCCTGTTCGCTGTACTGGTTGCTGACCGGCGTCGGCCCGTTCGACGCGAACAATCCGGCCGAGATCATCCGCGGCCATCTGCAGTTGGCCCCGCCGCCGGTCGCGGCCATCCGTCCCGGGCTGAATCCGGCGCTGGATTTGGTGCTCGGCCGGGCGATGGCGAAGCGGCCCGCCGAGCGATTCGGCTCCTGCGGCGAGTTCGCGGCGGCGGCCAAACAGGCGTTGACCGCGCCACCGCCGCCGCCCGGATATGTGCCTGCGCCGACGGTGGTGGCCAATCCCGCACTGTCGCAGCAGGTTCCGGCGCTCGCCTATCCCGCCGCGCCGACCTATGCGAATCAGGGTGACGCGCCGTATCCGAGCCAGGCCGAGACGCCGCAGGGGCAGGCGTTCGCGCCGCAGTTCACCCCGGCTCCCGCGCCGCAATTCAGTGCCGCGCCGCCGCAGTACGCACCAACCCCTACTCCGGCATCGCAGTTCGCTCCGACTTCGGCTCCGCAGTTTGCGCAGTCACCGGAACACGGTGCGGCGCAGGGATTTTCGCCCACCGCCTACGCGCCGCCGAATTATCCACCGCAGGGCGGATTTCCGGCCACGCCGCCGCCGAAGCGCTCGAATACCGGGCTGCTGGTCGGGATCGGCGCCGCGGTCGTCGTGCTGCTCGTCCTCGTCGTCGGGGTGATCGTGGTGGCGAATCGCGGTGGCGGCGGCGATGATTCGTCGCCGACGGCGTCGGGCAAAACGAGCGGCGCCGCGGGACCCGCGGGATCGTCCACAGATCCGCAGGTGCTGGCCAAGGCCTTCCCGCAGGTGCTGCCGCAGGGCGTCGACACCAAATACGGTATCGGCAACGGCGACGGCTACCACGGTAAGAAGTGCTTCCTGGAGACCAACGACCGCAACGACACCAAGCTGTCCGCCGATTCGGATGTGCCGAACTTCCCGAAGTGGGTCGTCGGCTGGGACTGCTGGGGCACCCCGATCAACGAGCCCAATATGATTGCCGTCGCCTTCAAATCGGCCGATGATGCGAAGGCCGCCGTCGCCGGATTCCCGTCCAACACCAGGGCGACGGAAATCAAGAACGGCAAGTCGGTGACCACCTACCGCTGGCAGAAATCGGGTTCCGGATTCCCGGAGGGGTTCATCGCGGTGAGCTTCGAGAACGACCCGCCGCGGGCGAACTACCTGTTCCTGGCGCATGTGACGATCACCGATACGGTGGCCTCCTCCGGCTTCGGCCTGACCAGCTCGGCCTGGAAGACCTGGTGGTCCAACCTTCCGCTGTGACGTTGCGGCGCAGCATATTTCAGTCGACAGCGAGCGCCTCGACAATCGGCATCCGCGCGGCCCGCAGCGCCGGCGGTATCGAGCCGATCAGCGCGAGCAGCAGCGCCGCGGCGGCGTACACCACCAACATCGGGCTCGCCCGATAGACGACGTCGATGGTCATGGCGTGCCCGAGCGCGCGGGTCGCCAGGAACTGCACTGCGGCACCGATCGCCAAACCCAGTGTGGCGCCGACCAATCCGATTCCGGCCGCCTCGGCGAGCACGGTGCGCAACAGGAATCGGCGCCCGGTGCCCATGGCCCGCAGCACCCCGAGTTCGCGGCGGCGGTCGAGCACCGAAAGCATCAGCGTGTTGAGCAGGGCGACGGTGGCGACGAGCACGGTGATCCACAGGATCGAATTGCTCAGCGCCGTACCCTGTTCCACGCTGCTCGCGGTCTGCGCGGCCGCATCCTTCCCGAGATTGACGTACAGCTCGGGCGGTATCGCGGCGTGGATCGCCGCGAGTACGGCGGTCCGATCGGCGCCGGGCGCGAAGTTCGCGGTGATCACCGTTTCACCGGGCCGCTGATACCACTGCCGCAGCACGTCCAGGTTCAGGATGACCACGCCCGCGATCGCGGAGAAGTACGGAATCACCCGCAGCACTTCGACCTTCCGGACTCCCGTCGGCGTCGGCAGTTCGAGCGTCGAGCCGACGCGCACGCCCTGCGCGCGGGCGACGTCGCGGGAGATCACCACCCCGTCGCCGGCCGCGAGCCGATTCACCGTGGCGGAATCCAGGTCGGCCGGGTAGGCGCGCGAGTTGTTCGGGTAGCCCTGCAGCAATACCCGGCCACCGCCGAGCGAGGCCCAGGCCATCTGCGCCGCGTCCACCCCGGTGACGCCGGGGACGGCGCGGATCTTCCCGATCAGATCGGGCGGCAGCAGCGGTCCGGTCGGGAATTCCAGCCACGAGGTGGGGCTGACGTAGATATCGGAGCTGGCCAGGTTGTCGAAGCTGGCTCCCGCCGAGTCGACGAGATTGCGCGACGCGTTGCCCATGGCGACGACGGCGGTGACCGCCATCAGCACCGTCATCGCGGTCGCCCAGACCCGGCGCGGCGCGCGCTCCAGCGTGGTGGCCCCGAGCGCACCGGGCGCACCGAAAAGCCTGGCGACGGCGCCGGTGGCGCGCACGATCGGTTCGGTGGCCGCGAAGCAGAGCACCACCGCCGCCACGATCGAGAGGGAGATGGACGCCAGCGAGATGCGGCCGAGATCCGCCGTCGCGATGACGATCGCCGCCGCCACCATCGCCATGCCCAAAAGTACTGCGCTCCAACGCAGCAGCGGGCTCACCGCATCGGATTTCGAGACCCCGACCGGTACCAGCGCCTCGACCGGGCGCACCTTGTAGATCTGCCGTGCGGCGATCGCGGCCGCGCCGACGCTGGCGAGCACGCAGGCCGCCACCGCCGCCGGGATCGCATAACCCGGCACCATGAATTCGGTGCGCGCCTCCATCGACTGCACGACGGCGGCGGGCAACCGGTCGATGGCGTTGCGGCCCAGGAATATTCCGAATACCGCGCCGATCAGCCCGCCGACGATGCCGATCAGCGCCGCCTCGGCGAGCAGATCCCGGACCATCGGTGCGCGCCTGCCGCCGATCGCGCGCAGCAGCGAAAGCGTCGGACGCCGTTGCGCCACCGCCATACTCATCGCGTTGTAGATGAGGAAGCCGGAGACGATCAGCGCCGCGGCCGACGCCATGGTGGTGGAGTAGCGGATCAGTGTCACCGGGCCACCGGCCTGTGCGGTGCGCAGGCTCGGGTCGGCGACCACCGCGCGACCGTCGACCAGCTCGTCGAGCGCTGAACGCAGCTGTGCCACCGAGGTATTCGGGCCGGGCACGATCTGGATGGAGTCCAGGTTGCCCGTCCGGCCGAGCAGCCGCTGTGCCAGCGGCAGCGTGGTGACCACCAGGTGGCCGCCGTTGAACCGATTCGCGGTGGCGTCATCGAGGACGGCGGCGACGGTGACCGTGGCCGAGCCGACCCGGAAATGCTCACCCTCTCGGTAACCCGTTGCGCCGCCGACGATTACGCCGTTCGGCACGGTCAGTAGCCGGGACGCCTGAGTGCGCAGCGGTCCGTCGAGTGCGGTGCCGAGCGCGGCGATGCTGCCGTCGGCGCCGATCAGCAGCGCCTTCTTGTCATCCACGCCGATCTGGGCGCGTACCATCGGGACCGCCGCCCCGACCCCGGGCACCGCGCGGATCCGCGGCAGCAGCCCCTGATCGAATCCGGCGTCGGTGATCCCGGTGACCTCCAGTTCCGCCTTGCCCGCAAGGCTTTTCGTCAACTTGTCCACCGATCCGGTGACCGAACCGGAGATGCTGAATACCGAGACGAGCAGTCCGGCCGAGACCGCCATCACGATCATCGACATGACGGTGCGGCCGCGATGGGCGAGCAACTCGCCGATATTGAACAGCCGCAACCGATCCCAGCCCGCAGTCATACGTTCACCGCCCGCTCGACCCGATCGTCGGAGTTGATCCGGCCGTCGCGCAGCGTGATCGCCCGGTCGCAGTAGGCCACCGCGCCCATATCGTGAGTCACCATCACCACCGAATTACCGTTGCCGGTAAGGCTTCCCAGCAGTTCCAGGATGGCGGCACCGGTTTTGGAGTCCAGGTTGCCGGTGGGTTCGTCGGCCAGGATCAGCGGCGGATCCATGATCAGCGCCCGCGCCACCGCGACCCGCTGCATCTGCCCGCCGGACAGTTCGGCGGGACGGTGCTGGGCCCGGTCGGCCAGCCCGACCAGGTCCAGCAGCTCCAGCGCCCTCGGTTTGGCTCGGCGTAATGCGGTGCCGTCCAACAGCTTCGGGATCGCGACGTTCTCCCATGCGGTCAGCGTCGGCAGGAGGTTGAAGAACTGGAAGACGAAACCGACACGGTGGCGGCGGAATTCGGCCTGCCGCTCCTCGGTGAGCGTGCCGATTTCCGCGCCCTGGAACCGGATCGAACCGCGGTCGGGGCTGTCCAGTGCGCCGAGCAGATGCAGCAGCGTGCTCTTGCCGGAGCCGGAAGGTCCGATGATCGCGGTGAATTGGCCGGATTCGACGCGCAGATCGATGCCGTCGAGCGCGCGGACGGTCTGGTCCCCGACGCGATATTCCTTGGTGATCTCGGACAGTTCCAGCATCGCCGGTTCCGGCATGATTCCCTCCCTTTTCCGATGCTCAGCGAGCGAGCACGGTTTCGTCCCGGTGCGTATGGGCGTCGAGCAGCGCGCGCAGCACCGGTTGTTCCGCGGCGAGCTCCAGATAGGCCTCCAACTCGGATTGACCCTGTATCTGGGCCTGGTCGAGTTTGGCGGCGAGATGGTTGTTCCAGCGATAGGCCAGCGCGCGCAGCAGCCCGATCGGGCCGCCGAACAAACGCTGCAGATCCGGTAGTTCACGGAACAGGTCCGGGCTGTGCGGATCGCGGGCCGCGCGGTCGAGCACGGTGTGCACGATCCGGGTGCGCCGGTGCTGATCTTCCCAGGACATTGGTGCTCGTCCTTCCTTATGAGCGTGGTTACCCCCGCTTCGATGTGATCATCACGCTACGGCCGGGTGACACCGGTGTCTTCGTGCCACGGACCCGAATCGGTCTCCTACCCCGGTAGGAGTGCGTGACCGCTCCCGGCACGATGTACCGGGCCCGACCAGGTCGCTAGCCTTGCTGTATGGATATGACCCAGGCCATGGGCGGACCGGGGCGGATGGCCGCCGCGGACGTATTCCGTGAGCGGGGACGTATCCGCGATCGGCTGCGCGCCTTCACGCGGAACCCGAGCGTCGCGCTGCGCCTCGCGCTGGAGGAACTGCCCTTCGACTATCCGCCGTCGCTGATCCTCACCGCCGACGCGATGTGCGCGCTGGTCGGTATCGCCGCGGCGATCCAGCGGCACGCATATTGGCCGACGCCGCTGCCGATTCTCGCGGTGCTCATGCTGTTCGTCTCGGTACCGCTGTTCTGCCTGGTCGGGATCGTGCCGCATCCGGTGCTGCTCGGCGTCGGCAGCCTGGTCGCGGCCGCGCTATTCCTGGTACAGCCGGTTTCGGCCGATTTCGCACCGTTCGTGCTGATGATCGGGGTGGGTGAGGTCGCGGCCATCGCACCGAAGCGGGTGAGTCTCGTCTTCGGTGTCGCCGCCATCGCCGAACTGATCGCCTTCGCGGTCTACGGGCATGTGCTCTGGGATACGGCGGCGGTGAACTCCGAGGGCCTGTCCAGCTACTGTGCGGGTGTCGTACTCGGCTGGATGGTCGGGGTGATGCTGCAGTTCCAGCGCCGCCACCTCTATCAGGAGCGGGAGTATCAGCAGTTCCGCGCGAACCAGGCGGCCGACGAGGAACGTCATCGGATCGCCCGCGAGGTGCACGACGTCATCGCGCATTCGCTCAGCATCACACTGCTGCACCTGACCGCGGCCCGGCACACCCTGCAGACCGATCGCGATGTCGACGAGGCCGTCGACGCGCTGGTTGACGCCGAACGCCTTGGCCGCCAGGCGATGTCCGATATTCGCCGCACGGTCGGGCTGCTGGACAGTCGGCCGTCCAAACCCGCGCCCGAACCGGGGCTCGCCGATTTCGACGATCTGGTCGGTGATTTCGTGCGCGCGGGCTTGCTGGTCGACTACGTGTGCGACGGTGAAACCGACGCGGTGTCGGCCGCGCTCGGCCTCGCGCTGTATCGAATCGGCCAGGAATCGCTGGCGAATGTGGTCAAACATGCGCCGGGTGCGAGCGTGCGGGTCCGGCTCTCGGTGGACGCCGCGACCGCCCGCCTCACCGTCGACAACACCCTGCCGGGTGGGCTACCTACGAAAATCGGCCAGGGCATGGGACTTTCGGGTATGCGCCAGCGCGTCGAACTGCTCGGCGGCCGGATCACCGCCGGACCATACGACGACGGCTGGTCGGTTCGAGTGCGATTCCCGTTGGCGCCGGCCAAATCCGGGGCGTGCGTCATATTCAAACAGGAGGCCACGTGACGGTACTACCGCACACCGTCGAGGACACCATCGAGGTGCTCGTCGTCGACGATCAGGAACTGGTGCGCGGCGGTCTGCGCCGAATCCTGCGCAGGCGTGACGGTTTCGTGGTGAGCGAATGCGCCGACGGCGACGAGGTGCCCGCGGCCGTCGCGGCGGAACGTCCCGACGTGGTGCTGATGGATCTGCGGATGAAGCGCGTCGGCGGGATCGATGCCACCCGGCGGCTGCGCGCGATCGACGGCGCGCCACCGGTTCTGGTGCTCACCACCTTCGACGACGATCAGCTGCTCTCCGGTGCGTTGCGCGCGGGCGCGGCCGGATTCATCCTGAAGGATTCGCCCGCCGAGGATCTCATTCGCGCGGTCCGCATGGTGGCGGGCGGCGGGGCCTGGCTGGATCCCTCGGTTACCGAACGTGTGCTGTCCACCTACCGCAGCATTCGCCCGGCGGTGGCGCGCACCGATCCTCGGCTGTCCGAACTGACGGCACGCGAGTACGAGGTGCTCGAGCTCATCGGCCGCGGCCGGGTGAATTCGGAAATCGCCCGGACGCTCGGTATCTCGGAAGTGACCGTGAAAAGCCATGTAGGACACATTTTCGGGAAGTTGGAGTTACGGGATCGGGCCGCCGCGATCGTCTTTGCGTTTGACCACGGGGTGGTGACACCCGGAGAATCCACTGTTTGACGGGCAGGCTCGGCTGGCCCGGGATGTGGAGGAACGACTTCGGTGGTGGCACCTGGGCCGAGAACCGGAACGCGGTTCGGGCCGTACGAACTGCGGTCGTTGCTGGGCAAGGGGGGTATGGGTGAGGTTTACGAGGCCTATGACACGGTGAAAGACCGGGTCGTCGCGGTCAAGTTGCTCGCCGACGAGCTCGCCAAAGACCCGGTCTATCAGGTGCGTTTCCGGCGCGAATCGCAGGCGGCGGTCCGGCTGGCCGATTCGCACGTCATCCCCATCCACGACTGGGGCGTCATCGACGGCGTGCTGTTCATCGACATGCTGCTGGTGCGCGGCGTCGATCTGCGCACCCTGCTACGCACCCAGGGCCCGCTGGGTGCGGCGCGCGCCGTGCATATCGTCGAGCAGATCGCGGCGGCGCTGGACGCCGCGCATGCGGCGGGCCTGGTGCACCGCGATGTCAAGCCCGCCAACATTCTGGTGGCGGACAAGGATTTCGCGTATCTGGCCGACTTCGGCATCGCGCATACCGAGGGCGATGCCGCGGTGACGCTGGTCGGCATGGCCGTCGGATCCTACATCTACATGGCCCCGGAACGCTTCGACGCCGGCGAGGTCACCGGACGCGCCGATATCTACTCGCTGGCCTGTGTGCTGCACGAATGCCTGACCGGCGCATCGCCGTATCCGGCGGCCAGCATGAATGTGCTGATCCGGTCCCATCTTTCGAATCCGCCGCCGCGACCGAGCCAGCAGCAGCCGGGAATTCCCGCGGTGCTCGACGAGGTGATCGCCCGCGGCATGGCCAAGGATCCGGCCGACCGCTATCCGACCGCGGGCGCGCTCGCGGCGGCCGCCAAGGCCGCACTCGGCGCAGCGCCCGCGCCGAAGAGCGGGCCGACGCTGGTGGTGCGGCCGCCGGATCCGGCAGGCAGGCAACCGGATCCGACCGCGGTGCATCTGGGTCTGGTGCCGCCGGAGAGCACGGGGGAGCTGTCGTTGCCGGCGGTGATCACGCCGAGCGCGCCGACGGTGGTGCGGCCCACCGAAACCCAGTTCACCCCGCTGCCGCCGCAGCAGCCCGCCGCGCCGTTCGGGCCGCCCGCGCAGTTCCCGCCGACCACCCAGTTGCCGCCCGTGCGGCCGTTCCCGGACGCGCACCTCTATCCGGATAACCAGCATTCCGGTCCGCATCCCGGCGCGCGGAACTATCCCGAGAGCTATCCGGACGCCCAAGAGACGCAATATTTTTCGAGTAATCAGCCGGGTAACTGGACGGGGCCGGAATATCCGCCGAACCGCCCGCCCTTCCAACCCGAGCCGGGTCCGGCCCACCGTGCGCCCGATGGATACCAGCAGGGTGGCTACCCACAGGGTGGCGAATACGCGCGCGGCTATGGGCAGTCCGGTGGGCATCCGCAGCCCGACGAGTACGGTCCGGCCGACGATTACGCGCAAACACACGCGTATCAGGGCGAATACCAGGACTACGACGGCGAATACCAGGACGGGTACGCCGACGACCACGACCAGTCGGAGGCGGGCGAATACGAGACGCCGAGCCGTCGCCGCTCCATCGTCGCGCCGATCCTGTTCACCGTCGTCGCGATAGTCGTCGCTGCGGTCGGCATCGCGGTCGGCTGGCAGGTGCTCGGCAAACGCAATGCCGCGAATACCGCCACCAACACCTCCGTCTCGGCGGCGACAACGCTCACCAAAACCACACCGCCGCAGAGCAAGACGACCACCTCGACGCCGTCCACCTCGACGACGACATCGACGCTGCCCGCGGGCGCTACGCCGTGTGGCCAGACGCAGGGCGGCGCACCGCTTTCGCACGCCGCGGCGGGCAACAGCGTGACGAGCTGTCCGTTCGCCGAGGCGGTTCGCCAGGCGTATGCCCAAACCGTTTCGGGGACAAGCGCTTCCGGCGGGCAGCGTAGCGTGGTTGCGGTGAGTCCGGTCACCGGGCGCAGTTACACGATGACTTGTACATCCGATGGTCGACTCGTCACCTGCATCGGCGGTGAGAACGCGGTGGTATATGTTTATTGAGCGAGGCTTGCGAAACCTGTTGTGCGGTACGGCTTTAGCCGCGGCTCTCCTGGTCACCTCGTGTGCGGGGAACTCCGGGCACGGTTCGACGACGGAGACCGGCATCACCGAGGCGGCGGCCAAGACCGAACAGGCCGGGCTGGCGATCACCGTACCCGGCACGCTCGCAGCGGATTTCGCCGAACTCCAGGCCGGGGTGAAGGGCAAGATCGGGATGGCGATCATGCCGGTCGGCGGCGACCGGGCGGTGTCCTTCGGCTCGTGGACCTCCGGGCCCGCCTGGTCCACCATGAAGGTTCCGCTCACCATCGCCGCGCTGCGCCGCAACCCGGCCACCTCCACCTACGCCGCGTCGAATGCGATCACCCAGTCCGACAACGCCGCCGCCGACGTGCTGTGGCAATCGCTGGGCAGCAGCCAGGAGGCCGCGCAGGCGGTGGAGGCGGTGTTGCGCGAGGGCGGCGACACCAAGACCACCGTGCCCGCCACCCGCACCAGATCCGACGCGTCCTCGTTCGGGCAGGCAGATTGGGCGCTCACCGACCAGGTCCGGTTCGCCTCGCGACTACCCTGCCTGTCGCAGTCGGCGACGGTGATCAACCTGATGGAACAGATCACCCCGCAGCAGCGGTGGGGCCTCGGCTCGTTCAACAACGCGGAGTTCAAGGGCGGCTGGGGCCCGGATCTGCAGGGCGCCTATCTGGTCCGGCAGTTCGGGCTGGTGCCCACCGCGAACGGTGAGTTCGCCGTCGCGTTCGCCGCGCAACCGGATTCGGGCGCGTTCTCCGACGGAATGACGTTGCTGGACAAGATGTCCACGCTGATCTCCCAGCACATGGGCGAACTCAACGGCGGTAAGTGTCCGAGCTGAGGCTTGACCAGGTAACGGCCACACCTGAGAATCGCGAATACCGGGTGAGTGATATCGCGGGGTGCCCGCGCGTGCCCGCATGTGGAGGTAACGGGGTGGAAACGCGGATCGGGACCCGGTTCGGTCCCTACGAACTGCGCTCGTTGCTGGGCAAAGGCGGGATGGGCGAGGTTTACGAGGCGTACGACACGGTGAAGGACCGGATCGTCGCGGTGAAGCTGCTTTCCCCCGATCTGGCCGCCGATCCCCGCTTCCAGGAGCGGTTCCGCCGCGAATCGCAGGCGGCGGCCCGGCTGGCCGAACCGCACGTCATCCCGATCCACGACTGGGGCGTCATCGAGGGCACGCTCTACATCGATATGCGCCTGGTGCGCGGCGAGGACCTGAAATCGGTGCTGCGCGAGCAGGGTCCGCTGCCGGCGGCCCGCGCCGTGCACATCGTGGAACAGATCGCGGCCGCGCTCGACGCGGCACATGCCGAGGGGCTGGTGCACCGCGACGTCAAACCGGCCAATATCCTGGTCACCGCAACGGATTTCGCTTACCTGGCCGATTTCGGCATCGCCCGCTCGGCCAGCGATCCGAGCGTCACCGGGACCGGTATCGCCATCGGCTCCTACAGCTATATCGCGCCGGAGCGCTTCGACGCCGGTCCGGTCACCGGCACCGCCGACGTCTACTCGCTCACCTGTGTGCTCTATGAATCGCTCACCGGTGCACAGCCTTTCCCGTCCGACGGGATGAACATGCTGATCCGGGCCCACCTTTCGCAGCCGGCACCCCGGCCGAGTCGCCGGAATCCGCGGGTGCCAACGGCTTTGGACGACGTGATCGCGCGCGGTATGGCGAAGGCGCCCGTCGGCCGGTATCCGACGGCGGGTGAGCTGGCCGCCGCGGCGCGCTCGGCGATCGACACCCCGCCCGCTGCGCCGACCGTCCGGACGCGGCCGGATGCCCCCGCTCCGCCGACGGCCAAATTCCTCGACCTCGGGGCCGCGCACCGGGCCGGATCGGTGAGTCATCCGGAACCGGCTCGGCCGCAGCGGATTTCCGGACCGCAGCCGGTGCCGCCGCGCCCCGGCCTCGATCGCACACCGCAGCCGAGCAGACCGGTGCCACGACCCGGTCAACCCGGTTACGGGCAGCCCGGCCAGCAAAGGCCGAACCAACCGGTGCGCAATGATCCGACGCCACCCGGTCCGGTGCGGCCGAGCGCGACGGAGATGAGCTGGCCCGCTATCCGAGTCGAGCCGGTGCGCGCGGAACCGCGTGCGGCGCAGGCGAATCGGCCGGGCCAGGCAGGTGATCCGAACCGGTCGGTAGCCCAGTCGAATCGTTCCGATCCGCCGGGTAATTCGGCCGTGGTGCAGCCGAATTCGCATGCCGCGCAGCAGAATGCGGCGCAGCCGAACCAGAGCGGGCCGCGGCCGAACGGTGCCGCGGCCCAGGCGAATCGACCGGAGCCATTCGGCGACGGTGCCGCGCCGCCGAATCAGACCGCCGCGCCGTCGAATTCGACCACCCGCGAGGCGACCGGTCCACAACCCTTGCGGACCGAGCGCCGAGCGCTGAAAACGCTGATCGGCCTGATCGTGATCGCCGCGCTGGTCGCGGCGGGCGTTATCGGCTGGCTGCGGCTGCGGCCCGCCCAGACGCCGACACCGCCCGCCGAGCCGACGCACGTAGTGCAATTGCCCGCGAACGCACAGCCGTGCGCGAAGTTGTTTCCGCAACCGGGCCGCTTCGCCGCCTCGGCCGTCGGCACCACGGTCACCTCGTGTCCGTTCGCCGAGGAGGTGCGCAAGGCGTTCAACGCGACCGGCGTCACCACGGGCTCCGTCACGGTCACCGCGCACAGCCCGGCCAAAGACCAGGACTACCAAATGATCTGCACGATGGGTGGCGACCTCGTCACCTGCAGCGGTGGCGAGAACGCCATCGTCTACCTCTACTGACGCCGTCCGCACCGGATGCGGGTGGGTCCGCACCCGGCGAGGATGGTCCCGAACGACTCCTGAAACGACGCAGAGCGCGACGAAAGTGTGGCCGATCATGGCAGGTGCAGCGAGCAATCCTTCCCGTTACCCGGAGTACTCGGGGGCGCGGCTCTCCGGTGCCGCGCAAGCAGGCAAGATATCGGCCATGCGCATCGGAGTCTTGACCGGAGGCGGAGACTGCCCAGGCCTGAACGCGGTGATCCGTGCCGTCGTTCGCACCGCGAACGGACGCTACGGCGATGCCGTCGTCGGCTTCCAGGACGGCTGGCGCGGCCTACTGGAGGATCGAAAGATCAATATCCTCAACGACGACCGCACCGACCGGCTGCTCAACAAGGGCGGCACCATGCTCGGCACCGCGCGCACCAACCCGGACGTGCTGCGCGCCGGACTCGGCAAGATCAAGCGGACCCTCGACGACAACGGTATCGAGGCACTCATCCCGATCGGCGGCGAAGGCACCCTCACCGCGGCGAGCTGGCTGTCCGATGAGGGTGTGCCCGTGGTCGGCGTGCCCAAGACCATCGACAACGACATCGATTGCACCGACGTCACATTCGGCCACGACACCGCGCTCACCATCGCCACCGAGGCGATCGACCGGCTGCACACCACCGCGGAATCGCATCAGCGCGTCATGCTCGTCGAGGTGATGGGCAGGCATGCGGGCTGGATCGCCATCCACTCCGGCATCGCCGCGGGCGCGCACCTGACGTTGGTGCCGGAGGTCCCGTTCGATGTCGACGAGGTGTGCCAGATGATCAAGCGGCGCTTCCAGCGCGGCGACAAGCATTTCATCTGCGTGGTCGCCGAGGGTTCGCATCCCGCGCCGGACACCGGATTCGCGCTGCGCGAGGGTGGTATCGACGAATTCGGCCACGAGCGGTTCACCGGTGTCGCGCAACAGCTCGGCGCGGAGATCGAGCGGCGCATCGGCAAGGAGGTGCGCACCACCGTGCTCGGCCATGTGCAGCGCGGCGGCAGCCCGACCCCGTACGACCGGGTGCTGGCCACCCGCTTCGGTCTGCACGCCGCTGAGGCGGTGCACGCCGGACAGTTCGGTCAGATGGTGGCGCTGCGCGGCACCGCGATCGATCTGGTTCCGCTGTCCGAGGCCACCAAACAGCTCAAACGGGTGCCGGAGGACCGGTACCGGGAGGCCGAGGCGTTCTTCGGCTGAGTCAGGGGGAACCCTGTGACCCGGTCATCCGAAGGTATGGTCTTCGGTCGCGTTCATATCGATCGACGCCGACCAGCCGTAGGGTGGACCGCATGCGCGCCGGTCGACTGATTGCGTTGGCTCTGTTCGTAATTGCCGCGATGGCGGTGGGCACCGCCTGCTCGAAGTCCGAGCCGGGTAAGTCGCCATCCGTACTCGGCGACTGGCGTGGGTCCATCCGGTTGCCGGACAAACCGCTCCAGGTCGGCGTGAGCTTTCTGGACGCGGGCAAGGCCACCATCGATATCCCCGCGCAGGGCGTAAAAGGCTTGGCGTTGAAAGACGTTGAGACACAACCGGATCGGGTGCGGTTCGCAATTCCGGAGGTGCCGGGCGATCCGAAGTTCGACGGCAAGCTGGACGGCGACAAGATCACCGGCACCTTCCATCAGGGCACGCGGGAATTCCCGCTGGAGCTCGAGCACGGCAAACTCGTGCCCCCGGCTCGTCCGCAGGAACCGAAGTCGCCGTTCCCGTACAGATCCGACGACGTCACCTACCGCAGCGGTGATCTCACCATCGCGGGCACGCTCACCGAACCGAACGGGAGCGGACCGTTCCCCGCGGTGCTGCTCGTCGTCGGCAGCGGTCCGAACAATCGCGATGAGGAAGTGGACGGGCACAAGCCCTTCCTACTGTTGGCCGATACGTTCACCCGGGCCGGTTATGCCGTACTGCGCACCGATCAGCGCGGCGTCGGCGGTACCGGCGGCAAACTCGACGACGCCAACTACAACGATCTCGCCGACGATATCCTCGCCGGGGTTCGTTTCCTGAAGTCCCGGCCCGAAATCGACGGGGCCCGAATCGGTCTGATGGGGCACAGCCAGGGCGGATACACCGCGCCGCTGGCCGCGGCGCGCCCGGACAGCGGGGTCGCGTTCGTCATCTCGATGGCGGGTCCGTCGGTGCTCGGCGGGGATGCGCTGGTCGAGCAGACCAAGCTGATCGGCGCCGCCGAGGGCACACCCGCCGATCAGATCGCTACCGAGGTGCGGTACAACACCGAACTGACCAGGCTGCTGCGCGCGGGTGATCTCGAGGGTGCGAAGGCCTACACCAAGCAGATGAATGGCGAACTGCACCACGGCCGGATACCCGATGACAAGGCGGCCGAGCAGATCACGCCCTATTTGGCGGCCCTGGTCAGCTACGACCCGGCCCCGGCACTGGAGGCGCTGCGTGTTCCGGTGCTCGCGTGCTACGGCGGCAAGGATCTCCAGGTGTCGGCCGCCCAGAACGAACAGCCGATGCGCGACCATCTGCGCGCCGATCCGGATGCGACCGTGCACACCTTCCCCGGACTCAACCATCTGATGCAGCCCACACAAACCGGGAAGCCCAGCGAGTACATCGATATCGAGACCACCATCGCGCCCGAGGTGCTGACCTACGTCACCGATTGGCTGAAGCAGCGGTTCCCGACCAAGTAGGCGGGCGCGATAGGGGAGCGCCGCTTGCATAAACTTACGGCCATGAGCGAGCGCAGCGAGCGAATCATAGACACAGCCGCCAGTGCGGTCATGGCGGAGCCGAGCGCTAGCGAGGCTCAGGCATGAGCGCACCCACGGTCGAGTTGATGGATTATGCCGACGTTATCTCCCGGTTCGAGCCGGTGCTCGGCTTGGAGGTTCACGTCGAGCTGTCCACCGCGACCAAGATGTTCTGCGGTTGCCCGACCGAATTCGGCGCGGAGCCGAATACCCAGGTGTGCCCGGTATGCCTCGGCCTGCCCGGTTCGCTGCCGGTGGTGAACCAGCAGGCGGTGGAGTCGGCGATCCGAATCGGCCTGGCGCTGAACTGTTCCATCGCACCGTGGGGCCGGTTCGCGCGCAAGAACTACTTCTACCCCGACCAGCCGAAGAACTACCAGATCAGCCAGTACGACGAGCCGATCGCCAGCAACGGCCACCTCGATGTGGTGCTCGACGACGGCAGCACCTTCCGGGTGGAGATCGAGCGCGCGCATATGGAGGAGGACACCGGTAAGTCGGTGCACGTCGGCGGCGCGACCGGCCGCATCCACGGCGCCAGCCACTCGCTGCTCGACTACAACCGGGCCGGGGTGCCGCTCATCGAGATCGTCACCAAGCCGATCACCGGCGCGGGCGAGCGCGCCCCCGAGGTGGCCCGCGCATACGTCACCGCGCTGCGTGATCTGCTGCGGGCGCTCGCCGTCTCCGACGTGAAAATGGAGCAGGGCTCGCTGCGCTGCGACGCCAACGTTTCGCTGATGCCCAAGGGCGCAACGGAATTCGGCACCCGCACGGAGACCAAGAACGTCAACTCGCTCAAGAGCGTCGAGGTCGCGGTACGGTTCGAGATGCGCCGCCAGGCCGCGGTGCTCGCCGACGGCGGCACCATCATCATGGAGACCAGGCACTTCCACGAGGCCGACGGCACCACCTCGGCGGGCCGCCTCAAGGAGTCCGCCGAGGACTACCGCTACTTCCCCGAGCCGGATCTGGAACCCGTTGCGCCGTCGGCGGATTGGGTCGAAGAGTTGCGCGGCACCATCCCGGAGTACCCGTGGCTGCGCCGCGCCCGCCTGCAGTCCGAATGGGGCTGGGCCGACGAGGTGATGCGCGATGTGGTGAACGCGGGCGCGCTGGAGTTGATCATCGCCACCGCCGACGCCGGCGCACCCGCCGACGACGCGCGCTCCTGGTGGGTCGCCTACCTGACCGAAAAGGCGAAGGAGCGTGAGGTTTCCCTGGAGGACCTGCCGATCACGCCCGCACAGGTCGCCGCGGTGATCAAGCTGGTCGAGGCCAAGACCATCAACTCGAAGGTCGCCAAGCAGGTGGTCGATCTGGTGCTGGCGGGCGAGGGTGAACCGGCCGCCATCGTCGAGGCGAAGGGTCTCGGCATGGTCAGCGACGAGGGCGCGCTGCAGGCCGAGGTGGAAAAGGCGCTGGCCGCGAATCCGGATATCGCCGAGAAGATCCGCTCCGGCAAGGTGCAGGCCGCGGGCAAGATCGTCGGCGATGTGATGAAGGCGACCCGCGGCCAGGCCGACGCCGCCCGGGTTCGCGAACTCGTGATCGCGGCCTGCAGCTGAGAATCGCTGCCCCGTAGCACGATCGGCCCCGCCGCGGCGGGGCCGATCGAACTCGGGCGACTAGTCCGGCGAGCCGCCGCCCGGCGACGGCGGCGGAATCCGGACGACTCGGTCGTCGTTCGGCCCGCCGGGGCCGGAGGTCTTGTTCGACGTTGTCACCCAGACATTTCCGTCCGGGCCGGTGGTCGCGCCGTAGAGCTGCCCGTATCGGTCCTGCACGGTGAGCGACGGCGCGGTCGTCACCGCATGCGTATTCGGATCGGCCGCGACCATCGCCACCGCTTTCGCGTTGCTGAGTGCGATAGCCACCACGTCGGCGCCCGCCGCGCAGCCGCCGACCCCGGGCCGATCCGGCCAGGTCCACGCGGTCGTCACGGTGCCGTCGGGGGCGAGGCGCTGCAGCCGGTCCTCGGTGGCGGTGCGATCGGTGATCCAGATGCCGTCCTTCGGATCGCGGCAGATATCACCCGCGACCCCGATGCCGGATACCGCGATCTCGGGCGTCGACGCGCCCGGCGCGGGCGAATTCACCCGGAGCAGCTTTCCGGCCAGCGACGAATTCGTCGACGCCGCACCGGGATTGCCCGCATCGCCGGTGAGCACCAGCAGCTGGGTCGGTGTCGCCCATTCGATCGCGCCGTGATTTCCGGTGGGGCCCTTGGGGATTCCGGTCAGGATATCCTTCGGCGGGCCGTTCTCGGCGATCCGCACCACCCGGTTGTCGGTGGCGGTGGTGATGTAGGCGTAGAGCAGGCCGTCCTCGTGGTAGGTGGGGGAGAGCACCAGGTCGTCGAGTCCGCCGTCGCCGGAGCCGTCCACATCCAGCTTGGTGATCTCCTGCGGCGGGATATTCGGATCGCTCACCTTCAGGATGCGGCCGGTGCGGCGCTCGGCGACCAGTACACCGTCGGGCACGGCGACCAGTCCGCCGAGGGTGTCGAGACAGGTTGCCATCACATTCTGGTCCGGATCCTGACACGGGCCGAGTACGCGTGAGGTGGTCGGCGGCGCCGGCTTCGTCGGGTCGAGATCGGCCGCGTGCATGGTCGGTTCCGGGGTGAACGGGCTGGACGCCGAATCATCGAACCGGGCGCATCCGGCAAGCAGGGCAGCGCCGAGCGTGAGGCTCAATGCGACGCGGCCCGCGACAACCAAACTCATGGTTGAGACGTTACGGAAATACTTCCCGACGCGCCCCCTCCGGGGTGGGGTGTTGACACGCCGTTACCGTTTACCGCCCCGTTATCGGCCCGGCGACATAGGGTATGGGCCGTGACGGACAAGCCGAATGAAACCTCCGGGGGCGCGGCGAGCGGCGGTTCGGTGCCGCCGACGCCGGACCAGCCGACGGTGACGCTTACCGGACGTGGGGTGAGCAGCCCCTTCGACAACCCGACGCAGCAGATGCCCGCGATCAGGGATGTGCCGCGCACCGACGAGGAGCTCGGTCTCGACCCGCAGGTGCCGACCGTCGGCCAGAGCCGGATCGGCGAGTCCGCGGCGCCCGAGACCGCCAGCTATCCGTACGCAAGCATCCCGCCCGCGGCCAGCCCGCCGGGCGAGACGGCCAAGCTGCGCCGGCGCAACGGCGAAAACCGCCGAGGCACCCTGGATTTCGGATTGTTCCTGCTGCGCCTCGTGGTGGGCGGCACCTTCGTCTATCACGGTCTGCAGAAGCTCACCGGCTGGTTCCACGGCCCCGGCCTCGACGGCACCCGGCACATGATGGAGCAGGGCGGCTGGGATCATCCGACGCTGGCCACCATCATGGTCACCGTCGGCGAGCTGGGCGGCGGCACGCTGCTCGCCATCGGCGTCGCGACCCCGCTCGCCGCCGGTGCGGTGCTCGCGGTGATCCTCGACGCGTGGGCATGGAAGCAGGGCATGCTGCCCGGATTCCAATACAGCTCGACGGTGCGCACCGGCGTCGAGTTGGAAAGCATTCTCGCGGGTGCCGCGGCCGCGCTCATCCTGACCGGCCCCGGCCGCTGGTCCTTCGACCGCGCCCGCGGCTGGGCCACCCGCCCGGCCTACGGTTCCTTCGTCGTATTGGTCCTCGCGATCGCCGCCGCGGTGGTCACCTGGTACTTCCTGCACGGCGGAAATCCGTTGCGGGGCGTCGGCCCCTTCAATTGACAAGTCCCACAACGATTCCCACTTCGGTTATGCTGGGTCGAGATCGGCGGCCGAAGGAGTGGGATGCGGCATACGGACGATCAGTTGGCCGCCCGATGGTGGCAGTGGGCGATGTCGATACCGAACGCCAAGAATCCCGTCTGTGACGAGAGCGGGGAGTACGCCGCCGAAGGTCAACCCGAGGACGTCTGGTTTCTCGCGGGAACCTTCGGCGGCAAGGTTTCTCGGCGGTGTGCCGTACCGCACGGACGGCCGATCTTCTTCCCGACCTTCAATATCTTCCAGCGGGTCAAGGGGTTCTCGTTATTCGGCAGCCAGGTTCCGGTGGCGCCCGCGGCGACCGGACATGCCGAGCTGAACGGCGTTTCGCTGCCGGTGCGCGAGGTGGCCAACCGGACCCCGTTCGGCATCACCGGCGCGGCGGGCGGCCCATTCGGCGTCACCGGCCGGTTCAAGGCGACGGCCTGGGGTTTGTGGTGCCGCCTCGACGACCTTTCGCGCGGCGACTACGTTCTCACCTTCGGCGGTGAGTACGAACCCGGCGGCTTCTGGGTCGAGGCGGCGTATCAGTTGGAAATCGTCTGAAGGACGAAAGCGGCCCGCATATCGAATATGCGGGCCGCCAACGATTTACGGCACTCGCCGGACCGCGCCCTTATCGGCCGAGGTGGCGAGCGCGGCGTAGGCGCGCAGGGCCGTGGTGACCGGACGGTCGCGATGTGCGGGCTGCCAAGGACGTTCGGACGCTTCCATTTTCGAGCGACGCTCGGCAAGCACCTCGTCGGGGACCAGCAGTTCGAGCGCGCGGGTGTGCACGTCGATGCGGATCTGGTCGCCGTCCTCGATCAGGCCGATGGTGCCCGCGCTCGCGGCCTCGGGCGAGATGTGACCGATCGAAAGTCCGGACGTGCCACCGGAGAAGCGGCCGTCGGTGATCAGCGCGCACTGCTTGCCGAGCCCGGCGCCCTTCAGGAATGCGGTGGGGTGCAGCATTTCCTGCATACCCGGCCCGCCCGACGGCCCCTCGTAGCGAACCACGATCACATCGCCCGGCTTGATCTTCTTGTTGAGGATGACCGAAACCGCTTCCTCCTGCGATTCGACCACGACGGCCGGACCCTGGAAGGTGAACAGATCCTCGTCGATACCAGCGGTTTTGAGGATCGCGCCGTCGGGGGCGATATTGCCGCGCAGCACGCAGAGCCCGCCCTCGACGGTGTACGCGTGCGCGATATCGCGGATGCAGCCCTTTTCGGCGTCGGTGTCCAGCGACGACCACCGGTTCTCGGTGGAGAACGGTTCGGTGGTGCGCACCCCGCCCGGCGCGGCGTGGAAGAGCTCGATGGCCTCCTCGGATGCCTTGCCGGAGCGGATATCCCAGGTGTCGAGCCATTCGTCGAGGCCGCGGGTGTGCACGGTGGTCACGTCGGTCTCGAGCAGTCCGCCGCGGCGCAGCTCGCCCAGGATCGCCGGGATGCCGCCGGCCCGGTGCACATCCTCCATGTGGTAGTCGGAGTTCGGCGAAACCTTGGACAGGCACGGCACTTTCCGCGAGATCTCATCGATCGTGCCCAGATCGAAGTCGATCTCGCCCTCCTGCGCGGCGGCCAGCGTGTGCAGCACCGTGTTGGTCGACCCGCCCATCGCGACATCCAGCGCCATCGCATTGCGGAAAGCCTTGGCATTGGCCACATTTCGCGGCAGCACCGAGGCGTCGTCCGCGCGGTACCAGCGGTTGGCGATATCGACGACCACCGTGCCCGCCCGCTCGAACAGCGCCCGGCGCGCGGCGTGGGTGGCCAGCGTGGATCCGTTGCCCGGCAACGCGAGTCCGAGCGCCTCGGTGAGGCAGTTCATCGAGTTGGCGGTGAACATGCCGGAACACGAACCGCAGGTCGGGCACGCGCTGCGCTCCACCTCGGACAGACCGTCCTCGGAGACGGCCTGATTCGCGCTCGCGGCGATCGCGGTGATCAGATCGGTCGGCGCCTGCGCGACCCCGCCGACGACGACCGCCTTGCCCGCCTCCATCGGCCCGCCGGAGACGAAAACCGTCGGAATGTTCAGTCGCAGTGCGGCATTCAGCATGCCGGGGGTGATCTTGTCGCAGTTCGAGATGCACACCAGCGCATCGGCGGTGTGCGCGTTCACCATGTATTCCACCGAGTCGGCGATGATTTCGCGCGAGGGCAGCGAGTACAGCATGCCGCCGTGGCCCATGGCGATACCGTCGTCGACGGCGATGGTGTGGAATTCGCGCGGCACCCCGCCCGCGGTGCGTACAGCGTCCGCGACGATCTCACCGACGTTCTTCAGATGGACGTGCCCGGGCACGAACTGGGTGTAGGAGTTCGCGATGGCGACGATCGGCTTGCCGAAGTCGGAATCGGTCATTCCGGTGGCGCGCCAGAGGGCGCGCGCGCCCGCGGCATTGCGGCCGATGGTGGTGGTTCGGGAACGAAGCGGTGGCATGGTGTCCTCGTGGTCGCGGGGGCTGATGTGCGACGGCGCCGAGTTTGCTCGGCGGCCTCTCCACGGTACTCGCGGGGAGGGTCGGCCTATTCGCCGGTGGCGACGGCTGTTGGCGGTCGCTCGGCCGGTGCTCGGCGCTGATATCGGTGTCGCCGCAGGGTGTCGTCGGCGCGAACGGTGTCATCGGTTGTGTCGCTTCCGGCACCGCTTGATGCGAACCAGCCTAGCGCCGCCGCATCCGGCGGAGCCAGTGAGTATCCGCATACCCACCGGGGGAATACGCCCCCCGATCGGCTTGCTGTCTGGGCGAGTTCCCGTCAGTCCTTGTCCGAGGCGGGCGAATCCTTTTCCGGGACGGTCGAGTCCTGGTCCGAGGCGGCGTTCGCGTCCGGCTCGGCTGCCGTCGACTCCGTCTGCTCAGCCGCGGCCTTCTGCGCCTCGGCAGCCGCCGCGAACAGGTCCGGGATCCGCCCGTTGGACGCGGCGATCAGATCGCGCAGCCGGTCGTAGCTCACCGCGGGCAGCTTCACCTCGGAGCCGTCGGTCAGATGCGCCCGCACGAACCCGCGCTTGGGAATGCTGACGCCCTTCAGCTCCGCCCAGTCCACATGCCGGGATTTGAAGACCGTGCGCAGTTCCAGTCCGGACTCCGAGATCACCGTCCGCGTCCTGGCCACCCAGACCACCGCGGCCGCCGGGATCAACAGCAGCCACCACAGCCCGACGGGCCAGCCGACGAAAAAGAAGAATACGCAGAACAGCAGGACCAGCACGCCTAGGTAGGCCAGCTGCGGAATCCGGATGATCCGTGGTTCGGACGCCCGACCCGTATCCGGTCCCGAGTCGGCGGTGTGGGACGATTCAACCGGTGGCACGGACTGATGCGGTGATGACACACCACCATCCTCGCATCCTGGTGCAGGCTCACATACAGCCGCCGCAGTCCCACATAATGGGATGTCATGGGTCATCTGTTTGACTCCGAGGTTCACGCCCGCTTAACGTCGTCCGCGTGAATCGAAACGAGCTTCTCGTAATCGGCCGGCGCGTCCAGCGTTGAGCCTGACAGTCTGAGTCGAATACGTCAGCTCGCGTTGCGACGCGCCACCCTCGAACAGCTATGCGCTGGTCGGGGGTTTTTTGTTGTTCGGAGTAATGTCCGGCACATGGCGAGTCGCAAGACACCGCATGTCACGCACAAATCCGGGGTCAGAACGACAAGCAGTAAGGAACGAAGACGGTGAGCGCACCAACCGCCCGGCCCGGGCCATCGGCCCGCAGGCCAGCGCCCTCGGCGAATCAGCAGCCCGCTGCCGCCGGCCAGCCCGCTGCGACGAATACCGCCAACCGCCGCCAGGTCCCGCCCGAGCGGGTCACCGGCGCGCAGTCGGTGATTCGTTCGCTCGAGGAACTCGGCGTCGATACGGTCTTCGGCATTCCGGGCGGCGCGATTCTTCCGGTCTACGACCCGCTCTTCGACTCGACGAAGGTCCGCCACGTGCTGGTCCGGCACGAGCAGGGTGCCGGTCACGCGGCCACCGGCTATGCGCAGGCCACCGGCAAGGTCGGCGTCTGCATGGCCACCTCCGGTCCCGGCGCGACCAACCTGGTCACCCCGATCGCCGACGCTCAGATGGATTCGGTGCCGATCGTCGCGATCACCGGACAGGTCGGCCGCGGGCTGATCGGCACGGACGCCTTCCAGGAGGCGGATATCTCCGGCATCACCATGCCGATCACCAAGCACAACTTCCTCATCACCGAGGGCGTCGACATCCCGCGCATCCTGGCCGAGGCGTTCTACCTGGCCGCGTCCGGCCGTCCCGGCGCGGTGCTCGTCGACATCCCGAAGGATGTGCTGCAGGCGCAGACCACCTTCACCTGGCCGCCGGAGCTGCGGCTGCCCGGCTACCGTCCGGTCACCAAGCCGCACGGTAAGCAGGTGCGCGAGGCGGCCAGGATGATCCTGGAGGCGAAGGCGCCCGTGCTGTACGTCGGCGGCGGCGTCATCAAGGCCGACGCCTCGAAGGAACTGCTGGAGCTGGCCGAGCTGACCGGCATCCCGGTGGTCACCACGCTGATGGCGCGCGGCGCGTTCCCGGACAGCCACCGGCTGAACATGGGTATGCCCGGTATGCACGGCACCGTGGGAGCCGTTGCGGCACTGCAGAAGTCGGATCTGCTGATCACCCTCGGCGCGCGTTTCGACGACCGGGTCACCGGTCAGCTGGATTCATTCGCCCCCGCCGCCAAGGTGATTCACGCCGATATCGATCCGGCGGAGATCGGAAAGAACCGGCACGCCGATGTGCCGATCGTCGGCGACTGCCGCGAGGTGATCGCCGAACTCATCGAGACGCTGAAGGCCGATCCGGCCACCGGAAACGCTCCGCTGCTGGAACTTTCGGAATGGTGGACGTACCTGGACGGCATCCGCAAGCAGTACCCGCTCGGCTGGACGCCGCCGAAAGATGGTTCGCTCTCACCGGAATTCGTGATCGAAGCGCTCGGCCGCCTCGCCGGACCCGACGCCATCTACTGTGCGGGCGTCGGTCAGCACCAGATGTGGGCCGCGCAGTTCATCAAATACGAAAAGCCGCGCACCTGGCTGAATTCCGGCGGTCTCGGCACCATGGGCTACGCCGTTCCGGCCGCCATGGGCGCCAAGATGGGCGCGCCCGACAAAGAGGTGTGGGCGGTCGACGGTGACGGCTGCTTCCAGATGACCAACCAGGAGTTGGCCACCTGCGCCGTCGAGGGCGTGCCGATCAAGGTCGCGTTGATCAACAACGGCAACCTCGGCATGGTCCGGCAGTGGCAGACCCTCTTCTATCAGGAGCGCTACTCCAACACCGATCTCGGCACGCATACGCTGCGCATCCCCGACTTCGTCAAACTCGCGGAAGCCCTTGGCTGCCATGGCATCCGGGTCGAGCGCGAGGAGGATGTCGAGGCCGCGATCCGCGAGGCGCAGTCCATCGACGACCGGCCGGTGGTGATCGATTTCATCGTCGGCAAGGACGCCCAGGTGTGGCCGATGGTCGCCGCGGGCACCAGCAACGACGAGATCATGGCCGCCCGCGGCATCCGCCCGCTGTTCGACGAGGACGAGCAGGCCGCCGAACCCGCGGTGATCCACGAGGCGATGTTGCACGAGAAGAGCAAGGGGAGCGAAGCATGAGCACCACCCACACGCTGAGTGTGCTTGTCGAGGACAAGCCGGGCGTGCTGGCCCGGGTGGCGAGCCTGTTCTCCCGGCGCGGCTTCAATATCGAATCGCTGGCCGTCGGCGGCACCGAGATCCCGGACATCTCGCGGATGACCATCGTCGTCACCGTCGAGGATCTGCCGCTGGAGCAGGTCACCAAACAGCTCAACAAGCTGGTGAACGTCATCAAGATCGTCGAACAGGATGCGGACAGCTCGGTGGCCCGCGAACTCATCCTGGTCAAGGTGCGCGCCGACGCCAGCGTGCGGACCCAGGTGATCGAGGCGGTTACGCTCTTCCGGGCGAAGGTGATCGACGTCTCACCGGACGCGCTCACCGTCGAGGCGACCGGAACCCGGTCCAAGCTGGACGCGCTGCTGCGGATGCTGGAGCCGTACGGGATCCGGGAGATCGTGCAGTCGGGTGTGGTCGCGGTCGGTCGCGGGCCGAAGTCGATTACCGCGACTCGCTAGTTGTACCCGGTCCGGTGAGCGGACCGGCGACGAATCGAATTGTGTTGGCCCGCAATGATCGTGGGCCTACAGACCTAAAAAGAAGGAAAGAAGGGACCTACCAAGTGGCAGTCGAGATGTTCTACGACGACGACGCCGACCTGTCGATCATTCAGGGCCGCAAGGTCGCTGTCATCGGCTACGGCAGCCAGGGGCACGCGCACTCGCTGAGCCTGCGCGACTCCGGCGTCGAGGTCCGGGTCGGCCTCGCGGAGGGTTCGAAGTCGCGCCCGAAGGCCGAGGAGGCGGGCCTGACCGTCGGCACCCCGGCCGAGGTTTCGGCGTGGGCCGATGTGATCATGCTGCTCGCGCCCGACACCGCGCAGGCATCGATCTTCACCAACGACATCGAGCCCAACCTGAAGGACGGCGACGCGCTGTTCTTCGGCCACGGCCTCAACATCCACTTCGGCCTGATCAAGCCGCCCGCCAACATCACCATCGGCATGGTCGCGCCGAAGGGCCCCGGCCACCTCGTGCGCCGCCAGTTCGTCGACGGCAAGGGCGTGCCCTGTCTCATCGCCATCGATCAGGACCCGAAGGGTGAGGGTCAGGCGCTGGCGCTGTCCTACGCCAAGGGCATCGGCGGCGCGCGCGCCGGCGTCATCAAGACCACCTTCAAGGAGGAGACCGAGACCGACCTGTTCGGTGAGCAGGCCGTGCTCTGCGGTGGCACCGAGGAACTGGTCAAGACCGGTTTCGAGGTCATGGTCGAGGCCGGCTACGCGCCCGAGATGGCCTACTTCGAGGTGCTGCACGAGCTCAAGCTGATCGTCGACCTGATGTACGAGGGCGGCATCGCGCGGATGAACTACTCGGTCTCCGACACCGCCGAATTCGGTGGCTACCTGTCGGGCCCGCGGGTCATCGACGCCGACACCAAGCAGCGGATGCGCGACATCCTCGAGGACATCCAGGACGGCACCTTCGTCAAGCGACTGGTCGCCAATGTCGAGGGCGGCAACAAGGAGCTCGAGGCGCTGCGCAAGAAGAACGCCGAGCACCCGATCGAGGTCACCGGTGCGAAGCTGCGCGGGCTGATGAGCTGGGTCGACCGGCCGATCACCGAAACCGCTTAAGGTTCGACGCCGCTGGCCCGCTCCTTATTGGGGCGGGCCAGCGGCGTTTCCGGCCTAGACGGACAAAATCGGCTGTCTGATGCGGGATTTCAGCGAATTGGTTTGGATATTGTCCGCTCAGGCCGGGATCCAACGCTCGATATCCGCCGATGATTTCGTCCTCGTCGCGACATACCCGTCCGGGCGTACCAGGACAAGCTCTCCGTCATCAACGCCGTAGCTTTCGCGCGTGAGACAGTCGGTATCCACGATCGCTCCGGGACCTTTCTCGCGCTGCGTGATTCGATAGACCCGCAGGCCGGCCGATTTCGCGGGCTCGGCATGGCCGCCGAAATCCAGCAGGGTCCAGTGGGTTCCCCGGAAGAGATCGAAAAGCCTTGTCTTGCGGCCGGTTTCGGGGTCGCGGCAGATGGCGTCGGGAGCGCGCTCACCCGGTCGGATACCGGATTCCGGCAGCTGTGCGCGATCCGTCAGCGGGCTGTCCGGGTACGCGATGGTGAGTCCGGTGGCGAATTCGTCGGTGAGTTGCCGCTGTGCGGCGGAGCCGTCGTTCACCGCGGCGGCGCGCATGACCATGTGCAGGCGGGCCGTCGAATCGTCGAGCACCGCGCGGGCCACCGGAAGACGTTCCGCCGCATAGGTTTCCAGTATGTCGTCGGTGCCGCGTAGTGCGGCGGTGAGCTTCCAGCCCAGGTTGTACGCGTCTTGTATGCCGGTGTTCATGCCCTGGCCGCCGCCCGGCGAATGGATATGTGCGGCATCGCCCGCCAGGAATACCCGATCGGTTCGGTAGCGGTCCACCATGGCCACATTGATCTGATACAGGGACAGCCAGGTCGGGTCGGTGATCTCGACGCCGGGCAGTCCGGCGCGTTCGGCGAAGATCCTCCGGTAGTGCGCGAGCGACGGCGCGGCCGGCTGCTCGTCGTCGGCCGGAATGCTGGCCTGGAATTGCCAGATATCGGTGTGCGGCAACGGAAACAGCGACAGGACGCCGTCGTTCATCCATAGATGTTGCGCGCCGCGATCCAGACCGGTGATCCGCACATCGCCGAGGTACCAGCGGTGCCGCTCGTACGAGGTGCCGGTGAGCCGCAACCCGGCCAGCTCGCGAACCGCGCTGCGCCCGCCGTCGCAGCCGACGACGTATCGGGTCCGAATCTCTTCGCGCCGACCGCCTTTCATAACCGTCACTGTGACGAAGTCCGGGTGTTGTTCAAGGTCAACGACTTCGGTGCCAAGGTGTAGCTCGCCGCCAAGTTCGGCGAGCCGATCCCGCAGTGCCGCTTCGACATACGGCTGCGCGATCCAGACCGGTGCGGGATACGGCGTCGCGGGTGTCGCTGGTACGCCGATCGCCGCCTCCACGGCCTCGGAAAGGATTCGAGCCCCGCTGTAGTGACGGGTCGGCACGTGGATCGCGCCCCGGTCGACGATGCGTTCCGCGATACCGAGATCGTCGGCGATCTCGAGTGAACGCGGCTGGATGGTCTTGGCGCGAGACGCCGAATTATGTTGGGGGAGTTTGTCGATGAGCTCGTGGGCGACGCCGCGGCGGGCGAGTTCGCAGGCCAGGGTCAGTCCGGTGGGGCCCGCGCCGACGATCAGTACATCGGTGGTGGTCATGGTGGTTCCTCGGAGATCTGGGCGCGAGACTCTATTACCTAACTTAGGTATACTTTTCCGGGTTGAAGTTTCCCGCTGTCGCTGTTGGGGATGAGAGAACTGTATACCTAACTTAGGTATCTAACAAGGAGGGTGTGTGCCGGAATCCGACGACATCATGGGAGAGCTGTTCCCCCGGCTGACGCTGCTGAGCGCGGTCCTCAACCGAGGACGCCTATACGACAACATCATTCGCTCGGCCGGACTGTCGCTGGAACGACCCGCCATGACGATTCTGGTGATCCTCGACGGGGCAGGAGAACCGCTGCGGGTCGGAGAGATCGCCGCACAGATGCAGGTCGAAGGACCGCATGTGACCCGGCACATCAACGGGCTGGAACAACGTGAGCTGGTGGCCCGGGTGGTGGACCCGGACGATCGGCGCGCACGAAGAGTCGCGCTGACATCACAGGGACAGCGACTGGTCGACCGCTACACAAGCGAGGTCCGGGCTTGGTTCGCCGGAGCGTTATCGGGGTGGTCCGCAGCAGACCGGCGGCAGTTGGCCACGCTACTCGGACGGCTCGTCGACGATCTCGTTGCACATCGGTCGACGACCGAAAAGGGTTGAGCGAGAGCGCAATCGGTGCAAGTCCTGCCATCGGATCCGCTGGGTCAGTGTATGCCCGAGTTTATCGGGCTGGTGGGGCCATCAAGGACTGGTGCGCTGCCAAGGCTTTGCCCGGCCGATGACAATCGCTGCTGTCGGCCAACTGAAGGCGGCGTTGATCGGATACGCAGCGGCTATGATCTACTGCATGACCTCTGCCGCCCTGCCTGAGCCGCCCCGGATCCCGGATGCCGATCCTGCGGCGATTCGGGCGTGCCTGCCAGCTGATGTCGCGGTGGAATTCGATCGCCTTTGGCGAGAGACAATGGATCAGGCCAGAGACGAGTGCGATCTCACTGTCGTGCACGATTTCCTTGCCCAGTGGCGGATCACAGCGCACGCGGAGATGACCGATCCGGGTAGCTATTTCCGGCTTCTCGAACTAGCAGACCAGACTATGGCGGACATGCGTGCCGGGCGGAGGCGCGGAACATGGGTCTCCAGCGCCGACATCAAAGCCATGATCAATGCCCGATTGGACAGGCGATAGGTGTACCGGGTCGACACCTCCGGCGAGGCGACCGACCAAATTGCCAACCTTCCGGATGATGCGCTTCTCGCGTATGCGGAGGCAGCGGTAGTGCTGGAGTTGGCTCCATGGAATGGCCTCAGCGTCAACAAGCGCAATCCGGATGCGCCGCTTCGTCAGTTGGTTTTCGGCAGCTTCGGAATGATCACCTATCTTGTCGTCGAGCAGGAGCGGCTGGTCAGTGTCATCAGAGTTCAGTGGGTGGGGTAGTCCGCTGCCACGAAACGGTATGAGGCTCGGCATTCGGATGGTGCCGAGCCTCATATCGAGATGGGACTAACTGCTGCCGAACGATCCGGTGGACGGACGACCGTGGAAGAACTGCCAGAACGGGTCGTCGTGGTGCCGCCAATGCCAGTCGTTGTCGAACGGGCCGAGGCCGTCGTCGCAGTTCCAGTCGCGGAACGGGCCGAAATCATCGCAGTCGCGCCAGTGGTGGTGCACCTCGGTGGCACCGGGCAGGGCCGGATCGGCCGAGGCGGGGATCGCCAGCGCGGTCAACGGAATCGCCGTGAGCGCACCCGCGACGGCCACGCGGGCCAGGGTCCGCCGGGCAGCGCTGGACTTGGTTGTCGAGAACAACGTGAATCCTTTCAACTCTCCGGTGAGCTCCTACTCACCAAGCCGTTGTCGTTTCCAGGCCCCGACCCGGTTTTCCGACGAAACGCCAACGGCACGCCTACACTCTGGCCTACTTCGCCGCAAAGGTCACGGGTGTAGACGCGACTTCGCGGAACTTCCATCTGCGGTACTAGGGGGATTCCCTGAGCGCTGAAATCGCCGAGAAGTAGCTGGTTGATTGCGCGTCGCCGACGATCGCGCGACACTGATTCGATGACAACCGCGACGACCGCCCGTGACTCGGCCGCGGCCGGACGTGCCGCGCGCCAGCGGATCTCGCGCTCCGCGCTCGGCGTCTGGCAGCCGTCCGCCGACCGTCCAGACCCCATCGCCATCCTCGAACAGCAGGCCGCCACCCGCGTGCCGGAGCTGGTGCCCATCCGCTACGCCAGAATGGCGGCCGCACCGTTCCCGTTCCTGCGCGGCGCACCCGCCATCATGGCCGCCGATCTGGCGGCATCGCCGAATACCGAACTGACGGTTCAGCTTTGCGGTGACGCACACCTGTCGAACTTCGGCGTGTACGCCTCGCCCGAGCGCGCACTCGTTTTCGATCTCAACGATTTCGACGAGACGCTGCCCGGCCCGTTCGAATGGGATGTCAAACGTCTCGCCGCCAGTATCGCGGTTGCCGCCCGCGCCAACGGTTTCGGCGACGACGAGGCCGGAAATTTCGTGCGCGCAGCGGCTCAGCGCTATCGCGAGACGATGGCTCGGTTGGCCGAGGCCGATGCGGTCGCGGTGTGGTACGAGCAGGTCGATACCCAGCAGATCAGTGAGTTGATCCAGAAACCCAAGCGCCGCAAGGATATCGAGCAGGCCATCGATACCGCGCGCAAGAGCACCAGCCTGCAGGCGCTGCGCAAGCTCACCGAACCGGATGCCGACGGCACGCCGAAGATCAAACATCAACCGCCGCTGCTGGTTCCGATCGAGACCGGCGAGGATGTCTGGGTCGAGACCGTGCTGTCGGCCTACCGCAGCACGCTGCCCGAGGAACGACGGGTGCTGATCGACCGATACCGGCTGGTGGATGCCGCGCGGAAGGTAGTGGGCGTCGGCAGCGTCGGAACCCGGTGTTTCATTGCGCTGCTTGCCGATACCACCACCGGCAGCCCGCTCTTCCTCCAGGTGAAAGAGGCGCAGGAATCGGTGCTCGCGCCGCATCTGCGGCCGAGCAAACAGAAGCATCAGGGCCACCGGGTAGTGCACGGGCAGCGGCTCATGCAAACATCCAGCGACATCTTTCTGGGTTGGGCGACGGGCCCGGACGACCACCACTACTACTGGCGACAGCTGCGCGATATGAAGGGTTCCGCCGCCATCGAGGATCTGTCCCGTCCGACGCTGCGCCAGTACGCCGCGCTCTGCGGGCATACGCTGGCCCGCGCCCACGCGCGCTCCGGTGACCGTGTCGCCATCGCCGCCTATCTCGGCTCCGGTGACGGATTCGACCGTGCCATGGGCGATTTCGCGCTCGCGTACGCGGATCAGACGCTGGCCGATCACAAGGCGCTGCTCGATGCGATCGAGTCGGGGCGGGTGAAGGCCGCGGCGACGGCGTATTGATCAGGTTCGATGGGCGCTGCCGTCGGTGCGGCGGAGTTCTTGCGAGAGGTACTCGCATGATCGACGTCGTCCGCTCGCGGGGCCGAGCTCCAGCGTGCGGAATGTGCTCAGCAGTCGGCGCCGTACCCCTGAACCTCGTGTGCCCATTCGGTCAATCCCGCGAGGAAACCGACTCGATCACGCGGAGATAGGCGCGCGAGCGCCCGCAGCAGCGGCGCCGAACGGGCGGCGATGAAGGATTCGACCGCTCGCCGATGCTGCTCCGGCAATGTCACCAGGGTGCGCCGCCGGTTGCCCGGATCTTCCTGCCGGGTGGCCAAGCCGGCGCGGCTCAGGTCGCCGACGAGTTCGCTCGCGGTCGAAAGGGATACGCCGAGCCGTCCGGCGAGCTCACTCACGCTCACCGCTTCTCCGCTCATGAGCTGGGGGAGCACCGCGCCGTGCCTGGCCGTCAGCTTGTGCTGCTCGAAGATCGCCCGCATTTCCTCGGGCATCTCGCCCCGCACGTTCCGGAAGTAGCCGGACAGTAGCGGTATATAGCCGAGGATCTCGAGGTCGCTCGGTGTCGGATGCGGAGTCTTGCGTGGTTCGGCGTCTTGTGGCACCGTCCCATCTTAGACAGTTCGAATTTCCAAACTGTTCGAAAAATCGAATGAAAGGTGGGCGACAGTGGGATCGCTCAACTACTCCGATGCGATGAACGAGGCCCTGGCCCGGATGGATGACCTCGGATATGAGCGCGGTACCGACGGTGACCTGGCCAATCACGGCCCGATGGGCGCGGAGGCGCTGGCCACGCTCGGATTCGTCGACGAGGTCGGCCCGTGGACCGAGTACTACCGAAACGTGATGCCGTTCTACGATCCGCCGCGGCCGCGGTTCGCGATCGATCCATCGGACGAATCGTCATGGCGCAGCGCGCTCGGCGAATTCGATCGAGCGGGCGACTGGGAACAGCTCTTCGCCCGCGAGCTGGCCGAATCTCCTTGGCGCACAGTTCTGGTGCGGTGGTGGCCGCGGCTGCTCCCAGGCCTGATGGCCTCGCTCACCCACGGTCTCATCCGCACGGCGCACGCGGTACGCGGTTTGGCCGCCGCCCCCGCGCCCAGCCCGGCGCAACTGACCGAGCTGGCGAGGGGACTTGCCTTCTGGGCGGCCAGATTTCACGAATTGCCGGGGCGGGCCCGCATGGCGGGTGATCGCACGGTCGCCGAGGCGGTCGCCGCGCTGCCCCGCGTACCACTGCCGAAACCCGCGCCGATCGGAGTGCTGGCGCAACGATTGCGTCTGGCGCCCACGCGCCCCGGATATCAGGAGAACCTGGATGCCCTGGCCGAACTCGATCCGCAAAGGCTGCTCTCCGAGCTGACGGCCGAATTCGCCGGCGTGTATCTCGCACACCCACAAGGGAATCCGGTTCCGCTGGTGCATGCGGTCACCGCACCCGCCGCCGCCCGGCTTGTCCTGCCGCACCTGCCGACCGAACTGCACATGCCGACAGTCGCCGCGCTGTGGCAGATGCATCTGGCCCTACTGCTCACCGCCACCGGCGATGCGAAAGGCGAGGACACGGCGCTCGCCGCCGCACGGGCCGCCGAGGTGCCCGCATTCGGCGAATTGGCCGCCCGCGCAGCGGAACACCGCGACGAACACGTCATCAAATTCACCGAAGCCTGCCTCCGAGAGCACCTGCTTCGTCCCGATCCGCGCTACGCCGCGGCGGTGATGTCCGCACAGCGGCGCATCTCTCGCCACTGAACAGGGGAATCCCGTTGAGTACCATCACAACTCGGAACAAGATTCGCAATCGGGTCGTCGTCTTGTTCCATCGGATCGGGCTGCCGTTCGGTCCGATGCGGCTGCTGACCGTTCCCGGACGCAAGACGGGGCGACCGTACACGACTCCGGTCGCGCCCGTACTCGTCGATGGAACGCACTATCTCGTCCAGGCGTATCCAAATGCCGACTGGGTCAAGAATGTTCGTGCGGCCGGGTACGGAACCCTGGCACGAGGTCGCCAGATCGAATGGGTGAATCTGGTGGAGGTGCCGCAAGCCGAGCGCGGCTCTATCCTTCGCGAATTCCCCATCCAGAACCCCAGAGGCGTCGCGGCATTCGTCAGAAACGGCGTTGTCGCCTCGGAATCCCCGGACGGTTTCGCCGCGGCCGCCCCGCATTGCCCTTTGTTCCGGGTCATCCCGAATGGCAGATGACGAACATTCGACAGAAGGAATGGACATGTCCAACGCCACCCAGGCTCGATCGACCGGACAATCCCGTTTACAGCGCATCGGCGATGCGGTCGTCGGCTTCCTGCTGCGCTCACCGCTGCATCCGTTGCTCAGCGGCAGACTGCTGCTCATCACTGTCATCGGTCGTAAGACCGGCCGCGAGTACACCAATCCCGTCGGATACGCCGAATATGGGGGCCGCATCATCATCGGTACCAGGGCGAATTGGCGCCGCAACGTACGGCCTTCGGTGCCGGTACGAATTGTGCTGCGCGGCAAGGAGCTTCAGGCCGATGCGGAAGTGATCACCGACTTCGAACGGTTGACCGACCTGTATTCGGTCATCCTGCGCCGCAATCCGACGCACGGGAAATTCGCCCAAGTTTCGTTGACTTCCGACGGGAGCGTCGACCACGACCAACTGCGTCGGGCCATCGAGCGCGGGACCTCGGTCGTTCGGCTGTCTCCACGGTGAGGCGCGGGTAGCGTCGGGCCATGCGCACACTCGCCGCCGCCGAGGTCATCGCGTTCGCGCCGTCGACGGATCTGGATCGTTCGCACCGGTTCTTCGGCAACGTGCTCGGTTTGCCGATCGTCGAGCAGACGCCGTTCGCCTGTGTGGTTCGCGGCGGCAATGCGACCATCCGGATTACCGCAGTGGAAAGCCTTGTGCCGCAACCGTTCACCATTCTCGGCTGGACGGTCGCGGATATCGCGGCGACTGTCGCCGAACTCGGCGCGGCGGGTGTGACATTCCTCCGCTACGAGGGCATGGGCCAAGACGCCGACGGTATTTGGACGACACCCGGCGGCGACAAGATCGCCTGGTTCCCGGATCCGGACGGAAATGTCTTCTCGCTCACCGGATTCGCGCGCTGACCTACTGGCCGACGCTACGCACGCCGCCCTGCGGATCGGCCGGATCGATATGCCAGCTCGAGATGCGGCGCGGGTGGATCCGGATGATCTCCTTGCTGAAGAATTCGGGTGCGATCGGCGGCACCTCGACGGTCAGCAGTTCGGCCACGCCACGCACCTCGACGCCGCGGCCCCAACCCGGCTTGACCTGCTCCGGCTCATTCGGGGTCATATCGTCGACCACCAGGCTGACCTGCGGGTTCTTCTGTAAGTTCCGGTACTTCTGCGAGTTGGTCATATCCGGCCCGCCGATATCGATGGTGCCGTCCGCATTCAGTTGAAAGGCGACCGGGCGCACCTGCGGCGCTCCTTTGGCGGTGACGGTGGCCAGCCGCCCGAGGCTCTGTCCGGCCAGATATGTGCGTTCGGCATCGGTGAAAGTCATGATGTGACGGTAGAACCTATACCTTCGTTCAGGTCAAGCCGGCGATCTAGACTGTTACCGATGAGTAAGTTCTTTGGTTCGGTCGATGAGGTGACGCGGCGGCTCACCGACGCCGGCTACCTGCCGTCCACCGATATCGCCACCGCCGTCTTTCTCGCCGCCCACCTGGGCAAACCCCTCCTGATCGAGGGTCCGGCCGGTGTCGGCAAGACCGAACTGGCGCGCGCCGTAGCCACCGCGGCCGCCGCCGATCTGGTGCGTCTGCAGTGCTACGAGGGCATCGACGAGGCCCGCGCGCTCTACGAGTGGAACCACGCGAAGCAGCTGCTGCGCATCACCTCGACCGAAAAAGACGGCTGGGACGCCACCCGCGATCACGTCTTCACCGAGGAATTCCTGCTGGCCCGTCCCCTGCTGACCGCCATCCGAAGCTCTTCGCCCACCGTTCTGCTCATCGACGAACTGGACAAGGCGGATGTCGAGCTCGAGGGGCTGCTGCTCGAGGTTCTGGGCGACTATCAGATCAGCATCCCGGAACTCGGCACCGTCACCGCCGTCCGCAAACCCTTCGTCATCCTCACCTCCAACGCCAACCGCGACCTCTCCGAGGCATTGAAACGCCGCTGCCTGTACCTCCACATCGATTACCCCACAGCGGAATTGGAGAAGGCCATCGTCCGGCTGAAGGTGCCGGAGCTCGACGCCGTCTTGACCGAACCCGTGGTGCGCGTCGTCGGCGCGTTGCGTGAACTACCCTTGCGAAAAGCGCCGTCGATCGCCGAAACCGTCGACTGGGCAAAGACTTTGGTCGCCCTGGGTGCGCGAAACCTGACCAGCGGTGTCGTCCGCTCCACGTTGGGCGTGCTGTTGAAATACCAGGCGGATCATCGGCTTGCGACGGAACGGTTGGCTTTGCTTCGCGATGAGAACGGTGCGCGAGGGGATTCGGCATGACCCGGCAGGTCTACGCCAGTTTGGGTGTGCCAGGCCGACGATCGGGTTGCGGTGCAGCGGTTGGCTTTGTTGAACGACGGGAGGGGTGTGCGAGGGGGATTCGGAATGATCCGGCGGGTCCGCCCCAACCTGGGTGTGTTGTTGAAGCATCGGCTTGCGACGGAACGGCTGGTTTTGCTCAACGACGAGACCAGTGCGCGAGGGAATTTGGCATGATCCGGCAGGTCCGCTCCAGTCTGAGTGTGTCAAGCCGATCATCGGCTTGCGGCGCAGCGATTGGTTTTGTTGAACGACGGGACCGGCGCGCGAGAGGGTTCGGCATGATCCGGCAGGTCTACGCCAGTTTGGGTGTGCCAGGCCGACGATCGGGTTGCGGCGCAGCGGTTGGCCTCGCTGAACGACGAGACCGGTGTACGAGGGGGATTCGGCATGATCCGGCGGGTCTCCTCCAGTCCGGATATACCAGGCCGGCGATCGGCTTGCGACGGGCGGTTGGCTTTGTTGAACGACGAGATCGGTGCGCGAGAGGGTTCGGCATGATCCGGCAGGTCTACGCCAGTTTGGGTGTGCCAGGCCGACGATCGGGTTGCGGCGCAGCGGTTGGCCTCGCTGAACGACGAGACCGGTGTACGAGGGGGATTCGGCATGATCCGGCGGGTCCACTCCAGGCTGGGTGTGCCAAGTCAACCAACGGCTTGCGACGGGCGTTGGCGCTGCTTCGCGACGATGCGCGAAAGGGTTCGGCATGACCGGGGGTGTCGATCTCACGGGTGGATCCTCGTCCCCGACGACTGGGCTCGCGAAAAGCATTGCGGGGTGGAGACCCGTCGCCGTCGACCAACAGTGGCGGGTTTTCGATGTGCGGCCGGTGAGCATCGGTTCATTGCGGGCTGCGCCGACCTCGGATGGTACGGCGGTTCGTCTGGATCCGCTTGTGGCGGAATGTATGTGCGCGGGTGAACGGAATGCCCCCGCCGCGTCGTGCGCGGACGGCGCGCGGTGACCGTGGTGCGCAGCGGCGGCAGCGCCGCACAGACGATGACCGACCGGCTCGTCGACTTCGTCGGTCTACTGCGGGAACACGGGATCACCGCGGGCCCAGGCGAAACCGTCGATGCCGCCGAAGCGATCCTCGCACTCGGCACAGCGGACCCGAACCGGCTGCGGTCCGGTTTGGCGGCAACCCTGTTGCGCCGCAACGGACAACGCGCCGTCTTCGACCAGCTGTTCGACCTCTACTTCCTCGGCGTGGAACCGATTCGGGACGAAGCGCCGGAATCCGTTGCAGCCCTGCGTGATCAACTGGTATCGGTACTGGCGCAAGACGATCCGGCCGCTCTTACCGAGTTGGCGAGGCAGGCCCTCACCGCTCTGGGCGCGTACGGCGGTGCGGGCGCGGGCCAACCGAGTGCGCCCGTCACCACCGCCTCCGGTGCGGGCTGGTCCTCGTACCTCACCTTGAAGGCGCTGCGCCCGGAAGATCTCGCCGACCGCTTGGTCGCTGAAATGGGCAGCCGCACCGACGAATTCGACACCGCGGTGCACACCATCGAGGCGAATCGCCGCCTCACCGCCTTCCGCACCGCCTTGCAAACCGAGGCCCGCCTCCGCTCGGCCCAACTCCGCGGCACCGACTACATCGCCCGCCGCGGCGTCCAATCCAGCACCGACCAGATCGACTTCCTCGGCGCCCGCGAACAGGACCTCGCCGAAATGCGCCGCCTCGTAACCCCTTTGGCCCGCAAACTGGCCACCCGCCTAGCGGCCCGCCGCCGCAAATCGGTCCGCGGCCGGATCGACATGCGCCGCACCCTCCGCCGCTCCATGGCAACCGGCGGCGTCCCGGTAACCCCCGTCCTCCGCGCCCGCAAACACGGCCGCCCCGACCTCGTCATCCTGGCCGACCTCTCCGGCTCCGTAACGGGTTTCGCCGAATTCACCCTCCAACTCGTCCAAGCCCTCCAAGACCAGTTCACCCGAGTCCGCAGCTTCGGCTTCATCGACACCTGCGACGAAATCACCCCCTTCTTCACCCCCGGCGACCCACCCCTCCCCGGCCTGGCAACCCGAATCACCCGAGAAGCCAACGTAACCCGCTTCGGCAGCAGCAACTACGGCGAATCCTTCCAAACCTTCGCCGACAACTACCTGGACGCCATCGGCCCCCGCACCTCCCTCCTAATCCTCGGCGACGCCCGCACCAACCGCACCACCCCCAACCTCGAAGCCCTACAAACAATCTGCACCCGCGCCACCCACGCCCACTGGCTGAACCCCGAACCCGCCCGCTCCTGGTCCACCGGCGACTCCGCCGCCCACCTCTACGCCACCCACATCACCATGCACGAATGCCGCAACGTAAAACAGCTAGCCGAGGTCATCTCCCGCCTGTTGTAGACACCCGAGCTGGTTGTGAGTATTCGGTGACCCGACCCCCGGCCTCGTTGTGAGTATTCGGTGACGTGGCGCCGATGGCTGGAACAACTGCTGTCGACGTCGGCCAGGAAATATCCACTTGGCCGACACCATTGGCCTTTTCGAATTCCATGAAGCGCTCTGCCAATCGCTTCGGCGCGGGATGATCCACTCGTCGTTTCGGAAGTACCAGCATGGTGCCATTCACCCCTTGTAAGGCATGTTGCAGCGTCGGGCCGGTGGTCCGATCTCTCATTAGTTTTGGTGCGATTCGTATCTCGAAGGTGGGTGATATTCCGAGCAGATTCGTGTCGTAAGCAGCGTGATGTAACTTGCACAGGCAAAGCCCGTTCTCGGTGCTGGCCAATCCGTGGAATGCGGTGTCCGCGATGATATGAGCCGCATCCAGCAGTTGCGGATGCCCCAAATTGCAGACTCCGCACCGATGCTGATATGCCTGCAGTATTCGGGCGCGAAACTCCGGTTGGTGTAGCCGCTGTCTGGTGATCCGGGTGGCGTACGCCCGCTCGAGCGGTTGCAGGTGTAGCGGATCGGCAACCTCCCGCAAAGTCTCATCCATCGCCAGGATGACCCGCTGGTTCGGCATATCATCCGCTACCACATAAACGGGAGCTATC
This sequence comes from Nocardia sp. JCM 34519.1, assembly GCF_020361265.1. NCBI lineage: Bacteria > Bacillati > Actinomycetota > Actinomycetes > Mycobacteriales > Nocardiaceae > Nocardia > Nocardia sp. JCM 34519.1. The sequence goes on from NZ_JAIRBR010000013.1 coordinate 83,738, forward strand.
GGGACGTATATACCGTCCGCAATCCACCGGAGCAGGATCACAGGCAGTTTCAGCTCCACTGCGCGTCGGAGTTTGGTGTTGTCACCTCGCATGCTCCCGGCACGATATGCGTATCCGAAGAGCGATTCGCCGACTGCATCATCCTGATATTGGCTGTCGGGTTTGGACAGAATAGACAGAGTTGCCGCGAACCCCCGTGGGTTCCAGATGCCTCTATTGCGGTCGATGAGCCGATAACTCGTTCCGTCGACCGGGAATTCTGTCAGTTCGTCCCTGGTCAATGAACCTTTCGCGGCAAGTTCCTGCGCGAGACGATCAAAGATCCGCAGCCGTAGGTCGAGTTCTTCCCCGATTTCCACGCACCGAGTCTGGCATACCCTCCGGCCTGAGCGGACATTTTCGTCCGTTGAAGGGCCTGACAGGGCCTTCAGGGGCCGAAAGTGTCCGCTCAGGCCGGGGTTACGAGGCTTGCGTTGGTGTCGCATGCCGTTGGCAACCTCGTCGGTGCAGGCGTCGGATCACGAAGTCTGCCGTCGCTGACGGATAACGGCAACGACCTCGTCGGCGCAGGTATCGATCGCGGTGTACACGTCCGCCGCGGCGTAGCGCAGCACCGGCCAGCCGTGCAGCAGTAGCCAGTTCTGGCGGCGGCGATCGTGGCGGAATGCGCTTGACTCGCTGTGGAATTCGCGTCCGTCTATCTCGATGATGGTGCGTGAGCGTTCGTCGACGAAGTCACCGAAGTACGGTCCGACGGGGTGGTTCGAGAGTAGATGTAGGTTGCGGCGCGCCAAAGCGCGGGCGAAGAGACCCTCCGGGTCGGACGCGGCGTTCAAGGCGGCTTCGCGGAGTTGCTTGCGCAGGGCTGGCGCTCCATGTCGTCCGGTGCGGGAAAGTTCAAATAGATCGTTCAGATCGATGGAGCGACCGGCATGTTCGTCGATCAGCTGGTCGGCCTTGTCGGAACGTAGCACCGAAACACAATCGAGCAGGGTCTGGGCGGCGCCGACCGTTGGCAAGCCCCATGCCTCGACGATGGTGTCGGACGGTAGGTTTCGGCGGCAGGCTAGCGAGTTCCCGGTGCCGCTGTAGTTTCCAGGCGACAAATTCGCTGAGCGAGTGTCCAGGCAACTTCCGGAAAACCCTGAGGCGGAGGGACTTCAGGCGTTGCCCGATGGCGCAGGCACGGGAGTCGTCGGGTTGGGCGGTGCAGGCGCGGCGAGTCTGCCTGGTGCGGCCGAGGCTGGCGCGTGAGCGAGGATGTGGCTGCGGGGATGTTCTTTCGGATGGACATTGATCGGGAAGAGGCGGCTCGGCAGCTGGATCTCGCGGTGCGGAGCGGGGAGGTGGCAGCGGAACCGAAGGTGATGGCGCATAGCCGACGAAGGACCCACGGCGCCGGTCTCTGGAAGTCGGAAACCGTTCGGAGATTGGGTAGTTCGTGGTTAGGGCTTCGTATGTCAGGCATCCGCACCTACGCTCGGCGGCATGCTCATTCACAATGTGACGTTCGACTGTGCCGATCCCTATGAGCTGGTGGTGTTTTTGGGGGAGTGATGGGGTGGGCGGTGGTGGAGGGGGCCGGGTGGGGATGAGGCTTGGGTGAAGGCGCCGAGGGGTGGGAGTTGCCGACGGAATCCGGGGAGTCCGTCGGCGATCGAATGCTAGCGCCGGACCTCGGCGACGGGGACGGGGCGGCGTTCGGCGCGGGAGAGTTCGCAGGCCTCGGCGATGTAGAAGGCTTCGAGGGCATCCCATGGGGTGCAGGGGTTTTCGATGGTGCCCTGGACGACGGAGAGGAAGGCGGCGAGTTCGTCGGTGTATGCGCTGCGGAAGCGGTCCATGAAACCCGGGTAGGCGGGGAAAGGGGAAGGGGGGTAGTTGGGTTCGACGGAGTGTAGGGGGGCGCGATCGTCGAGGCCGACGATGGCGTTGGCGCGGGAGCCGAGCGCCTCCAGCCGGACGTCGTAGCCCGCGCCGTTGTAGCGGGTGAGGGATACGGTGGCGAGGCTGCCGTCGTCGAGGGTCAGGGTTACCGCGGCGGTATCGACATCGTTTGCGGCCGTGAAGAATTCGTCGCCGCGGTTGGCTCCGACGGCGTATACCTCGGTGACCTCGCGGCCGGTGACCCAGCGGATGATGTCGAAATCGTGTACGCCGCAGTCGCGGAAGATGCCGCCGGAGCGCGGAATGTATTCGGCGGGCGGCGGGGCCGGGTCGAGGGTGGTCGCGCGCAGGGTGTGCAGCCAGCCGAGGTCGCCGGAGGCGACGGCGGAGCGGGCGGCCCGGTAGCCGGCGTCGAATCGGCGCTGGAAGCCGATCTGCACCGGGACGGTCGCGTCCCGGAGGTGGTCGAGGACGGTGACGGTGCCCGCGATATCGGCGGCGACCGGTTTCTCGCAGAACACCGGAATGCCGAGATCGACTGCCCTGGTGATGAGTTCGGGATGGGAGTCGGTGGCGGTCGCGATCACGACGCCGTCCAGGCGGGTGGCGAACAGCGCGTCGATATCGGCGGCGAATTCGACGCCGAGTTTGGTTGCGGCGGTGCGCGCGCGTTCGGCGTCGGCGTCGGCGACCACGACGGTGCCGACGCCGGCCAGGTTCTTCAGTGTTTCGGCGTGGGCGGTCCCGATCCGCCCGGTCCCCGCGAGGCCTATGGTGACGGCGTTCATCGACTCTCCTTCTGATGCGATGCCGACGCGCGTACACGCCGGGTGATTGAGCTCTTCGGTTGTGTTCAGGATCGCGGCGCCGACGTGGTCGATCGAACGACCAGCGACGGCTGTAATCGCCTGCGCACCGGCTCGGTCCGGCCGTGCCGCAGCCGCTCGGTGATCGCCTCGATGGCCAAGCGCCCCATCTGAATTCGCGGCTGATCGATGGTGGTCAGTGCGACATGCCGCAGTGCGGCCAGTGAGGTGTTGTCGTATCCGACGACCGAAACGTCGTCTGGCACATGTAATCCGGCCTCCTCGAGGGCCGACATGGCGCCGACGGCGTTGAAGTCGTTGCTGCTCACCAGTGCGGTGGGAAAGTTGTTGCGGGAGAACAGGTTCAGCAGTTTGTGTACCGCGGCCATCCCGGCCGAGTCGGTGTGCTCGCTCGGAATGATCATCGGTTCCAGTGCGTGCCGCTCCATGGCGGCACGGTAGCCCTTGCGCCGGGCCGCCGAGGTGAACGCGCCGCCGCCGTCGAGGTGCACGATGCGCCGGTGTCCAAGGGAGACAAGGTGATCCACGGCAAGTGCGGCGCCGACCTCACCGTCGTCGTTGACGGTGTCGACGTCGGCGATGGCGGAGGTGCGCGAGACGAGCACGACCGGACCCTGTTGCGCCGCATCGCGAATGGCTGCGGCGGGCAGGACCGGCGAGAGCAGGATGATGCCGCCGGGCCGGAACGAGAGCAGGCTTTCCAGCGCGGTGCGTTCCCGGGCCGCGCTGCGCCGCCCGGTATTCAGGATCAGTTCCAGCCCGGCCTCCTGCGCCGCGGCGTCCATACCCTCCACCACATCGGCGAAGAATGCGTTGCGCAGGTCGGACACCATGACGCCGACGATGTTGGAGGTGCGGCTGGCCAGCGATCTGGCCATGATGTGCGGCTGGTAGCCGAGTTCCTTGGCGGCCTCCAGTACCGCGCGCCGCCGATGCTCGCTCACCTTGGGTGAATCGCGCATGACGAGCGAGACGAGTGCGCGCGAGACGCCCGCCCTGGCGGCGACGTCTTCCATGGTGGGCCGCGCCATCTCGCCTCCGTTCCGCATCCGTCGATCAGGTGCCGTGACGGAGGTTACAAGGTTGTCGCGCGCCAATCAATAGAGCGCTCTAATAAGACAATTCTCGCGACATCGGCGACCTGCGTTTTGCATGGAAGGTAGGATTTTCCGAGGTAGGGACATTTTCAAGAGTCCGGCGGAACCTCTTGACACCCTGTGGTCCACGTTACATAGTTGGAGCGCTCCAATACGTTTGGGCAACAACTCGATCACACCGAAGGTCGGAGAAATCTCGATGACCCAACCGCTCAACCCGCTGCGCATCGCGGCCGCGCCGATCTCCTGGGGAGTCTGCGAGGTGCCCGGCTGGGGCCATGTGCTCGACTCGCGCACCGTCCTGTCCGCCATGTCCGCGCTCGGGCTCACCGCGACCGAACTCGGCCCGCCCGGCTATCTTCCGCGCGACCCCGGCGAATTACGCACGCTACTAGGCGAATTCGGCATGACGATGCTCGGCGGCTTCCTCGCCGTCGCGCTACATCGGGATCCGGACCGGGCGATCGCGGCGGCCGAGGAGACCGCGGCCCTGTTCGCCGCGACCGGCGCCGAGGTGCTCGTGCTGGCCGCGGCCACCGGCCTCGACGGCTACGATGCGCGGCCCCAGCTGAGCGATTCCGAATGGCGCACGCTGATCGAAACCGCCGGTGCGATCCGCGATCTCGCCGCCGGGCACGGTCTGCGCACGGTGCTGCACCCGCATGTCGGCACGCATGTCGAGAGCGAGGCCGAGGTGGAGCGCTTCGTCGCCGATTCGGACCTCGACCTGTGCCTGGACACCGGACACCTGCTGATCGGCGGCGCCGATCCGGTGAAACTGGCGCAGCGGCACGCGAATCGGATAGGCCACATTCACCTCAAGGATGTTCGCGCCGAGCTGGCGGACAAAATCCGCAGTGGCGCAATAGAATACAGCGAGGCCGTGCGCCAGGGACTGTATGTCCCACTGGGCGACGGCGATGTCGATATCGACGCGCTGGTGCGGTCACTGCACGCCGCGGGTTACCGGGGTTGGTACGTCATCGAACAGGACGCCGCCCTGCGCCCCACCGACTCGGCAGAGCTGCCGAGCCGGGATGCCGAACGCAGCCTGCGTCACCTCGCGGGCATCGGCTCCGCACTCGCCTCGGTACGAATCTAGTTGGGAAGTGATGACAATGACGTCGATACGTTCGCGCCGCATCGGATGGCGCGCGCTGCTGCTGCCCGCCGCGGCGGCGGTCGCGGTGCTCACCGCGTGCAGCGGCCCGAGTTCGGAGTCGCCGGCCCCGAGCCAGGCTCCGGTCGCCGCGGGCAAATTGGGTTCGGTCGCGGTGGTGACGCACGGCAGCGCGGGTGACGCGTTCTGGAACGTCGTCAAGAACGGCGCCCAGCAGGCGGGCAAAGACCTTGGCGTGCGGGTGGATTACCAATCCTCGGGCGATCCGGGACAGCAGGCAAAGCTGATCGACAACGCGGTCGCGCAGAAGGTGGACGGTCTGGTCGTCTCGATGGCGAACCCGGACGCGCTGCGATCATCCATCGAAAAAGCCGTCGCCGCAGGCATTCCCGTCGTGACGATCAATTCGGGCGAGGATCAGAGCGCCAAATTCGGCGCGATCGGCCATGTGGGACAGAGTGAAACCCTCGCGGGCCAGCTGGCAGGCAAGCGTCTGGCCGACGCGAAGAAGACCAAGCTGCTGTGCGTGATCCACGAGGCGGGCAATATCGGCGCGAACCAGCGCTGTGACGGCGCGACAAAGGGTTTCGGCAATGCCACCACACTGCAGGTGGATATCAACAACCCGACCGACGCCCAGTCGCGGATCAAGGGCGCGCTGGAGGCCGACAAGTCGATCGACGCGGTGCTGACGCTGAATTCGCAGGTGGCGGCGCGCGCGGTGGACGCGGTGAAGGAATCCGGTTCCGCCGCGACGGTGGCCACCTTCGATCTGAACACCGATGTGGTGGACGCGATCAAGGCGGGCAAGCTGCTGTTCGCCATCGACCAGCAGCAATTCGAGCAGGGTTATCTGCCGATCGTGTTGCTGCAGTTGTACAAGGCCAATGCCAATACCGTCGGCGGCGGCGCCCCGGTGCAGACCGGACCGGCCTTCGTCGACAAGTCCAATGTGGATGCCGTTGCCGCGCTCGTGGCCAAGGGCACCCGGTGAGTGGCTGACATGACGGTAGCCACGAAAGCATCCGAAATCGCGCCGGAGCGGCGGCCGGACGGTCCGACGCTGATGCAGCGCATGATCGTTCGGCCGGAGATCGGTGCGGCGCTCGGCGCGCTGCTGGTGTTCGTGTTCTTCTCGGTGATCACCGACCGGTTCCTCAGCCCGCTCGGCGTCGCCACCTGGCTGGATGATTCGTCGACGCTCGGCATCATGGCGATCGCGGTGGCGCTGTTGATGATCGGCGGTGAATTCGATCTGTCGGCGGGCGTGATGACCGCGTCCACCGCGCTGGTCACCGCGCTGCTTTCGGTGCACGCCGGCTGGAATGTGTGGTTGGCGCTGCTGGTCTCGCTCGTATTCGCCTTGGCCGTAGGAGCTTTCAACGGCTGGGTGGTGATGCGTACGGGCCTGCCGAGCTTCATCGTCACGCTCGGTACGTTTCTCGCGCTGCAGGGCCTGAATCTCGGTGTGACACGGCTGGTCACGAATACCGTGCAGGTGTCGGGCGTGCGCGGCGCGCCGGGTTACGAATCGGCGGGTTCGGTATTCGCCTCGACCATCGATATCGGCGGAGTGCGGTTCCAGGCCTCGGTGCTGTGGTGGATCGTGTTGACGGCGATCGCCGCACTCATCTTGGTGCGCACCAGATTCGGCAACTGGATCTTCGCGGTCGGCGGCGCGCTGCAGAGCGCGCGGGCCGTCGGTGTGCCCGCGGTGCGGACGAAGATCGTGCTGTTCATGGGCACCGCATTCGCGGGCTGGGTGGTGGGATCGTGCAATATTCTGCGCTTTTCCAGCGTCCAGGCGAATCAGGGCGTCGGGCTGGAGTTGCACTACATCATCGCGGCCGTGGTCGGCGGCTGCCTGTTGACCGGCGGTTTCGGTTCGGCCATCGGTGCCGCGATCGGCGCGCTCATCTTCGGAATGGCGCGCCAGGGCATCGTTTTCGCCCGCTGGGACAGTGACTGGTTCATGTTGTTCCTCGGTGTGCTGCTGCTGGCCGCGGTGCTGGTGAACAACCGATTCCAGAAGCGAGCCGAAAGGGTGCGCAGATGAACACCTTGGTCGAGACCGTCGGCATCGGTAAGAGCTACGGCGGAGTCGTCGCGCTGGAGGATGTTTCCACCGTGGTGAACGCGGGCGAGGTGACCTGTGTGCTCGGCGACAACGGCGCGGGCAAGTCGACGCTGATCAAGATACTCGCCGGTGTGCACCAGCACGATCGGGGCAAACTCTTGGTCGAGGGGGAGGAGGTCGAATTCTCCTCGCCGCGTGCGGCTTTGGATCGCGGCATCGCGACCGTCTACCAGGATCTGGCCGTCGTGCCGCTGATGAGCGTCTGGCGAAACTTCGTGCTCGGCTCCGAGCCGACGAAGGGTTACGGCCCGTTCCGTCTGATCGATCGCCGTGCTGCGCAGGAGATAGCCCGAAAAGGGTTGACGGATATGGGGATCGAGATCCGCGATATGGAGCAGCCGGTCGGCACGCTGTCCGGCGGTCAGCGACAGTGCGTCGCCATCGCGCGGGCCGTGCACTACGGCGCCAAGGTGCTGATCCTGGACGAGCCGACCGCCGCGCTCGGCGTGAAGCAGGCCGGTGTGGTGCTGAAATATGTTGTGCAGGCCCGTGATCGGGGGCTGGGCGTCATTCTCATCACGCACAACCCGCATCACGCCTACCCGGTCGGCGATCGGTTCCTGCTGCTCAAGCGCGGCGCGATGCTCGGCGCGTACGAGAAGTCGGAAATCGATGTCGCCGAGCTGACCAGGCAGATGGCGGGCGGCGCCGAATTGGACGCGCTGCAGCACGAATTGGAGCGGGTGGTGGCGAACCCGTGACGGAACTCGAGGCTCTGACCATCGGCCGGGTCGGGGTGGATCTCTACCCCGAGCAGACCGGTGTCGCGCTGGCCGATGTGCGCTCGTTCGCGAAGTTCCTCGGCGGCACCGCGACCAATGTCGCGGTGGCCGCCGCGCGGCTGGGCAGGCGCAGTGCGGTGCTCACGAAGGTCGGTCCCGATGGATTCGGCGCGTATGTGCGCTCGGCGCTCGAAGGTTTCGGTGTTTCGGCGGATTTCGTCGGCACCGCGCCGGATCTGCAGACGCCCATCGTGTTCTGCGAACTGAATCCACCCGCCGATCCGCCGCTGCTGTTCTACCGCGCGCCCATCGCACCCGATTTGACCATCACCCCGGACGACGTGCCGTGGGATGTGGTGGATTCCGTTCCGCTGCTGTGGGTTACCGGCACCGGCGTGAGCGTCGAACCGAGCCGGTCGACGCAGCGCGCGGTGCTGGAACGCCGGGCCGGGCGCGGGCACACCGTGCTCGATCTGGACTATCGGCCGATGTTCTGGCCCGACGAGGCGACCGCGCGGGCCGAGATCGGTTGGCTGCTCGATCACGTGAATGTGGTGGTGGGCAACCGAACCGAGGTTCGGGTCGCGGTCGGCACCGACGATCCGGATGCCGCCGCCGATCTGCTGCTGGCCCGCGGTGTGCGGCTGGCGGTGATCAAGCGGGGCGGCGACGGCGTGCTCATCGCGACCGAACGGGAACGGTGGACGGTGCCGCCGTGCCGGGTGGAGGTGGTGTGCGGGCTCGGCGCCGGTGACGGCTTCGGCGGCGCGCTGATCCACGGCCTGCTCTCCGATTGGGATCCGCGCCGGATCGCGGGATATGCGAATGCCGCTGGCGCGCTGGTGGCTTCGCGGCTGGCGTGCGCCGACGCGATGCCGACGAATACCGAGATCGAGGCACTGCTGTGCCGCTGAAGGAGGAGATCCCGTGTACCTGAGCGACGAACGCTGGCGTGACCTACTCCGGGTGCGTGCCACCGACCCGGCGGCGGTCGAGCGCGCGTACAACAAGCGAGTCCGGCGGCAGAGCCTGTTGTCGGACAAGGACACCCTGTTCCTGGTCGCCGCCGACCACCCGGCCCGCGGCGCGCTCGGTGTCGGTTCGGATCGCACCGCGATGGCCGATCGGCGAAATCTGTTGGAGCGGCTGCTCATCGCGCTCGCGCACCCGGATGTCGACGGCGTGCTCGGATCTCCCGACGTGGTCGAGGAGCTGCTGCTGCTGGACGCGCTCGACGACAAGGTCGTGATCGGCTCGATGAACCGTGGCGGTTTGGCGGGCGCGGAGTGGGAGATCGACGATCGGTTCACCGGCTACGACGCCGACGCACTGGCCCGGTTCCGCTTGGACGGCGGCAAAATGCTGCTGCGCCTGGATGATTCCGATGCGGGCACCATCCCGACGTTGCACGCCTGCGCACAGGCGGTTTCCGAATTGGCCGCGCAGGGCCTGATGGCGATGGTGGAGCCGCTGCCGTATCACCGCGACGAATCCGGTGCGCTCATCATGAGCAGGGACGCGCCCTCGCTGTCCCGCGCGATCACCGTCGCGTCCGGATTGGGCGTCACCTCTGCCTACACTTGGCTGAAAATTCCAGCGCCGCATGATATCTCGGTTCTGGATGCGACCACCCTGCCCGTCGTGGTGCTGGGCGGCGCACCGTCCGGCGATCCGGCCGCCGATCTCGCGTCCTGGGGCGGGGCACTGAGCCACGATGTCGTGCGCGGCCTGGTCGTCGGCCGCACCCTGCTGTATCCGCCCGACGGCGATGTCGCGGCGGCCGTCGACGCGGCGGCGCGGCTGCTGAAAGACGCCCGATGAGCCGCACGCCGAAATCCCCTGCCCGGAGGGCCCGATGAAGCTGCACCGACCGTCCGGCACACTGGCCGACGGAACCGACCCCATCTACCTCACCCCGGAGGCCGCTGGTTGGACATTCACCGGCCTGCGCGTACTCCGATTGGCCGCAGGCGAATCCCGCACGGTACACACCGGCGAATTCGAGGCGTTCGTGCTGCCGTTGGCGGGCGGATGCACGGTACAGGTCGACGGCCACACCATCGAATTGACCGGCCGTGACTCGGTTTTCACCAGGGTGACCGACTTCGCCTACGTCCCGCGCGACGCCGAACTGCGGCTCACCACGAAATCCGGCATCGAGGTCGCCTTGCCGATGGCCCGCTGCACCCGCCGCCTGGAACCGAAATACGGTCCGGCCGAGCAGGTTCCGGTCGAGGTGCGCGGCGCGGGCCAGGCCACCAGACAGGTCACCAACTTCGGCACACCGGGGGTGTGGGAACACGCCGACAAGCTCAACGCCTGCGAGCTGATCACCCCGGACGGCAATTGGTCGTCCTACCCGCCGCACAAGCACGACGAGGCGAGCGAATGCGAGGTGGTCAATGAGGAGATCTACTACTTCCGCATCGCCGATCGCGACGGAATCACGCCGTCGCCAACGGGTTTCGGCATGCACCGCACCTACACCGCCGACGGCGCGCTCGATGCGAACGTCGCGGTGCGCGACGGCGACGTCTTCCTGGTGCCGCACGGCTACCACGGGCCGTGCATCGCGGCGCCCGGATACCCGATGTACTACCTGAACGTGCTCGCCGGTCCGGCGGCCGCGCGTTCCATGGCCTTCTGCGACGATCCCGCGCACGGCTGGGTCCGCGACACCTGGGCCGGTCAGGAGTTCGACCCGCGCTGCCCGGTCACCGACCATCGCGGCAGGCGCGACAATAATTAAGGACGGATCCGTGAAGCTCACCACCGCACAAGCCCTCGTCGCCTGGCTCGTCGCGCAGCGCTCCGAGACCATCGACGGCCGCGAAGTCCCGCTCTTCCCGGCGGTTTTCGCGATCTTCGGACACGGCAATGTGCTCGGTCTCGGTACCGCGCTGCACGAGCGCCGCGCCGAAATCCCGGTCTGGCGTGGACATACCGAGCAGGGCATGGCGCTGGCCGCGGTCGGCTACGCGAAGGCGACGCATCGCCGTCAGGTCGGCGTCGCGACCTCGTCGATCGGACCCGGCGCGCTGAACATGGTGACCGCGGCGGGCGTCGCACATGCGAATCGTCTTCCGCTGCTGCTGCTTCCGGGTGACACCTTCACCGGCCGGGCGCCCGACCCGGTGCTGCAGCAGGTGGAGCATTTCGGTGACGCGACGGCGACGGTCAACGACGCCTTCCGCGCGGTCAGCCGCTACTTCGACCGGATCACCCGCCCGGAGCAGCTCATCGCCACCTTGCCGCAGGTGGCCCGGGTGCTCACCGATCCGGCCGAGGCCGGGCCGGTGACCATCGCGTTGCCGCAGGATGTGCAGGCGGAGGTCTACGACTTCCCGGATGACCTCTTCGCGCCGCGGATGCACCGAATTCCACGGCAGCGCCCGGATATTCGCGAAATCGCCGAGGCCGCCGCGGCGGTGCGGGCCGCCGAACGTCCGCTGCTGGTGCTCGGCGGCGGCGTCCGCTATTCGGGTGCGGGCGGGCAGGCACTGGAATTCGCCGACCGCCACGGCATTCCGGTCACCGAGACCACCGCGGGCCGCACCTTGGTGCCGCACGAACACCCCGGGTACGCGGGGCCGCTCGGCATCACCGGTTCGGAATCGGCGAATCTGCTTGCCGCCGAAGCGGATCTGGTGCTGGCCGTGGGAACCCGGTTGCAGGACTTCACCACCGCGTCGTGGACGGTCTTCGCACCGGATGTCCGGTTGGTGACGGTGAACACGGCCCGCTTCGACGCGGTCAAACACGGCGCGCTCGCGGTGGTCGGCGACGCCGCCGCGGCCATCGCGGATCTGACGGCCGCCATCGGGGATTGGCGCACGCAGGACGAATGGGCTCGGAAACCCGCTGCGCTGCGCAGTATCTGGGACGCGCACATCGATAAACTCCGCGCCCCCACCGACGGCATCCCCAGCTATGCCCAGATCGTCGGCATCGTCAACGATCTCAGCGGGCCGGGGGACTATGTGATGACCGCGTCGGGTGGTCTGCCCGGTGAGCTCATCGGTGGCTGGCGCGCGACCGGCGGCGCGCCGACGATGGATGTCGAATACGGATTCTCATGTATGGGTTATGAACTCGCGGGCGCCTGGGGTGCGGCGATGGCGCATACCGATGGTCTGGTCACCACCATGCTCGGTGACGGTTCGTACCTGATGCTGAATTCCGAACTGTTCTCGGCCGCCTTCGCCGGCCATCCGATGGTGGCCGTGGTCTGCGACAACGACGGTTATGCGGTGATCGCCCGGCTGCAGGAGGGACAGGGCGGCGCGGCGTTCAACAATATGTACGCCGACTGTCGTACCAACCGGAAAGATCCGCCCCGGGTGAATTTCGCGAACCACGCTCATGCGCTCGGCTGTTCGGTGCACACCGCGACGGATCTCGCGGAATTCCGGATCGCTTATGCGGAAGCCAGAACGGCGGCGAAGCGTGAATCGCGTCCCGCGGTGGTTATTGTGCGCACCCAGCCTTCCGCCTGGACCGAGGCGGGTGCGTGGTGGGAGGTCGGGGTGCCACGGCACCTGTCCGGCCGGGTCGGCTATGACGCGGCCAAGCCCGGACAGTTGCGCTATCTGCAATCCTGACGGCGAGGTGGGCGCCACAACGACAGGTCAGGGTCATATACCTCACATAAAGTGGGGGTCGATGTGGCCGAAATCGTCCCACCATGGCATGGTTGATCTACGAGACCAGTGAATTGAAGTGATTGCCTGGCTCGTCTACAGAAAGTTTGAAATGGCTCAAGGCATTGTCAAGTGGTTCAACAGCGAGAAGGGCTTCGGCTTCATCGCCCAGGACGGCGGCGGTCCCGACGTCTTTGTGCACTACTCCGCTGTGACCGGTAACGGCTTCCGCTCCCTCGATGAGGGTCAGCGTGTGGAGTTCGAGATCGGCCAGGGACAGAAGGGCCCGCAGGCCCAGGATGTTCGTGTGGTCGCCTAACTCTAGAGTGGCGTGAAATGACCCCCGCACCGATGGAGTGCGGGGGTCGTTTTGTATTCGAAACAGATCAGCCCTGCGCGAGCGCCGTTTTCCGGAAGAACGCCGAGGTGAGCTCGCGCGCCCGGTCGAGATCGCGATCCCGGACCTTCAGGAAAGCGCTTGCCGCACAGGCGAATTCGTCCTCGATGAAGGCCGAGACCGGCGCGGGCGCCGCGCCGCTGCCCATCTCCCTCGTGCGTGACTTGAGCTCGGTGAGCTCGGCGACGGCGGCCACCAGATCGGCGGGCAGCTCACACTGCGCCAGCAGCGTCGGCAGATGCATCGGCGCGACGGCCGCGTCCGGATGCTGGCGGAGCCAGCGCAGCGCGATCGCGGGCCGCAGCGAGTAGAACACCTTCTTCAACGAGCCATTGCCGCCGAACAGCTCCCACTGTTTGGCGCCGAGATGCAGATAGTGCCTGGCCACCTTGTTCCGGTCGGCGACCGCATCGGCCAGCGCCCGCAGCTCGTCGCGGAAGCGGGGATCGCCGCGGTACACGATCGGCGACATCAGCCATTCGACGATCGCCGCATTGCCCTGCACCAGCAGCCGCAGCGCCTTCGCCAGATCCCACCCGCCGACGTCGAGCAGACCGATCAGCGGCGTCTCGATGACATCGCGCGTCCGCCACGGCGACAGGTAGGTGTCCAGGCTCGCCACGTAGACGAACCGGCAGTCGTAATCCGAATCCGGTGACGGGAAACCCCAAGCGCGGCTTCCGCTTTCGATGGCGAGCGGGATCGATACCCGATGTTCGGCCGCGATTCGGTCCAGCTCGGCGTCGATGGACCCGACGACGGCCGGGTCCATCGAGGCGGGAATCGCGCGCAAAGACATGACGGCGATGCTATGGCCGCATCGGCGGCGGCGCAGCTCAATTTCGCGCCGGTGCGCTGCCGAATGCCGTGGTGAGGACGGCGGCGATGGCCAGTGCGCCGCCCAGCCACATGGCCGCGCTGCTGCCGAGACCGTTCGCCGCCAGCCCGCCCAGCAGCGCGCCCGCGGCGATGGCGAAGTTGAAGACGGCGGTGAGCAGCGAGGCCGCGCCGTCGCGCGCGCCGGGTTCGGACAGTATCGCCCACGTGAGCGTGCTCACCGTAACACCGCCGTACGCGATACCCCAGATCACGATGAACACCCCGGCGATCAGTGCCGTACCGCCCAGCATCGGCAGCAGCAGTACCGCGACGCCGAGCACCCCGCTGATCACGAGCAGTGTCGCCCGCGGTCGCTGGGACGCGCGTGGTCCGGCGACGAAATTGCCTGCGATTCCGGCGATTCCGTATACCACCAGCAGCGATCCGATCAGGCCCGCATCCGCACCGGTGACGTCCTCCAGCACCGGTCGCACATAGGTGTAGGCGGCGAAATGCCCGGCCACCAGGAATGCGACGATGAGCAGTCCGGTGCGCAGCGCCGGATTGCCGACCAATCCGAAGACGCCGCGCAGCGCGACATCGCCCTGCGCCCGCAGCGGCGGCAGGATCGCGGGCATCGCGACGAGCAGCACGGCGGCCAGCCCGGCCGTCACGAGGAACGCGGCCCGCCAGCCCGCGACCGCGCCGAGGTACGCACCGGCCGGAATACCGAGCACCGAGGCGATCGCGACCCCGCTGAACACCACCGAAACCGCTGTGGCCGTGCGGTTTTCGGGTACCAGGCGGGTCGCGAGCCCGGCCGCGAGCGACCACACGCCGCCCATCCCGAGGCCGACGAGTACCCGGCCGACGGTGAGCACGCCGAAATTCGGCGCCGCCGCGGCCGTCAGGTTGCCGAGTATCAGCACCGCCATGAGCCCCGTCATCACCCAGCGCCGGTCGAACCGGCTGAGCGCCGCGGTGAGCAGCGGCGCGGAAACGGCTGCGACAAGCCCGGTTTCGGTCATCGCCAGACCCGCGGTGCCCTCGCTGATATTCAGGTCGTCGCGCATCGGCGTGAGCAGGCCGACCGGCAGCATCTCGGAGGTCACCACCGTGAACGTGCCGACGGCGAGCGTGCCGACGCCCAACCAGCCGCGCCGGATCGAATGCCCCGGCGCCGGTGGGGCATCGACGCGTTCTCGAAGATCAGTCATGACTCCAGCCAACGGATCCTGCCAAGCGGAAACAATGACGATTCGCGGATTGTTCTATGAGCCGGGCTCATTGATCGATGGAGGGAGCGGACGCCGATGGGGCTGGAAGTGCGTGAACTGGAGGCCTTTTTGGTGCTGGCCGAGGAACTGCACTTCGGGCGCGCGGGTGAGAGGTTGTATATCTCACAGGGCCGGGTGAGTCAGCTGCTGCGGTCATTGGAGCGAAGGATCGGGGGCCGGTTGGTCGATCGCACCAGCCGCCGGGTGAGCCTCACCCCGCTGGGCGCCGAATTCGCCGCCGAGCTGCGGCCCGCCTATCAGGCATTGGGCCACACCCTCGACCGGGCGTGCAATGCGGCGCGCGGCGTGCACGGCCTGCTGCGCATCGGATTTCAGGGCAGCACCGATCTGGGCCTGATGGCGGCGATCGAGCACTTCCAGCGGCGATACCCCGACTGTGCCATCGATCTCAGGGAAATTCCGCTCGCCGATCCGTTCGGCCCGCTCTACCGCGACGAGGTCGATGTCGCGCTCATCCTGACGCCGATCCGCGAGCCGGATCTGGTGCTCGGCCATGTGTTCGCGAAACAGACTCAGCAGCTTGCCGTTTCGGCTCGGCATCGGCTGGCGGGCCGGGACAGTATCCATGCGGAGGAACTCGCCGAGGAGCGGTTGATCGGGTTTCGCGGCCCGGCTCCGCAGTACTGGCGCGATGCCCATGCGCCGAGCAGCACGCCGGGCGGGCGGGCGATTCCGGCCGGGCCCGTGGTGCGCACGCTCGAGGAAGGGTTGGCGCTGGTGGCCACCGAGCGCGGGTCCATGCTGCTGTGCAAGCCGACCAGCGACCACCGGGCCCGGCCGTCGGTGTCCTTCGTGCCGGTCGACGGGTTGGACGATTCGGTGCTCGGGCTGTGCTGGCATCGCAGTCGCGAGACGGCGCGGGTGCGCGCGTTCGCCGACGTGCTCGGCGAGCTGGGCTGATCACCCGCCATCGAGATCTGATCGTGATTGGCCTCGGGGTCGTTTCCCGGATAGGGGTTTTCCGGCCGCATCCCGCCGGATGCCGTCAGTTCCATGGGCATGAATCGATCGTGCGCGGTTAGTTTTTCGGCCGCGTAGCGGCGTGTCTTATCGGATTCTCATAATTGTTCGTTAGCGAGGAAAATTAACGTCCGAATTTGCATCGTTTGCGCTGGTGAGAGGCTATTTCCCCAGTTCAAACCCTTCTGGACGGTTGACCATGTCACATCGGGCGGCCGAATGTAGTCTGCGTCACTATCCGCGAGAATTTTGTAACCGTATTTGTCGACGGCCCGATGTGCCATGTGTCAGCCAGTTCAACTGGGTTGTTGTTCCAACGAAGAGGTATTTCAATGATCCCCGTTATCATCGACACCGGTAGCGCCGCTCTGAACGGTTTCCTGAACACCTTCGGCGCCGCGTTCCACGGCATCATCGACACCCTGTGGACGGGATCCTTCGGTCGCTGATCACCGACGTGATGGTCGATTGAATTCGACTCGAGGCCGACCTCCGGGCGCGCGCGGCGCGGGAGGTCGGCCTCCGTCGTATCCGGGGACTACGTGCGGCTCGCCTCGACTCGGACGGCGGATATCGCGGCCGCGACCACTTCCGGATGCGTCAACTGCGGATAGTGCCCGCCACCGGCGACAACCGTCGTCGGTAGCGACACCGGCGCCACCAGTGGATCATCGGCGCCGATGACGATCCGCACCGGAACCCGGACGCGCTCCAGTAAGGCGCGCAACTCCTTTCGGTGTGATTCGGCAGATGCCGCCCGCAATGCCGCCGCGGTCCGGTGCGCGACACCGGCCCGCCGCAGGTTGGCCGATGCGCTCGCCACCGCATCGCCCTCGGGTACGCCGAGCCGAGTTGCCAAGGTGGCGGCCGACATTCGGCGCAATGCCAGTTCCGTCAACGGCGAACGCAGTAGCGGGCTCAGCGGTTTCTGCAGAAACGCGGGAGATATCAGCACCACCCCGGACACCCGATCCGGGTGTGCCGCGGCGTATTCGAGCACCGGCCAGCAGCCGAGCGAATGTCCGACCAGTACCGGCTCGCTCCGGATGGACCGCATGAGCCGGGGCAGCAATTCTTCGATCCGTCCGGGCGCGGACCGGCCGAGGCCGGGCAGATCCGCGGCCAGACTCGGTGCGCCGAGTGCGTCCCGGACCGGCAGCCACGAGCTGCCGTCCAGCGGAATCCCGTGTAGCAGCACATATTCCGGCAGTTCCCTGGCGCCCGACAGCCAGACGCCGTCGGCGAATCCCGCGTCCGATTCGGCGGTTACGGTGCCGAATCGACCGGCCACCAAGTGATCCGCCCATGTGCGCAGGACGGATTCGACCGGCGGCATGACGAGTCCGGCGCGGTTTGCGACGGCCTCGGCCGCGCTCGTGTCGTACCGATCCTCGACGAGGAATGGAAACTGTTCCGGATCGGCGCCCGTCAGCGCCCGCGGCAGCCGTTCGAGCATCGAAACGGGTACCGAGAACCGCGGCGCCCGCACCCCCATATGCTCCGCGAGCAGCCGGATCACTTCGGGCAGAACGGGAGTCGCCGGGTCGAGCACCGTATACGACTGTCCTGCGGTGTCGTGCTGTTCCGGCAGCGCGGTCAGGAATGCGGCCAAGTAGTCGAGATCGACTACCGGAACAAAGGTTTCGCGGCCGCCCGGCAACGCGGGCAACTTACCGTTCCACAGGCGCTCGACCGTATCGGTCAGCCCGATGTACTGACCTGGTCCGAGCACGGCGCTCGGATTCGCGACCGTCAACGGAATATTGTGCCGCGCGGCGGTTTCGCGCACCAGCGGGTCGGCCGCCAGCTTCGTCGACTCGTACGCGCCCAGCGGGGCGGTGGTCGGCCGGGCCTCGCTCGCCGCGCGATATCCGGTGATGTGGACCACCCGCCGCAGTCCGGATAGCCCTGCGGCCCAATCCAGTACGTTCACCGCACCGGTGACGTTGACCGTGTGGGCGTCGTCGTGCGCCAGCCCGAAGGCATAGCGGGCGGCGCAGTTGTATACGTCGCGGATGCCGCTGACGTCGAGCCCGTCCGGCAGGTCGAGGTCCGGCGCGACGATATCGCAAGGGGCAATGGTCAATTCGTCGCGCGGCACGTCGCGCTCTTCGAGGTATTCGACGAGCCGTCGCTGCGTTCCCGGCCGCAGTGCGGCGATTACCGCGTGACCTTTGGTGAGCAACTCGGCGACAACGGCGCGCCCGATGAATCCGGCGGCCCCGAAGACGATGCTATCGGACATCCCATCTCCTAAATGGACTGGTCTACATATTTTATAGACCTGCGAAAAGCCTTGCCTAGCAAGGCAATTGGTTCAGTTACCGATGAGGGTTCGAATGGTTCGGGCCACCCGCTCCAGCGGCTCCCTGCTGCGCCGCGACCGGGCCAGCAGCAGCGCGCCCTCGATCAGCGCCAGGATCGATGCGGCCAGGTCGTCGGCATCGGCGCGTCCCGCGCCGCGCAACCGGATTCGGAGGGCCTGCTCCCAAGCCGTATACGCGGCAGCGCATTCGGCCTGGATGGCGTCGTTGTCTGCGGAAACCTCCAGTGCGACGGTCGCCACCGGGCAGCCGCTGCGCCAGCCGGATGCGGCCAGCCGGTCGCCGAATGCGGTGAGCAGCTGCTCCGCCGCGTCACCGGCATCGGCCAGCGCGACGGAATCGATGAGCGTCGCGATCTCGGTGCCGGACAGTTTGATCGCCTCGGCGACGAGTTCGTCCTTGCCGCCGGGGAAGTGGAAGTAGACGGATCCGCGTGGCGCACCGCTGGTTTCGATGATGCGGTTGAGTCCGGCGCCGTAATAGCCCTGTTCCTCGACGAGCGCGCGGGTGGCCTGGATCAGTTTGCCCCGCGTCTCGTCGCCCTTCGCTCCCATGGCTCGAAACTATAGACCGGTCATCATATTTTTGCGAACCCTTGAAATTGACGACGGCCGCCAACCAGGGCGGAAACGGCGATGAAAACGGGCCAACTAAGCTGGGCGGCGGTAATTGCCGACCCCATTTCCCCAGGAGTACCGCACAGTGAGCCAAGCAGGTCGTCCTGTTGTTCTGATCGCCGACAAGCTCGCCCAGTCGACCGTCGACGCGCTCGGTGACGGTGTCGAGGTTCGGTGGGTCGACGGGCCCGACCGCCCGGCGCTGCTCGCCGCTGTCCCCGAGGCCGACGCACTGCTGGTGCGCTCGGCGACCACGGTGGACGCCGAGGTCCTGGAGGCGGGCAAGAACCTGAAGATCGTCGCGCGCGCCGGCGTCGGCCTCGACAACGTCGACGTGCCCGCGGCCACCGAGCGCGGTGTCATGGTGGTCAACGCGCCGACCTCGAATATCCACACCGCGGCCGAGCACGCCGTCACGCTGCTGCTCGCGGCCGCCCGCCAGATCCCGGCCGCCGACGCCACCCTGCGCGAACACACCTGGCAGCGCAGCAAGTTCAACGGTGTCGAGATCTTCGACAAGACCGTCGGCGTGATCGGCCTCGGCCGCATCGGGCAGCTCTTCGCCGCGCGCCTGGCCGCCTTCGAAACCAAGATCGTCGCGTACGACCCCTACGTCTCGCCCGCGCGCGCCGCCCAGCTCGGCATCGAACTGCTGAGCCTGGACGAGGTGCTGCAGCGCGCCGACTTCATTTCGGTGCACCTGCCCAAGACCCCCGAGACCAAGGGCCTGCTCAGCAAGGAGAAGCTGGCGCTCACCAAGCCGGGCGTCATCATCGTCAACGCCGCGCGCGGCGGCCTGATCGACGAGGCCGCGCTGGCCGATGCGATCAAGTCGGGCCACGTCCGGGCCGCGGGCATCGACGTATTCGAGACCGAGCCGTGCACCGACAGCCCGCTGTTCGAGCTGCCGCAGGTCGTCGTCACCCCGCACCTCGGCGCGTCCACCGCGGAGGCGCAGGACCGGGCGGGCACCGATGTCGCGAAGTCCGTATTGCTCGCGCTGGCAGGCGAATTCGTGCCCGGTGCGGTGAACGTCACCGGCGGAGCGGTGAACGAGGATGTCGCGCCGTGGCTCGATATCGTGCGCAAGCAGGGCGCTCTGCTCGGTGCGGTGTCCAACGAGCTGCCGGTGAGCATCGAGGTGCAGGTGCGCGGTGAGCTGGCCGCGCAAGACGTTGCGGTGCTGGAGCTTTCGGCGCTGCGCGGCATCTTCTCGGCGCTGGTGGAAGAGCAGGTCACCTTCGTCAACGCGCCGACGCTGGCCCGGGATCGCGGTATCACCGCGCAGGTCACCACGATCACCGACAGCCCGAGCCACCGCAGCCTGGTCGACCTGCGCGCAGTGTTCGGCGACGGCCGCACCCTGAATGTGGCCGGCACGCTGACCGAGCCGCAGCAGGTGCAGAAGATCGTCAACATCAACGGCCGCAACTACGACATGCGGGCCGAGGGTCTGAACCTGGGCGTGCTGAACTACTCGGACAAGCCGGGTGCGCTCGGCCGGATCGCCACCAAACTCGGCGAATCCGAGATCGACATCCTCGCCGCGCAGCTCAGCCAGGACGTCGACAAGCAGGGCGCCACGGTGATCCTGCGGGTGAACCGCGAGGTGCCCGCCGATGTTCAGGCCGCCATCGCCGATGCGGTCGGCGCGGCCAAGGTCGTGCTGGTCGACCTCTCCTGATACTCCTAGGCCCTGTGTCGAAGTCCCATCCGGCGCCTCCGCGGCCCAGCTCGCCGCCTGGCCGCGTTGTCGTCGTCGCCGATACAAACCCGGTATCGGCTCCTCCTCCGCCTTGCCAGGCGACGAGCTGAGCCACGGATGCATCCGGCCGGACTTCGACACAGGGCCTAGGCCCGCGCGGGGTCCGGCCAGCGGTCGGGCTCCGCGCGAGTCGTATCGGCAAGTGGGCCGTAAATCCCACGATGTGGGAGCAGGTCGCCCTGGTGGCCAGGTCGGAGCGGGCACCGGTTAATGTTGCGGTGCTTGCGGTCCGGCCGCTCGGAAGCCGAATCGGTGATCCGCGGCCAGTGAAACTGAACGGAGCCCTGTGCCATGAAGCTTGCAGTCATCCCCGGCGACGGAATCGGCCCCGAGGTCATCGCGGAGGCGCTCGCGGTGCTCGACGCGGTGGTTCCCGGTGTCGAGAAGACCGAATACGACCTGGGCGCCAAGCGTTACCACCGCACCGGTGAGATCCTGCCCGATTCGGTACTGCCCGAGCTGAAGCAGCACGATGCGATCCTGCTCGGCGCGATCGGCGATCCGTCGGTGCCGAGCGGCGTGCTCGAGCGCGGCCTGCTGCTGCGCACCCGTTTCGCGCTGGACCACCATGTGAACCTGCGGCCGTCCAAACTGTTTCCCGGAGTGACCAGCCCGCTGTCCGGCAATCCGGATATCGATTTCGTGGTGGTGCGCGAGGGCACCGAGGGCCCGTACACCGGAACCGGCGGCGCGATCCGGGTGCAGACCCCGCACGAGGTGGCCACCGAGGTCAGCACCAATACCCGGTTCGGCATCGAGCGGGTGGTGCGCTACGCCTTCGCCAAGGCGCAGGCCCGCCGCAAGCACCTCACCCTGGTGCACAAGACCAACGTGCTCACCTTCGCCGGTTCGCTGTGGCAGCGCACCGTCGACGCGGTCGGTGCCGAATTCCCGGATGTCACAACGGCTTACCAGCACATCGACGCCGCGACCATCCATATGGTCACCGATCCCGGCCGGTTCGACGTCATCGTCACCGACAATCTGTTCGGCGACATCATCACCGACCTGGCGGCCGCGGTCAGCGGCGGCATCGGCCTCGCCGCCAGCGGCAATATCGATGCCTCCGGCGTCAACCCGAGCATGTTCGAGCCGGTGCACGGCAGCGCACCCGATATCGCGGGCCAGGCCAAGGCCGACCCCACCGCCGCGATCCTCTCGGTGGCTCTGCTGCTCAACCACCTCGGCAACACCGAGGCCGCCGCCCGCATCGAATCCGCCGTAGCCAAGGACCTCGCCGCCCGCACCGGCCCGTCGTCCACCTCCGAGATCGGCGCCCGCATCACCGCCGTTCTCTAGCGGCACGACGACCGGCGACCTGATCGAGCTCTGAAGCATAGGCGGTGCGGACGGCTGAATGTTCAGTCGACGCTGCGGGATTCGGGGACCATGGCAGTGGTGAGGCGGGCACCGTCGATGGGGGTATGGTCTGGCCAGGCATGGAAGGCAGCGGAGGCGCGGTAGCGGAATTCGCGGGCTCGTCGGTGAATTCGAGGATGGACAGATAGGGGCGGTCCGGTTCCCGCGGGGTGAGTAGGCGGGCGACGCGCAGGCGCGTTCCTTCCTTATTCTTTATGGGTTCGCGGGCGGGGGCGGTGGCGGTGATGTGTGATGCCGACCGCGCGCTGGATGAAACCGACTGTCTTCGGAATGATTTCGGCGGACGGGTGGTCGGCGTCGAGCAGGTCGATGGCGCGGGCGAGGGCGCCGTCGATGAGTATGGCGGTGAGTTCGGGGTCGGAGACGCCGAGTTCGGTGAGGGCCGAGCGCAGCGGGGCGGCCAAATCGTGGTGGGCGTTTGCGAGTCGGGCGCGGCTCTCCTCGTCGCGGGGCAGGCCGCCGCCGAGCACGGCGATGCGATGGTCGCCCGCCGCGGCCAGCGCCAAAGTCGTTCGGACATATGCCTCTATCCGGCCCGCCGCGGTCTCCGCGCGTTCAACGGTATCGCGAACCTGCGCCCCCCACTCGGCGAAGGAGTCGGCGACGATTCTGGTCAGGATCTCGTCGCCGGAGCGGAAATACTTGTAGACGCTGCTGCGGGCGAGCCCGGCGGCCGCACCGACCGCGGCGGGGGTAACCCCGTGCGGCCCTTCGGAAAGCAGCAGTGCGCGGGCCGCCGCGAGTAGGGCGTTCTCCTGGTTCGCGCGATGCTCGGCGATGGTCGGTGCGTCGATCTTCGGCATCTCGCTCCCGTCGTTGGCGACGATCTGTCGCTATCGTAGCGCATTGGCGACGTTATGTCGCCAAATTGGGGATACCGCGACCGAAGTGAAATGTTCTCTGCTGGGTTAGTCCGGAAGTTGTTGGGAACGACGGGTTTCAGACGCCTGTCATGGTGGGGATGTGAGCGCCCGCCGCGTCAAGATCGCCGGAAGTTGTTGGGACCAAGAGGTTTCAGAGAAGGATGAGCGGGTAATGGTGAGTGGGATCATCCCACGATCCGACCTCGTGCCCGCCTCGGACATTCGAGGCGGGCACGAAATCGTAAGTAGGGCACCCTTATTCGTCACCGTGACCGAAACCCGGCCGGTTCGGATGACGCGGGCCACGTCGACGAGGTGGGCGAATATATAAGGTATGCACCACTATTCGGTGCGCCTGTCGGCCGGTACCAACGGAACCGCCACCGCCGCCAGCGCGGCGGCCATCAAATAGGCAGCCGGAAAGCCACTCGCAGTTATGAGAGCGCCGAACAGCGGAGGCACCGCTGCGACCGCAAGGTTTTGTCCAGTGTTCTGAATGCCCAATCCTCGTCCGCTCCAGTAGGGTCCGGCGATTTCGGCGACCGCGGTGAAGGCCAGCCCGTTATCCGAAACGGTGATGACCGAGGCCGCGACGAGCAGCGGCACGGCCGCGAACCACCAGTGCGTCCACGCGGTGAAACCCAGTGCGGCCATGGAGATCACGGCCGCGATCGCCACCGTGCGCAGCGGGCCCAGTCGACTGCCGACCCGGTCCGACCATGCTCCGGCGCCGATTCTGCCCAGGGCGCCGAGGATTTGGGTGCCGGTGACCAATAGGCCTGCGGCGGGCAGCGACCAGCCGATCTCGCGGTGCAGCCACAGCAGTGCGAAGGTCCACACCGTTCCCTGCGGTACGACCAGCAGTACCGAAACGGCGTGTATGCGCCACAGCGTCGAATCGCCGCGATAGGGGTTGGCGCGCAAGTCTTTATCCGCTGCGCCCGCGGGTCGCGGTGGATCGACGATGCCGACCAGACAACCGAGCGCGGCCGCGCCCGCCATTACCGCCGGTACCAGAATCGCCGCGGCGACACCGTGATTGGAAGCGACGGACGGGATCGCCAGCGCGCCGACGGCGACACCGGCGGGCTGGGCGGCCTGCCGAATTCCCATGGCCAGCCCGCGTTGTCGGGGCGGGAACCAGCCGACGATCACCCGACCGCTGGCCCCGTTGGTGCTTCCCGCACCGACCCCTGCGACGAACAGCAGTGCGCCCAAGGCGATATCGGTGTGCGTCGCGGCCGCCGCCGCTCCCGCGACGCACATCAGCAGCGGCCCACCGATCAGCACGCGGCGCTCGCCGATCCGGTCGACGACGTAACCCCATGCGATCAGCGTGCAGACCAGCCCGACTGTCGGCATGGCCACCAGCAGACCGGCGGTGGCGAGGGTCATGCCGCGATCGGTCAGCGCGGGCAGCAGGAACGGGAGGCCGTGTACGAATATCGCGCTGCTCGCCTGGGCGAAGACGCCGAGGCCGAGCATCGCCCACCGCCGGACCTCGGGAAGCTGAGTCACGGCAGTCATCGGCATCACCTCGGTATATCTCAATATTTGGGAATCATGTCCCACTGAATGAACAACGAGGTTTACCGTACACCCGGCCGGGCATGTCGTGACGCGTCGTTCTCAACACCTGGGACGAGCTCCCGCGTACCGCGTGGTCGGACGCGTTCGAGCAGGTCGATAGACTGCCAGCCATGCGTCTAGGTCGAGTTGCCAGTCCCGATGGGGTCGCGTTCGTCAGCATCGAAGGGGAGGGAAGCGACAGCATCGCCAAAGAGATCGCGGAACATCCGTTCGGTACGCCGACATTCACCGGGCGGAGCTGGCCGCTGGCCGACGTTCGCCTGCTCGCCCCGATTCTGGCGAGCAAGGTGGTCTGCGTCGGCAAGAACTATGCCGCGCACGCGGCCGAGATGGGCGGGCCCGCACCGGAAGATCCGGTGATCTTCCTCAAACCGAGCACGTCGATCATCGGCCCCAACGCGCCGATCATCCTGCCGCCCAGCTCATCTCAGGTCGATTACGAGGGCGAACTGGCCATCGTCATCGGCAGGCCGTGCAAGGACGTGCCCGCCGCCCGCGCGCTCGACGTCGTGCTCGGATACACCGTCGCCAACGACGTCACCGCGCGCGACCAGCAGCGCCACGACGGCCAGTGGACCAGGGGCAAGGGGTACGACACCTTCTGCCCGCTCGGCCCCTGGATCGAAACCGCCTTGGATCCATCGGATCTGGAGATCGTCACCGAACTGGACGGCGATGTGCGCCAGCGCAGCCGCACTTCGCTTCTGCTGCACGACATTCCGAAGCTCATCGAGTGGGTCACCACGGTGATGACGCTGCTGCCCGGTGACGTGATCCTCACCGGAACCCCCGAGGGCGTCGGTCCGATGAAGGACGGGCAGCGCGTGACGGTGACCGTCGAGGGCATCGGCACCCTCACCAATCCTGTTGCCGCCAAACATCGTTAGCGACCGCTCGCAGGTCGCTCGAAGAGGCCAGATCGAAAGAGAGCCATGACACGAGTACGGGTCCGATTCTGCCCGTCGCCGACCGGGACCCCGCATGTGGGCCTGGTCCGGACGGCGCTGTTCAACTGGGCGTACGCCCGCCATAACGGCGGCACATTCGTCTTCCGCATCGAAGACACCGATGCCGCACGCGATTCCGAGGAGTCCTACCACGCGATCCTCGACGCCCTACGCTGGCTCGGGCTCACCTGGGACGAGGGTCCCGAGGTCGGCGGGCCGTACGGGCCGTACCGGCAGTCGGAGCGGCGCGACATCCACCGCGACGTCGTGCGCAGGCTGTTGGAGGCGGGCGAGGCGTACGAATCCTTCTCCACGCCAGAGGAAGTCGAGCAACGTCACCGCGAAGCCGGACGTGACCCGAAGCTGGGTTACGACAACTATGACCGAAATCTCACGCCCGAGCAGATCCAGACGTACCGAGATGCCGGTCGCCCCGCGGTGATTCGGCTCCGGATGCCCGACGAAGATCTCGTCTGGCACGACTTGGTGCGCGGTGAAACGACTTTCAAGGCGGGCAGTGTGCCCGACTTCGCACTCACCCGCGGCACGGGTGATCCGCTGTACACGCTGGTCAACCCGGTCGACGACGCGATGATGAAGATCACCCACGTATTGCGCGGTGAAGATCTGCTCTCGTCGACGCCGCGACAAATCGCGCTGTATGCCGCGTTGCGCCGGATCGGTGTTGCCGAGTTCACCCCCGAGTTCGGACATCTTCCGTTCGTGATGGGTCAGGGCAACAAGAAGTTGTCCAAACGCGATCCCGAGTCGAATCTGTTCGCACATCGCGATCGTGGATTCATTCCCGAAGGTTTGCTGAATTACCTCGCACTGCTGGGTTGGGGCATCTCGGACGATCACGATGTGTTCTCCATGGCCGAGATGGTCGAGGCATTCGACATTTCGAAAGTGAATTCGAATCCGGCCCGATTCGATCAGAAGAAGGCGGATGCGCTCAACGCCGAGCACATCCGGTTGCTGGAGCCGGGCGATTTCACGCACCGCTTGCGTGAGTACCTCACCGAACACGGACACATCGGCGCGGAAATCGACGACAAGATGTTCGCCGCGGCCGCGGAACTGGTGCAGACCAGGATCGTGGTACTGGCCGACGCATGGGATCTGCTGCGATTCCTGTTTGCGCCCGCGGCCGAGTTCGCAATTGATCCGGCGGCGGGTGCGAAGAATCTGGGATCCGAAGCCGCACCGGTATTGCGGGCCGCTATTACCGCGCTGGAGCCGTTGCCGCAGTGGACGACGGCCGCAATCGAGGACGCGCTCAAAACCGCGCTCATCGACGAACTGGGCCTCAAACCGCGCAAGGCCTTCGCGCCCGTGCGCGTCGCGGTAACCGGATCGCACATCAGCCCACCGCTGTACGAGTCGATGGAGTTGCTCGGGCGCGAGACCTCGCTCGCCAGGCTGCGCGCCGCGCAGGGCTGGCAGGCGGCGGGCTGAAGCTCAAATGTGGCCTTGACCAGGCGATTTGTGGTTAACCGGTAGCCGTAGGGTAATCTTCTTCTCGGCCCGGAACACGGTCTCGAGTCAACCAGACGCGAGGTCGGAATCCCTGGTCAATGGGGTATGGTGTAATTGGCAACACAGCTGATTCTGGTTCAGCCATTCTAGGTTCGAGTCCTGGTACCCCAGCGGAGATTGTTGTTCTAGCTTCGGTTCGCGGCCGAAATCAGTTCAGCAATCGGCGATTTGGTCGCCGAGCTTCGGCCGGTTAAGCTAGCCGAGCTTCCACTGATCGAGAGAGCGAAGGATCCCGCTCCGAGATCGACAGAGCGGTCACTCACGGAAGTGAGAGATCAGTCCTGGCCCCGTCGTCTAGCGGCCTAGGACGCCGCCCTCTCAAGGCGGTAGCGCGGGTTCGAATCCCGTCGGGGCTACATTCGGGGTGGCGGGTGCTCGTGGAGAGCACTCGCCATTGCTCATTTCCGCGCATTTTGTGGGGGTGTAACCCCCACACCCCGCCCGGCGGGGCTTCACCCCCCGGACCCCCCTACCGGGGGCTTCGCCCCCTGGCCCCCTATTTGTTGGGGGTTGCGTTTTGTTGGTGGGTTTATGTTTGGGCTGACTTCACGTTGTCGCTGGGTTAATGTGCGGGGGTTTCGGGGGTTTGGAGCTTCGGTGGGTGGAAGTTCGCTGGTGGGGTTTGTGATGTGGGCTGTTTGCGGGTGGCGAGTGGGGGCGGGTTGTTGACTTTGTGGTGTAAAGCGCAGGTGGGAGATATGAGTAGACCCTCCGGTCCAGGGGGACTGGAGGGTCTTTTTGTTTTCGCGGGGTGGGTTAGCCGCTCTTGCGCCGGAATTCGCGCTTGTGGGTGGCGCTGCCGTGGGTGGAGTTGGCCTTGGAGCGGCCGTCGAGGTGGTCGGCCGACCTGGCGTGCTGCTGGTTCTTACGCTCCAGCGCCTCGCGGAACTTGCGTTTGACCTCGTCGGCGCCGTCGTTGGTACTGCCAGAGCCGTTGGAACTGCCCGATTGCGCCATGCCTGCTCCTCGTCGTCGGGCCGCGCGCGGCGCCCCCGGGTTGGGCGGCGACGCCCGGCCATTGGTGTCGAACGTGCCTGACGGTAGCTGGCGGATGCCGCGTTGTCAGGTGCTTTACCGCGCGGGTCAGTCGATAGGGGTTGCGGTGGTGCCGCCGAGCGGGAGTGCGGGCAGACCGAGTTTGCGGTGGTCCCAGCTGCGCAGCCGCTCCGGCACCACCCGGATGGCGACCCGCTTGTTCAGCATTGCCGCCACCATCGGCCGCACCTCCTCGCTGTAGGGGCCGGTGTAGCGCTCCCAGACGCTCACCCCGACGGCGAACAGGCGGTCCGGATCGTCATGGATCTCGGCGCGGCCCTCGATGGCGACGCCGCGCAGCTGGTCGTAGGTCTGGCCGGCCTCGACCATGCAGGTGATCCGCGGATCGCGGCGCAGGTTGACGGCTTTCTGCGATTTGGCTTTGGTCTCGAACCAGATCTCGCCATCGATGAGGCCGTACCACATCGCGGTGAGATGCGGCCTGCCGTCGCGCCCGAGCGTCGCCATGGTGGCGATGCGGCTGCGCTGCAGGAATTCGGTGATTTCGCTATCGGACATGACGATCTGCGCCCGCTGGTTGACTCCCATGCGCAAACACTAGCGATTCCGATTTGAGACTGCCTTACAAACGCTTGTGCAAGGCATCGGCCGCGGCGACCAGATCGGCGGCCCAGCGGGCGCCCGGCCTGCGGCCCATCCGGTCGATCGGGCCGGATACCGAAACGGCCGCGATCACATTGCCCGCCGCATCCCGCACCGGGGCGGATACGCTGGCGACACCGGCCGCGCGCTCGGCCGCGCTCTGCGCCCAGCCGCGCCTGCGCACCTCGGCCAGCTGCCGCTCGCCGAAGACCGCGTCGGCCAGGATGGCGCGCTGCAATTCCGGATCGGACCAGGCGAGCAGCACCTTGGCCGCCGATCCCGCGGTGAGCGGCAGCCGCGCCCCGACCGGCACGGTGTCGCGCAGGCCGACCGGTGGTTCCATCGCCGCGACGCAGACCCTGGCATTCCCGTCGCGGACGTAGAGCTGCACGCTCTCGCCGGTGATCTCGCGCAGCCGGGGCAGGATCGCTCCGGCCGCGTCCAGCAGCGGATCAGCGGCACTGGTGGCCAGCTCGGCCAGGGCGGGGCCGGGCCGCCACAGGCCGTTGTTGTCGCGGGCCAGCAGTCGGTGCACCTCCAGCCCCACCGCGAGGCGGTGCGCGGTCGCCCGAGGCAGGCCGGTGCGGGTGCAGAGCTCGTTGAGACCGCAGGGCTGCTCGGCGACGGCATGGAGCACCGCCACCGCTTTGTCGAGGACGCCGATACCGCTATGCTGTCTCATACAACGATATTAGCGTCTCGGATGTTGAGATTGCACATCGAACAGATCGTGTCTCGACAGCCCGCTACGCCCGCGATATCCGAATTCGATGCAGCCGATTGTCGTGTCATCAGCCCACGATGCGGACCAGGCTGCGCGTTCCGAAAGGTGATCGAAGAATGGCCGAACGCCCGCGTACTTT
This sequence comes from Nocardia sp. JCM 34519.1, assembly GCF_020361265.1. Classification (NCBI taxonomy): domain Bacteria; kingdom Bacillati; phylum Actinomycetota; class Actinomycetes; order Mycobacteriales; family Nocardiaceae; genus Nocardia; species Nocardia sp. JCM 34519.1. The sequence goes on from NZ_JAIRBR010000013.1 coordinate 113,168, forward strand.
GGCCGAGAAGGTGTGGGAGCAACACGTCGTTGCCCGCGGCGAGGGGGAGGGCGCCGCCCGCGAACCGGACCTGATCTACATCGACCTGCACCTCGTGCACGAGGTGACCAGCCCGCAGGCCTTCGACGGCCTCCGCGCGGCGGGCAGGCCCGTGCGCAGGCCCGATCTCACCATCGCCACCGAGGACCACAATGTCCCGACGGTCGATATCGACAAACCCATCGCCGACCCGGTTTCCCGGACCCAGGTGGAGACCCTGCGGCGCAATTGCGCCGAATTCGGGGTGCGCCTGCACCCGATGGGCGATCTGGACCAGGGCATCGTGCACGTCGTCGGGCCGCAGCTCGGTCTGACCCAGCCGGGTATGACGGTGGTCTGCGGTGACAGCCACACTTCGACGCACGGCGCGTTCGGCGCGCTGGCGATGGGTATCGGCACCAGTGAGGTGGAGCATGTGCTCGCCACCCAGACGCTGTCGCTGCGGCCGTTCAAGACCATGGCCATCACGGTGGACGGCGCACTGCCCGACGGCGTCACGAGCAAGGATTTGATTCTGGCCGTCATCGCGCGAATCGGCACCGGCGGCGGCCAGGGTTATGTGCTGGAATACCGCGGCGAAGCCATTCGCGCCATGTCGATGGAGGCGCGAATGACGATCTGCAATATGTCGATCGAGGCGGGCGCGCGGGCGGGCATGATCGCGCCGGACGAGACCACCTACGAATTCTTGAAGGGCCGTCCGCATGCGCCGCAGGGGGCCGAATGGGATGCCGCGGTGGCCGCGTGGGAGGCGCTGAAGACCGACGACGGCGCGGTATTCGACCACGAGGTGCGCATCGACGCGAATACGTTGACCCCCTTCGTCACCTGGGGCACGAATCCGGGACAGGGTGCGCCGCTGGGTGAATCGGTGCCCGATCCGGCGCAGATCGCCGACGAGGTGACCCGTGAGGCCGCCGAGAAGGCCCTGCGATACATGGATTTGGAGCCGGGTACTCCGCTTCGGCAGGTGGCCATCGACACGGTATTCGTCGGATCGTGCACCAACGGACGCATCGAGGATTTGCGCGCCGTGGCCGGGATTTTGAAGGGCCGCAAGGTCGCCGACGGTGTGCGGATGCTGGTCGTACCGGGCTCGATGCGGGTGCGTGCGCAGGCGGAAAAAGAAGGACTGGGCGAGATTTTCACCGCGGCGGGCGCCGAATGGCGGCAGGCCGGTTGTTCGATGTGCCTGGGAATGAATCCGGATCAGCTCGCGCCCGGTCAGCGCTGCGCGTCGACCTCGAACCGCAACTTCGAGGGCAGGCAGGGCAAAGGTGGCCGCACACATCTGGTTTCCCCGCTGGTGGCCGCGGCGACGGCGGTACGCGGAACGCTCGCTTCGCCCGCTGATTTGGACTGAGCGGGACGAAATCCCTCCGCCCCCAGTTCGAGTCGGGTCACCCAGTCAACTCACAGGAGAATCGAAAATGGAAGCCTTTACCGTGCACAAGGGGATCGGTGTGCCGCTGCGCCGGTCCAATGTCGATACCGACCAGATCATCCCGGCGGTGTACCTGAAGCGCGTGACGCGCACGGGATTCGACGACGGCCTCTTCGCGGCGTGGCGCACGGATCCCGACTTCATTCTGAACACCGAGCCCTACAACCGGGGCAGTGTGCTGGTCGCCGGTCCGGATTTCGGCACCGGATCCTCACGCGAGCATGCCGTATGGGCACTGTCCGACTACGGCTTTCGGGTCGTCATCTCGTCCCGCTTCGGCGACATCTTCCGCGGCAATGCGGGCAAGGGCGGGCTGCTGGCCGCCCAGATGTCACAGAACGATGTCGAAATGCTGTGGAAGTTGCTCGAGGAACAGCCGGGGCTGGAATTGGTTGTGGACCTGGAGAGTCGGACCGTGACGGCCGGAACCGTCGTGTTGCCGTTCGATATTGACGACTACACCAGGTGGCGTCTGCTCGAGGGATTGGACGACATCGGGCTGACGTTGCGCCGGAGTGACGTGATCGGGCAGTTCGAAAAGGCAAGGCCGAGTTGGAAACCCACCACCCTCCCGGCACGTATTTCGCAAGCGTAATCACCGTCTTCGTTAGCTGTACGACGGCTTCGCCGGTAGCTGGACGTGTGCTAAACCACATGAATTTTGGCGTGGCACATAGACTCTTGCCCAAACTGGGTTTACCCTGGTACCTAGTCGGTCCGACGACGGGCCATTAGTCTGCGGAGGATTCAATGAACAAGGCGGAACTGATCGACGTTCTGACCGAAAAGTTGGGTACAGACAGGCGCACGGCTACAGCGGCAGTCGAGCATGTTGTGGACACCATCGTGCGCGCGGTGCATAAAGGCCAGAGCGTCACGATCACCGGATTCGGTGTGTTCGAACAGCGTAAGCGCGCGGCGCGCGTGGCTCGCAACCCGCGTACCGGTGAAACTGTCAAGGTGAAGCCCACTTCGGTGCCTGCGTTCCGTCCGGGTGCGCAATTCAAGGCCGTAATCGCGGGGAAGCAGAAGCTGACCGCCAGCGGCCCTGCGGTCAAGCGCGGCGCGAACGCGCCGGTGGCGGCCAAGAAGACCGCCAAGAAGGCGGCCAAGAAGACGACGGCCAAGAAGGCCGCCACCAAGGCGCCGGCCAAGACCACGGCGAAGAAGGCGGCCAAGAAGGCGCCCGCAAAGGCGGCCGCTCGCAAGACAACTGCGAAGAAGGCACCGGCCAAGAAGACCACCACCAAGGCCGTAGCCAAGAAGACCGTCGCCAAGAAGACGGCTGCCAAGAAGACCGTCGCCAAGAAGACCGCCGCCAAGAAGGCTCCGGCCCGCAAGGCCACTGCCAGGCGTCGGTAGGCACTGCGACAGCGGCGTTTAGCCGCTGGGTGATCGGTTCCCAGCCGAATCACCAAGCCACGCTGTAGGAAACGGCCCCAGGGAAACACCCTGGGGCCGTTTTCGTTGTGTGGAGCGGGTTTTGGGCTGAGCCGTGGATCAGGATCCGACGATGTCCACCGAGAGGGACCGGTCCAGATGGTCGGCGGCCACCAGCCTGCCCTTGACGAACGAGAGCACCCAGACGCTGCCCTTCCGGTTGCGAGCGGAAGGCACTGTGACACCGTCCTTTTCAGCCCACCACGCGAGAAGATCAGGAATCACCTTGCCCTGACTACAGATAACGCGCACCGCCGTGTCGGAGACCAGCTCGACCGCTCGGGCACGGCCTTCGTCTTGCGCTGCGGCATAACCGGTTTCGGACAGCAGCGGTTCGAGCCGGATATCGGTGCCGAGCTTCTCGGCCAGCGGGGTCACCGTCTGCACACAGCGCAGCGGATCGGCCGAAAAGATCTCGGATGCCCCGAACGCCAACAGATTCGGCACCAGCGCGTCGGCCTGGGCGCGGCCCGCCCGATCCAGCGGACGCTCGAAGTCGGGGCCGGAGAAGCGATCTCGGCGTCCGGCCTTGGCATGCCGCACCAGCAGCACGGTGCTGGTGCGCGCGGGCAGCCGCATGAAGGTGCGCACCACCTGCCGGTCCATCGGATACGACAGCTGATCCATCACCCGGTCCATCGGATACCAGGACAGCTCGTCCACCTCCGAGTTGGCGGTGAACGCGCCACCGGCCACCTCGGCGGCCCAGTAGTCGACCCGCTTCAACTTCCGGTGTCCCGGAATGGGATACGTGACGTGGCCGAGATATCGGCCGAGCCGGCAATCCAGCCCGGTCTCCTCGGCGGTCTCCCGTACCGCGGCGAGCACCGGCGTCTCACCCGGATCGAGCTTGCCCTTGGGCAGCGACCAGTCCTGATATTTGGGCCGGTGCACGATGGCTATCTCGACACCGGAGCCGTCGGTGGCCCGGCGCCACAGCACCGTGCCCGCGGCGTGAATGTTGGCTCGTACCCGGGGATCCCAGAAGGACCCTCCGTCCATCTCGTACCCCGCGTCGTTCACTGCTGATCAGGTCTCCGCAATCGCATGAGGAATTCTTGGTGGTCGCGCACCTGCTCGCCGTCCTCGTCGGACTTCTCCGGCCAGGCCTGCCAGCTGCCGTCCGGCTGCAACACCCAGCATCTGGTGGTCGGGTACAGCGCGGAGTCGAGGATCGAGCCGAGCTGTTCGCTCAGCCGCGGATCCTTCACCTGCGCCATGACTTCCACTCGCCGATCCAGGTTGCGATGCATCATGTCGGCGCTGCCGATCCAGTACTGGTCCTGCGCCTGGAAGTGCATGATCCGCGAATGTTCCAGGAAGCGACCGAGAATCGAACGCACCTCTATGTTCTCGCTCATCCCCGGTACTCCGGGACGCAGCCCGCAGATGCCGCGCACCACGATCTGCACCGGAACCCCGGCCTGCGACGCCCGGTACAGCGCGTCGATGACCTGTTCGTCGACGATCGCGTTGGCCTTCATCCGGATTCGCGCCTGCTTGCCCTGACGGGCCAGCTCGGTCTCGCGCTGGATACGTTCGATGATCCCGGCGCGCACACCCTGCGGCGCCACCAACAGGTTGCGGTAGTTGGCCTTTCGCGAGTATCCGGTGAGCGAATTGAACAGGTCGGTCAGGTCGGCGCCGATTTCCGGTGCGGCGGTGAGCAATCCGACGTCCTCGTAGAGACGCGCCGTCTTCGGGTTGTAGTTGCCGGTGCCGATGTGGCAGTAGCGGCGGATGGTCGCGCCCTCGCGGCGCACCACGAGGCAGGTCTTGCAATGGGTTTTGAGACCGATCAAGCCGTAGACGACGTGCACGCCTGCCTGTTCCAGCGCGCGGGCCCACTTGATGTTGGCCTGTTCGTCGAAGCGGGCTTTGATCTCGACCAGCGCCACCACTTGCTTACCCGCCTCGGCGGCGTCGATGAGCGCGTTGACGATAGGCGAGTCGCCGGAGGTGCGGTACAGCGTCTGCTTGATGGCGAGCACCTGCGGATCGGCGGCGGCCTGTTCGATGAACCGCTGCACGCTGGTGGAGAACGAGTCGTACGGGTGGTGCACCAGCACGTCGCCCTCGCGCAGCGCGGCGAAGACGTTGCGCGGGGTCTCGCGCTCGCCGAAGGCGGGCGGGGTGGCCGGAACATACGGTGCGTCTTTGAGATTCGGCCGGTCGACCCCGTAGACCTGCCACAGGCAGGACAGGTCGAGCAGGCCGGGCACCTGGATGACATCGCCGGGATCGACGTCGAGTTCGCGCAACAGCAGATCGAGCATGTGCTCGGTCATATCGTCGGAAACCTCCAGCCGCACCGGGGATCCGAAGCGGCGGCGCGCCAATTCCCGTTCCAATGCCTGCAGCAGGTCCTCGTCGCGGTCCTCGTCCACCTCGAAATCGGCGTTGCGGGTGATCCGGAACGAGTGGTGCTCAACGACTTCCATGCCGGGGAACAGCAGATCCAGGTGCGCGGCGATGAGCTCCTCCATCGGCAGGAAGGCCGCGATGGTCGAAGCGGATTCGGTGCGCCTGACCCGGACGAACCGGTCGACGTTGTCGGGCACCTTGACGCGGGCGAAGTGTTCCCCACCGGTGGCCGAATCCTTCACCGTCACCGCGAGATTCAGGCTCAGGCCGCTGATGTAGGGGAACGGGTGCGCCGGATCCACCGCGAGCGGGGTGAGCACCGGGAACACCTGATCCTGGAAGTGTCCCGAAAGTCGTTGGCGCTCATCGTCGTCCAGATCGGACCAGTCGATGATGGCGATGCCCTCCGCGGTGAGCGCGGGCAGCACGTGGTCCAGGAAGACGCGCGCGTGGCGGTCGGCGATCTCCTGGGCGCGGGCCGCGATGAGCTCCAATTGCTCACCGGGGGAACGGCCGTCGGCCGAGCGCACCAGCAATCCGGTCTCCGCGCGGCGTTTCAGTCCGGCGACCCGGACCATATAGAACTCGTCGAGGTTCGAGGCGAAGATGGCCAGGAATTTGGCGCGCTCCAGCAGCGGCAGCGAGGCGTCCTCGGCGAGGGCGAGCACCCGGGTGTTGAAATCGAGCCAGCTCAGTTCCCTGTTGAGGTAGCGATCGGCGGGCAACCGTTCCGTCGCGGTTTCGGTCGGCAGCGTGGACGCCGCGGGCGGCGGCGTTGGCAATAGCTGATGTGTATCACTCACGACTGCGCCTCGCTCTGCTCGATCCTGCCGCTCATCGGCCGCGCCGGTGGGGCGCTCTCGGCCGCTGTGCGCGATGGCGCGCCGTGCCTGTTCTTCACTCGCTGACCCTCGTTCACGCCAACGATCATCCCTTACTACCGGGTAGGTGTGCAGTCCGACACCGGTATTGCCGCCAGTATCACGCCACCCCGGCGACCGGCTAGCACACCCGTCGCGCGGACTCGGGTACCCGCTGCGGCCAGCCGATATCGCGCAGCGCGGCGCGGGTCGCGTCACCCGCGCCGAGCGCCACGGCGAGGTCGAGGTCGTCGGCGGTATCGACATCCAGTCGCAGCCCCGGCCAATCACCGGCGAGATCGACCGCGCCCGCCTCGATATGCCTGCGCGCCGAATCCGGGCCGAAGCGCGGGTCGAGCGCGGCGAGCGGGTCGCGGACCAGCAGTGCGGCGGTTCCGGTTCCCGCGTGGTCGACCACCAGTGAACGCAGGCCCGGCGGCGCGGCGGCGAGCATCTCGGCCAGGTCCTCCGGGCGCAGCGCGGGCAGATCGGCCTGCAGCGCGAGCAGTTCGGCGGGGCCGTTGCGCCGCCGGACCGCGGCCGCGGCGTCGGCCAGCGCCGAGTTCAGCGCGTCGGCGACGGCGGGCGGCTCCGGATGGACCTCGGCGCCCAGCCCGCGCGCCAGCTCGGCGACCGCGGCGTCGGGAGTCACCACCGTGACCGAAACCAGTTGTGGCACCGCCACCGCCGCCGCCACCGTATCGGCGAGCATGGCGAGCACCAACCGCGCCCGATCCGGCGGGCGCAGCCGGTCGGCAAGGCGGGTCTTCGCGTGTTCGAGGCTCTTGACCGCGATCACGGCGTGCACGGCGTGCGGGCGCATGCGACCAATCCTTCCATGGCATATTGGGCTGATGACGAGGGCGGCGGTTATGGGCGCGGGATCGTGGGGCACCGCGTTCGCAAAGGTGTTGGCGGACGCGGGAACCGAGGTCACGATCTGGGCGCGCAGGCCGGAGGTCGCCGAGGCGCTGTCCTCCGAACATCGCAATCGCTTCTACCTCCCGGATATTCCGCTGCCCCCCATGGCCGCCACCCACGATCCCGCGATCGCGCTGGACGGCGCCGACATCGTGGTGCTCGCGGTGCCCTCGCAGTCGCTGCGGGTGAACCTCGCGGAATGGAAGGGGCTGATCGATCCGGACGCCACGCTGCTGAGCCTGGCCAAGGGCATCGAGAACGGCAGCCTGCTGCGGATGAGCGAGGTGATCGGCGAGGTCACCGGCGCGAGCGCGGACCGGATCGCGGTGCTGTCCGGGCCGAATCTGGCCTTGGAGATCGCGCAGTGCCAGCCCGCGGCCACCGTGATCGCGTGCACCGATACCGATCGCGCGGTCGCCGTCCAACATGCCTGCGCCACGGGCTATTTCCGGCCGTATACGAACACCGACGTGATCGGCTGCGAGGTCGGCGGCGCCGCGAAGAACGTCATCGCGCTGGCCTGTGGCATCGCCTCCGGGATGGGTTTGGGCGACAACACCAGGGCCAGCATCATCACCCGCGGGCTCGCCGAGATCATCCGGCTCGGCGTCGCACTCGGCGCCGAACCCGCGACGCTGGCGGGATTGGCCGGCGTCGGCGATCTGGTGGCTACCTGTGCTTCCCCACTGTCGCGCAACAACTCGTTCGGGCGGGTGCTCGGCCGGGGCGGATCGATGGAGGCCGCGCAGGAGGCGACTCACGGTCAGGTGGCCGAGGGCGTGAAGTCGTGCACATCGGTGCGCGCGCTCGCCATCAAACACCGGGTGGAGATGCCGCTCACCAGCGCCGTGCATCAGGTATGCCATGAGGGCCTGCCGGTGCCGGAGGCGGTCGGCAATTTGCTCGGCAGGCGGATCAAGCCGGAGTAGGCGCCCCGTCACATCCGCCGCTACGGGTACGGTTCGGGGCATGACGAACCGGATCAGGGTGGCTGTGGTGTTCGGCGGGCGCAGTAACGAGCACGCCGTGTCGTGTGTTTCGGCGGGCAGCGTCCTACGGCACCTGGATCCGGCGAAGTTCGAGGTGGTGCCGATCGGCATCACGACAGCGGGCGGTTGGGTGCTCGGCAGCGCCGACCCGAGGGAGCTCGAACTCGGCCACGACCAGCTGCCGTCGGTCGACGGCGCGGGCACCGCACTCACCCTGGCCGCGGGCCGCTCCGGCGCGCTGGTCGCACTCGACGAACCCGGCGCCGCGCTGGGCGCGGTCGACGTGGTGTTCCCGATCCTGCACGGACCGTTCGGCGAGGACGGCACGCTGCAGGGCATGCTGGAACTCGCCGGCATCCCGTACGTCGGGCCGGGTGTGCTGGCCAGCGCCGCGGGCATGGATAAGGAGTTCACCAAGAAACTCCTTGCCGCGGAAGGACTTCCGATCGGCACCCAGGTGGTGCTGCGCCGCGGTGAGACCACGCTGAGCGAGGCCGACCGGGCGCGGCTCGGGCTGCCGGTGTTCGTGAAGCCCGCGCGCGGCGGGTCATCGATCGGCATCACCAAGGTGACCTCGTGGGATCGGCTGGACGCCGCCGTCGCGACGGCGCGCGAACACGATCCGAAGGTGATCGTCGAGGCGGGCATCATCGGACGCGAAGTCGAGTGCGGCGTACTGGAATTCCCGGACGGCCGGGTCGCGGCCAGCGTCGTCGCCGAGATCAGGATGCCGGAGGAGGATATGACGGCCGAGGCGCCGCAGTTCTACGACTTCGACACCAAATACCTCGACGACGTCTGCGAATTCGACGTTCCGGCCAAACTGGACGACGAAATGTCGGACCGGATACGGGAACTCGCGGTGCGCGCGTTCGAAGCGCTGGGCTGCCAAGGGCTCGCGCGCGTCGACTTCTTCGTCACCGACGCCGGTCCGATCATCAACGAGATCAACACCATGCCCGGCTTCACCTCGATCTCGATGTACCCGCGGATGTGGGAGGCCACCGGAATCGACTATCCGACACTGCTTTCGACGCTGATCGAGACCGCGCTGGCCAGGGGTACCGGGCTGCGCTGACGCTCAGTTGGGCAGCGGGCCCGGATCGATGTCCCGCTTGGGCAGTTGCGCGGCGACGGTGTCCGAAACCTCTTGCATCGGTGTGGGACCCGTGCCGTCGGGCAAGGTCAGCGCGATATAGCTGGGGCCGCGGTCGACGACGAACCAGGTGCTCGCCTTGGCGGTCTGGTCGCGCACCTCGAACCACTGCACGCCGTTGACGAACTGCGTCGCGGACGCGCGGTTGAATTCCAGCGGGCGTTCCAGGCCGCAGCGCAACACGATCGGATCGCCGCCGTCCTTGCGCTGCCAGGCGCGAGTGGCCGGCGGCGACGGCTCCACCAGGGTGGATTTGGTGAAGTCGCCGAGGTCGGCGGGCAGTGCGGGAAGCAGTGCGGCACAGGCGGGTCCGTCGGCGGTGGGCGCGGCCACCGGGCCGAGGGCCAGCGGCTCGCGTTCGGATGGTGCGCGGCGGGCCAGAATCGCGGCGACCAGGACGGCGACGACGAGTATGACCGGCAGGGCGACCGCGGTCGCGATGAGCGCGGGCGGGTAGGCGCGGGTCGGCGCGGCGGACGTCGCCGCATCCGGCGCGGTCGTGGAGTCGGCGGGCGAGTTATCGGCGGACGTTGGGGCCGTGGTGTCCGCATCGGTCGTCGAATCGCGGTCCGGCTCCGCCATCGTCACCGACTCCTTCCTCGTCGGGCTGGATCAGGCGGCGGCCGGACCAGCCCGGTAACAGTTGATTGCCTCGGCAAGGGTACCGTCGGGTCGTTTTGAATCAGCCGCGCGGTACGACGGGCCCGGCGCGGATCCGACACAGCGCCCGGAGGGACCGGTCATCAGCGACAGTACGCAGCCCGCCACGGTCGGCGAACTAGGTGAGTTCGCGCTGATCGAGCGCATCAACAGCAACCGGGTACAGGCGGCGGCCGTGCAGCTCGGGCCGGGTGACGACGCCGCCGTGGTCGCCGCGCCGGACGGCCGGTTCGTGGTGTCCACCGACATGCTCGTGCAAGACCGGCATTTCCGGTTGGACTGGTCGAGTCCGGTGGAGATCGGGCGCAAGGCGATCGCGCAGAACGCGGCCGATATCGTCGCCATGGGCGCGGCGCCGACGGCGTTCGTGGTGGCGCTCGGCTGCCCGGCCGATACGCCGGTCGCCTTCGTCGACGGTCTCACCGACGGCATGTGGGACGAGGCGGCGCGGGCCGGTGGTTCGATCGCGGGCGGAGATCTGGTGCGCAACGGGCAGTTGGTCATCTCGGTCACCGCGTTCGGTGATCTGCGCGGGCGCGCGGCGATCACGAGATCCGGTGCGCGGGTGGGGGATACGGTCGCGATCGCCGGGCGACTCGGCCGGTCGGCGGCGGGACTCGCCGTGCTGTCAAGCGATATGGACGGTCGCGATGAATTTGCGGGTGTGCTTGCAGACCACCGTGCGCCGCGGCCGCGATACGCCGCCGTGCTCGATCTCTTTGTCGAGTCCGCAACGGCCGCAACGGAAGTGACACCCCACGCACTGACCGACGTCTCCGACGGCCTGCTCGCCGACCTCGGCCACATCGCCGACGCGTCGGGCGTCGCGATCGATCTGGACTATGCGGCGCTGCGCGATCCGGCCCTGGAGTCGATCGCGGCCGCATTGCGTTCGGCCGCCGTGCCGGATCCGGCCGGGTTGTCCTCGGCTGGCTCGAATGCCGATGCGGCGCAATGGATTCTGACCGGCGGCGAGGATCACGCCTTTGCCGGGACCTTTCCGGCCGACCGGAGCCTGCCGCCTGGGTGGGTGGCGATCGGCCGGGTTCGCGCCGGTCGCGGTGTCACCGTGGACGGAGTCGCGCGGCCGGGCGGCGGCGGTTGGGAATCGTTCGGCGGGGCAGACGCGGCATCCGTCGGCGACCCGCGCTAAGTTGTGCGGTCATGGGTGCGAAACCACTGTCGGAAATCATCGATCCCGGTTGGGCGAAGGCATTGGAACCGGTGGCGGATCAGATCACCGCCATGGGCGAGTTCCTGCGCGCCGAAAATGTCGCGGGCCGCGGCTATCTACCGGCGGGCGAGAATGTGCTGCGCGCCTTCCAGCGTCCGTTCGACGCGGTGCGCGTGCTGATCGTCGGCCAGGATCCGTATCCGACGCCGGGGCACCCGATGGGCCTGAGTTTCTCTGTGGCGCCTGATGTTTCGCCGGTGCCGCGCAGCCTGGCGAATATTTTCGCCGAGTACAGCAAGGATCTCGGCCATCCGACACCGTCCAACGGCGATCTGAGTCCGTGGTCGGATCAGGGTGTGCTGCTGTTGAACAGGGTGCTCACGGTGCAGCCGGGACAGCCCGCCTCGCATCGCGGCAAGGGCTGGGAACCGGTGACCGAGCAGGCGATTCGCGCGCTGGTCGGGCGGGACGAACCGCTCGTCGCCATTCTCTGGGGCCGCGACGCGTCGACGCTGAAGCCGACGCTGGCCGCGGCCGAGGTGCCGTATATCGAATCGGCCCATCCCTCACCGCTGTCCGCGTCGCGCGGCTTCTTCGGTTCGCGTCCGTTCTCTCGCGTCAACGAATTGCTTGACGAACTGGGTGCCGAACCGGTGGACTGGCGGCTGCCCTGAAGCTCGCCGAGGGTAGTCGAAAATTGAAACCGAGTTAGGAGCTTGTTCCCATGCACGACAAGACCGTTCGCGGCGCACTGCGCGGCGCCACCGCAACCATCGCCGTCTGCGCCGCACTGACCGGTGGCGCCGCGGCGGCGAGTGCGGCCCCGCTGCCGCTCGAGCCCGCGACGGATGCGACGACCACCACCGTCGACAGCAACGCCAAGCCGGTCACCGATCTGCTGACCACCTCGGGGTCGTCCAGCCTTTCCTCCTCGATCAACGCCAAGGTCACCTGCCTGCTGCAGCGCACCCTCAGCGCACAGGGCAAGTGGGACTGCAACTAGTTACAGTTTTCGCCGGGCTCGCCGCTGCCCGGCAACGGCACTGTGCGATCCTCGGATCGTGAGTGATGCGAACAATCTTCTCGAACCGACTCCGCTCCGATTGCGCGGTTCGGGCGGACTGGAGCTGGCCGCCGACCAGTACGGACCGGTCGACGGCCAGCTCGTCGTCTTTCTGCACGGCGGCGGTCAGACCCGTCACTCGTGGAAGCAGACCGGCGTGAAGCTGGCCGCCGCCGGTATGCGGGTGGTCACCGTCGACGCTCGCGGCCACGGCGACAGCCAGTGGGCGCCGGATCGCGACTACACCCGCGGCACCATGGTCCGAGATCTGCTGCTGGTGCTGGAACAGCTCGGCGCGCCCGCGGTAGTGGTCGGCGCGAGTATGGGCGGCATCACCGGACTGCTCGCCACCGCGGCTCCCGATGCCGACCGGATCGCCGCACTGGTTCTCGTCGATATCGTCACCAGACCGGAGACCGCCGGCGTCGCGCGCGTCATCGACTTCATGAGCAGGCATCGGGACGGCTTCGACACGCTGGATCAGGCCGCCGACGCGGTCGCCGAATATCTGCCGCACCGGCCCCGCCCGAAGAACACCGACGGGCTGCTGCGCAATCTGCGCCTGCGCGAAGGCCGTTGGTACTGGCACTGGGATCCGGACATGCTGCGCGACCGGGTGGAGGATCCCAGCCTGATGGTGGAAGAAATGGAGGCGGCGGCCCGCGCGCTCACCATTCCGGTGCTGCTGGTGCGCGGAATGCGCTCGGATGTGGTGAGCGCCGAGGGTGCGGCGGCCTTCCAGGAATTGGTGCCGCACGCGCAGCTCGCCGAAATCGGCGGCGCCGCGCATACGGCGGCAGGCGACGACAACGACTCGTTCACCGAAGCCGTCGCGAAATTCGTACTGCGGACCCGCTGAACGGCCAAGCGTCGTGCCGTGATTCGAGGTCGGGCGACGGGTGGGCCTGGTGTCGTGCGGCGATTCGAGTCGGGCGACGGGTGGGCCAGCGTCGCACGGTGATTCGATCAGGGGCGGTGGTCCGGTGACGAGTGATCTGGCATCGCGAAGCGATTCGATGAGGGGTGGTGGTCGGGTGACGGGCGGGCGTAATCGGGCTTGCGCTTTTCGACGAAGGCGTCGACTCCCTCGCGGCCGGTGGCCGAATTCGCCGCGACCGCAATGGCATCGCGTTCGCGATCCAGTTGATCGGTGAGATTCGACGAAGCCGATTGGGCGAGCAGGGATTTGATGCTCGCGTGGGTGGATCGCGGTCCGGTGCACAGTGTTCGGGCCACCCGCAGCGCCTCGTCGCGCACCGCGGCGTCGTCGACGAGGCGGCCGATGATGCCGAGGCGGACGGCCTCGTCGGCGTCGAGAACCGCGTCGGTGAGCAGGATTTCGCGGGCGCGGGCCGCGCCGACGACGCGCGGCAGCGTCCAGGACATACCGCCGTCGGGGCTCAGCCCGATACCCGGATAGGCCGGGCGCAGTTTGGTGCCGGGACCGCCGATGGCGATATCGGCGAGCAGTACCAGGCTCATGCCGGCACCGGCCGCCCAGCCGTGCACACCGACGACCACCGGTACCGGTGTCGCGGCCAACGCGCGGACGAATTCGTGCAGATCCGTTGCGAGACCGTGGATATGCGCGCCGCGGTCGGCGGCCGCGGCGAAGCCGCGCACATTGCCGCCCGCGCAGAAATTGGCACCGGATCCGGTCAGCAGCACCGCGCCGATCTCGGGACCGAGTTCGCGCAGTGCGGCGGTGCCCGCGTTGATTCCGGTGAAATCCATCGAGGTGCCGTTGGCCGCGGTGGCGATGGTGATGGTGAGCACGCCGTCGACGACGGTGACGTACTCGGTCTCGGTGGCGGTCATGTCCAGCACCCTATCGCGGGTCCGGATCGCGCATCTCACCCGCGAACCATGCGCACCTCGGTGACGGGTGCGAAGGCCTCGATCCGGCGCGTTCCGTCCAGGACGAAACCGTGTCTGCGGTAGAACGCGTGCGCGCGCGGGTTCTCCTCGAACACCCACAGGTGGCACGGAACTTCCGGGTCGATCGCGGTGCGGATGAGTTCGTCGGCGATGCCGGTGCCGTGCCAGGCTGTCCGGACGTAGATCGCGTGCAGTTCGACGGCGGTCGCCGGATCCGGGTCGCGCGCCGGACCGGCGCTGGCGAAGCCGATCACCTCGTCGTCGACGAGGCCGAGGTGGGTGGCGCCCGGGTAGCGGAGCCGACGGCGTTCCCACTGGTCGGCGCGGTGGTCGAGATCGAATGCGGCCAGGATGTGATCGGGAACCAAGCCCCGATACGCCTCACGCCAGCATTCGATATGGCATTCGGCCAGGCCGCGGGTGTGTTCGGCGGTAAGCGGCGCGATCCGCCACGGTCGGGTCATGGATCCATGATGGTCGGTACAACAACGCCCCGGCACCTTGCGGTACCGGGGCGCTGTTTTCGTCGAACTGGGCCCTAATCAGCCGCGGACGACCTTGCCCGCCTTGAGGCAGGAGGTGCACACGTTCATGCGACGGGTGTTACCCGGCGCGACCTGCGCACGAACGGTCTGGATGTTCGGGTTCCAACGACGGTTGGTGCGCCGGTGCGAGTGCGAGACCGACTTCCCGAAGCCGGGGCCCTTGGCGCAGACGTCGCAGACGGCAGCCATAGTCGCGAACTCCTTCATGTCATGTGGGGACCGCCGCATTCGCGGTGCAGCATGTCCGGGAACAATGTCGTGATGTGCCTGCCGACTGACGCCGACCAGCGTGAACCATGGGGTGGCCACGCGAGGCAACCCTGCAAGGGTAGCCGGAAGGCCTTCGATCCGCCAAACCGGGGTATTCGGTCACGGGAGCGGGACACGCGGTTCGACCGGTGGAATCCTACTGTCGGTGTTGATCGCTAACCTGACGGGCGTTGGCGGATGGGAAAAGGGGTGACGGGTGCCCGAGGTGCGGGACGTGATGGACGGCACGGCGTTGCTGCGCTGGGGCCGGGCCTGTCTCACCGGCCTTGCCGAGCGGCGCGCGGAGATCAACGCGCTCAATGTCTTCCCCGTCGCGGATGCCGATACCGGAACCAATCTGCTCGCCACGATGCGCGCCGCGGTGGATGCCGCGGTCGCGGTGGACGTATCCGATACCCATGCGGTCGCGGCGGCGCTGGCGCGCGGGGCGATAACGGGCGCGCGCGGCAATTCCGGAATCCTGCTGTCGCAGGTGTTGCGCGGTATGGCCGATGCGGTGCGCGATGGCCCGCTGACCGGTGACGCGCTGCGTATCGCGCTGGCCAGGGCGGCGGAGCTGGTGCGCGCGGCGTTGAGCGTGCCGATCGAGGGCACCATTCTCACGGTGCTCGACTGCGCCGCGGCCTGCGCGGCGAGCTGCCCGGATGCGGCGCTGGCCGAGGTCGCGGTGGCGGCGGCCGACGGCGCGGCGAAGGCGCTCGGCGATACACCGTCACAGTTGGGCGTGCTGCGCGCGGCCGGTGTGGTGGACGCGGGCGCGCGCGGGCTGGTGGTGATGCTGGACTGCCTGGTCGAGGTGGTGCTCGGCGAGGTGCCGGTGCGGCCGGAGTACGCGGCGTCCGGCAATCCGGCCCCCATCGATGATGAGTTTCCTTCCAGCGCACCGCATTTCGAGGTCATGTACCTGGTCGGTGCATCCGATGAATCGCAGGCGGCCGCGCTGCGCGGTCGCCTGGCCGAGCTGGGCGATTCGGTGGTGGTGGTCGGCGACGGCTCCGGGACCTGGTCCGCGCACGTCCACTGCGCCGATGCCGGTGCGGCCGTCGAGGCCGGGCTGGCGGCGGGGGCGGTGCACCGGATCCGGATCGAGAGTTTCGCGATCACCGCGCCGGTCGGGCATTCGATCGGTTCGGCGCGGGCCGAACACGACCGCGCGGTGCTCGCCGTCGCCGATGGCGCGGGCGCCGTCGAATTGTTCGAGACCGCGGGTGCGGTCGTCCTCGGCGCGGATGGTCCGGTGACGACGGATTCGCTGCTCACCGCGATCCGCCGCCTGCCGAATCGCGAGGTGCTGGTGCTGCCGAACGGCGCGCTGCCCGCGCACGAACTGGTCGCGGTCGGTGTCGCGGCCCGCGACGCGCACCGTGACGTGCTGCTGCTGCCGAGCGCGTCGATGGTGCAGGGGCTGGCCGCGCTCGCGGTACACGATCGCGGCCGGATCGCGGTGGACGACGCCTTCGCGATGTCGGAGGCGGCCGCGGGCACCAGGTGGGGTGCGCTGCGCACGGCGACCGAACGCGCGCTCACCATGGTCGGCACGTGCGCGGCGGGTGACGGCCTCGGCCTGGTCGGGGCCGACGTGGTGGTGATCGACCGGGAGGTGCGGGCGGCGGGGCAGACCCTGCTGGACCGGATGCTCGGTCTCGGTGGCGAATTGGTGACGTTGCTGATGGGTGCGGATGCCCCCGAAGGCCTGGCCGATGAACTGACCGCGCATATCGGACGCGGTTTCCCCGGTGTCGAGGTCATCGTGTATTCCGGTGGGCAGCACGGTGATCTGGTGCAGATCGGGGTGGAGTAGGACGGTGCGATAGCTATGGCGACACTGAGCGATCGGCTCGATCGTCTGCTCGGCGCGAAGGCGGCCGAACCGCTGGCCGACGCGTTCGACATGCATACGGTCGAGGATCTGTTGCGGCACTATCCATTGCGTTACGCGACGCAGGGTCAGCCGCTCACCGAGGAACTGCCCGAGGAGGGCAAGCACATCACCGTGGTGGGCCGGGTGACGAAAACCGAACTGCGGCCGATGAAGAACCGTCGCGGCAAGATGCTCAAGGTCGTGCTCGACACCGGCTCCACCAGCCCGATCGATATCACCTTCTTCAATGGCGACAAGGTGAGTTACCTTGTCCGCGAAGGGGTTCGAGCGATGATGTCGGGCACCGTGCACTGGTGGCGGCCGGACCGGTGGAATCTGTCGCATCCGGATTACCTGATCCTGCCCGAGAAGGGGGAGGGTTCGGTCGAGAATCTCACGACCGTGCGCGGCAGCGGAGCGTTGCGCGGACTCGCGCAGAGCGCCAAAGGTGCGGAGGGCGTCGATGTTTCGTTCTTCGAACGGGAGTACATCCCGGTTTACCCGGCGACCGCGAAGGTGCAGAGCTGGACGCTGCTGGCCTGCGTGCGGCAGGTGCTGGATCAACTCGACCCGATAGACGATCCGCTCCCGGCCGACCTGCGTGCGGAGCGCGGGCTGCTGCCGATATCCGACGCGCTGCGGCTGGTCCACCTGCCCGAACGCAAGTCGGATATCGAACAGGCAAGGGAGCGTTTGCGTTTCGACGAGGCGCTGGCCCTGCAACTGGTGCTGGCCGAGCGGCGGCACGAGACGGAGGGCCGGGCCGCGCGGCCGTGTCCGCCCCGCGCCGACGGTATCGCGGCGGAATTCGACAAACGCCTGCCGTTCGAACTCACCGCGGGGCAGCGGCAGGTGATCGAGGAGATCTCCGGAGATCTCGCGCGCAGCCACCCGATGCATCGGCTGCTGCAGGGCGAGGTGGGCTCCGGTAAGACCATCGTCGCGCTGCACACCATGCTGCAGGTGGTGGACAGCGGCCAGCAGTGCGCGCTGCTGGCCCCGACCGAAGTGCTTGCCGCCCAACATTATCGGTCGTTGCGCGGGATGCTCGGCGACCTCGGGACCGCAGGTGAACTCGGTGCGGCGGAGCGGTCCACCAAGGTGGTGCTGGTGACCGGGTCCATGTCGGCGGGCGCGAAGAAGGCGGCGCTGCTCGACGCGGTGAGCGGCGAGGCGGGCATCGTCATCGGCACGCACGCGCTCATCCAGGACGCGGTGGAGTTCTTCGATCTGGGCATGGTGGTGGTGGACGAGCAGCACCGCTTCGGCGTCGAACAGCGGGACGCGTTGCGCGCCAAGGCGAAACCGGGGACCACCCCGCATCTGCTCGTAATGACCGCCACCCCGATTCCGCGCACCATCGCGATGACCACCCTGGGTGATCTGGAGACCTCGACCCTCACCGAATTGCCAAGGGGCCGTTCACCGATCACCTCGCGGGTGGTGCCGCGCAAACTGCACCCGAACTGGGTGGACCGGGCCTGGGAGCGGATCCTCGAGGAGGTCGAAGCCGGGCGGCAGGCCTACGTGGTGTGCTCACGCATCGGTGATGACGAAGAGAATCCGAAGGGCCGCAACGGAAAAGCGAAGAAATCCGAGCAGGAGAAGGAGGGGCCGAGCACCCAGGCCGTTGTCGAGGTGTTCGATATGCTGCGGCACGGTCCGCTGGCGAACGTGCGGGTCGGGTTATTGCACGGCAGGCTGCCCGCCGATGAAAAAGACCAGGTGATGCGGGCTTTCAACGATGGGACCATCGATGTGCTGGTGTGCACGACGGTGGTCGAGGTCGGCGTCGACGTGCCGAACGCGACGGTGATGGTGATCCTCGACGCCGACCGGTTCGGCGTCAGCCAGCTGCACCAGCTGCGCGGCCGCATCGGCCGGGGTAAGCATGCCGGGCTGTGCCTGCTGGTCACCGATGCCGCGCCGGGCGGTTCGGCCATGGCGCGGCTGGAGGCGGTGGCCGCGACCACCGACGGCTTCGAGCTCGCGGTGCTCGATCTGCGGCAGCGGCGCGAGGGCGATGTGCTCGGCGCCGCGCAGTCCGGCACCGCCCGGTCGCTGCGGCTGCTGTCCCTGCTGGACGATCTCGAAGTCATCACCGCCGCACAGGAATTGGCGCGCAAGGTGGTCGAGCAGGATCCGGGGCTGCAGCGCCATCCCGGATTGGCGAGCATGATGCACGCGGCCGTCGACGGCGAGCGGCTGGAGTATCTGGCGAAGTCGTGAGACTAAAGCCGGGACCGGGCGGGCTCTTCGCCGCGTGAGTTGGCCGTCCACAACGCGGCCACCGCACCGGCGAGCGCGATCAACCCGCCGATCAGCAGCCCGTAGCGGAAGCCGGAGGTCATCGAGTCGATCGGGTTGTGGCCTTGCGCCAGTTGGTCGTTCGTGCGTGACGTGGCTATCGCGGTGAGCACCGCGATGCCGAGCGCGCCGCCGATCTGCTGGGCGGTATTGAGTAGCGCGGCCGCGAGCCCGGCCTGTTCGGCGGGCACACCCGCATTCGCCGCGGTGGTGTTGGCGACGAATACCGCGCCGAGTCCGACCGCCATGATGAGCATGCCCGGCAGCAGGTCCTTCGCGTACGAGCCGCCGATCGGCAGCCGGGACAGCAGGATGACGCCCGCCGCGCTGATCAGCGATCCCACCACGATGACGGGCCGAGTTCCGGTGCGGGGGAAAATCTTCGCGACAACGCCCGCCGCCATACCCACGGTGAGGCTGAGCGGAAGGTACGCACTGCCCGCCTCGAACTCGCCGTAGCGGAGCACCTCCTGCATGTACAGCGTGACGAAGAAGAACATCGCCAGCATGCCCGCGGCCAGGATCAGGTGCGTGATATCGGCGGCGGCCAGCCCGCGGATGCGGAAAATCGAAAGGGGGACAAGCGGATTCGCGGTGTAGCGCTCGTTGACGACGAAGGCGGCGAGCAGGGCGGTGGCCACCGCGAGTTCGACGATAGTCCGGGTCGAGCCCCAGCCCTGGTCGGGCGCCTTCACCAATCCGTACACCAGCAGCATCAGTCCTCCGGTGGCCAGTGCAGTGCCGAGAACATCGAAGCCACTGCGGATTTCGTTGCGGCGATCGTTCGGCAGCAGCGCCGGAACGGCGGCCAGCGCCAGCACGCACACCGGTGTATTGACATAGAACACCCAACGCCAGCCCGGCCCCTGGGTGAGTACGCCGCCGAGGAATACGCCGGCCGCCGACGCCAGGCCGGCGGCGCCGCCCCATACGCTCAGCGCGGTGTGCCGATCGGAGCCCTCGCGAAAGCTGGTGGTGAGGATGGACAGGGCCGCGGGCAGCATGAGCGCCGCCCCGACGCCTTGCGCGAAGCGCGCACCGATCAGCAGCCCGCTCGAGTGCGCCATGCCACCGAAGGCCGAGGACACTCCGACGATAACGGTGCCCAGAATCAGCACCCGCCGCCGTCCGAGCAGGTCGGCGAGGCGGCCGCCGAGCAGCATCAGACCGCCGTAGGTGAGCAGGTAGCCGCTGGTGACCCACTGCAGGGTGGGTACCGGGAGCCGCAGTTCGCGCTGGATCGTCGGCAGTGCGACGTTGACGATCGAGCTGTCGACGAAGTCGAGGAAGGCGACCGCGCACAGCAGCGTCAACGTGAGTTTGCCGCGGCGGGTGGCCAGGAACGACGGTGTATCCGTCACCAGGGTTGCGTTCACGGTGTTGCCCTTCCGATTTCGGGGACGCGGTTCATCCGCTGTGAATCTGAGAGGGCGGGCAGTGCGCGCGGTGTGACATGAAGAGAGTCAGGTCACAAATCGCCAAGCCATGTCACATTTCGGTGCGTGCCGGACTCTAGGTTGCAGATAACCGAGGAGGATCGATGATCGAGACCGACGACGACCGCGCCACCCGGGTGTTCGCCGAGCACCGGGAATTGCTGTTCTCCATCGTCTACAACGTGCTGGGCAGCGTCGCCGACACCGAGGACGTGCTGCAGGACACGTGGCTGGCCTGGGCGGCGCGCTATCGGGCCGGGGCGGCGGAGATCGAACATCCCCGCGCTTACTTGGTGCGCACGGCGGTGAACCGGGGCCTCGATCGGCGGTCCACGATCAATCGTCGCCGCGAAACATATGTCGGCCCTTGGCTTCCCGAACCGCTGGTGTCGGATCCGGCCGACGATGCCGCGGAGCGGACGCTGCGCGCCGAATCGGTGTCGATGGCGATGCTGGTCGTATTGGAAACCCTGTCCCCGCTCGAGCGCGCGGTTTTCGTGCTGCACGACGTCTTCGGGTATCCGCACGCGGAGATCGCGGAGATACTGGGCCGCAACGTCGCCGCCGTGCGCCAGCTCACCCACCGGGCCCGCGAGCATGTGCATGCCCGCCGTCCGCGCGGCACGGCCGATCCGCGGGTGCAGCGGCGGGTGACCGAGAAGTTCCTGGCCGCCCAGCACGACGGCGATGTGGCCGGGCTGCTGGAGTTACTGGCTCCCGACGTGGCCTTCTGGTCCGACGGCGGCGGCAAGCGACGGGCCGCGCTGCGGACGATCTACGGCGCGGAAAAGGTCTCGCGATTGCTCACCAATGCCAAGCTGGTCGAATTCTTCAACGAGGCCACGCTCGAGTACCGGTCGATCAACGGTGATCCATCCGTGGTCGTTTACGCCGAGGGCGGGCCGTACGCGGTGGTGGTTCTCGATATCGATCCGGAGAGCGCGCGGGTGCTCGGCATCTACGCGGTGACCAATCCGGACAAGCTGACCGGCATCGAGGACTGATCACCGACCGATCCGCGGATAGGGCAGGTCGGTGCTGGTGTTCTCGGTGACCGCGAGCGGCGCGCCGATCTGCGGGAAGGCCCGCTGCGGGCAGGCGGGGCGTTCGCATACCTTGCAGCCCGCGCCGATCGGCACCGTCGCGGCCGGATTGTCCAGTTGCAGGCCGGTGGAATACACCATGCGCTCGGCGTATTCGATGTCGCAGCCCAGGCCGATCGCGAAATTCTTTGTCGCCGTGCCGAATCCGTGCGGCGCGGCGTGCGCGGTGCGGGCGATCCACAGATAGCGACGCCCGTCCGGCATCTCCGCGATCTGGGTGAGGATGCGGCCCGGATGCGCGAACGCCTCGTGCACCACCCACAGCGGGCAGCTGCCGCCCACCCTGGAGAAGTGGAATGCGGTGGCGGACTGGCGTTTCGAGATATTGCCCGCGCGGTCGGTGCGGACGAAGAAGAACGGGATGCCGCGCTGCCCCTGCCGCTGCAGGGTGCTCAACCGGTGGCAGATGGTTTCGAAGCCGACCTCGAAACGCAGTCCGAGCAGGTCGATGTCGTAGCGCAATTCCTCGGCCGAGCGCAGGAATTTACCGTATGGCAGCACCAGCGCACCGGCGAAGTAGTTGGCCAGCCCGATGCGCGCCAGCGTTCTGGATTCGCCGGTGAGCGAACGGGATTCGTCGAGGACGGCATCGATCTCCTTGCCGTACAACAGCGATCCGATGGTGGTGGCGATCTGGAAGGCGCGCTGGCCGGGTCGCAGCCTGCGGGCCAGGGTGAGGGTGCGATTGTCCGGTTCGTAATGGCGCTTCGGGATATTCGGGTCGGCGCCGTCGCCGCGCACCAGCACGGTGACGCCCGCGCGCTCCTCGGCCACCCTGGCGAGCTGGCGATCCAGCGAGCCGATGGTCAGCCCGCACTCCTCGAACAGCTGCTCGGCGGCCAGATCCAGCTGCGGGATGTGATTGTGGTGGTCGTAGAAGAAGTCGCGCACGTCCTCGTACGGCATGGGCACCCCGGGCGCGCCGGTCGGCGCGGCGACCCTGGCGGAGAGCAGGTCGAGCTGGTCGGTGGCCGCGCGTAGCCTGCGATGCATCGCGACGACCATCCTGGCCACCTCGGGTAGTCGGGTGGCCAGCTCCTCCACCTCGGTCATCGGCGCGGTATCGCCGCCCGCGGCGTCGACGAGCACCTCGTGTAGGTCCGAGACCAGGCGCGCGTTGGAGTCGGCCGCGAAGAACTGCACATCCAGGTCGAAGGTGGAGTTCAGCTTGAGCAGGACCGGGATGGTCAGCGGCCGCTGGTCGCGTTCCAGTTGATTGAGGTAGCTGGGTGACAGGTCGAGGGTCTTCGCCAGCGCCGCCTGGGTCATCCGGCGTTCCTCGCGCAACCGCCGTAGGCGGGCGCCCGCGTACATCTTGCGCACGCCGAAGATGGTAGTCCCGATCCTTCGCAAACATTGCAACCGGGCCGATGCTGGTCACCGGAATGCGCGTTGCGAGGAGTTTTGCCCGTGGTTGCTGCTGCGTAGCGTGCGAAGTGGACGGCTGGCGTCCGGGCGGACCGAAACGGCTGCGGCCGGTGCGCGGCCGAGCGGCCGCGGTATGCGGCTCCGCTGGCAACCAAGATTGCCGGAGTGGTTGCCGCTCGGTGTGTGGTCGTGGTGTCGGCGGACTTATTCCTTGATTCGCAACGGTTTACGCTGTGCGCTTCGGCTCGGTGCGCGGAATTCGGTTGTGCGCGTTGATGTTCGGGTTGTCGGTGGCGGGCCGTTCGAATTCGATACCGAGCCCGGCTACGGGGTGCGGGTCAGGGGTACCTCCGCATTCGCTCCGTCCGTGCGCAGGTCTGTGGACGAGCTCCCATCAGGCGCGGTGCGGATCTCCGGTCGGCAGAGCGCGCCGCATGCGTCGGCGCGATGACCATGCGCGACGCTGGCAAGCTCGAGCCGACCCGGTGCGTCTCGACAGGTTGCTGGACGCCCGGGATTCGGCAGCGAAGGGCGGCGTTGTCGCGCCCGGTGAAGTCAAGCGGGCAATACTGGACGGCTGTACGTCGTGAGCACTGCCCGCCGAGCGAAAACTACTGCGGATCCCAGATAACCGCCTGCGCGGCAATGACATTCGCGCCGTTGTAGGTGACGGCCGGTGAGCCGTGCAGTTTGTAGCCCTGATCCAGCAGCGCGCTGATGCGCTCGCAGAAGGCCGCGTCGTCGACGCCGGTGATGAGCCGGTAGGGCAGAGGACGTTCGTCGGTCATGCGCCCAGCTTAGGGGGTCGACCGCATTCGATCACGTGACTTTCATGCCAAGTGAGTGCTCGGTTGAATCGGTGCACGTCGCCTAGCAGGAAGTGAGCCACGTATGTCCACCCGAGCGTTCGGCTTCTGAACCCCGGATAACCCGCCCTCGACCGGCCCGGCGCAAATTCGGCGCGAATCCATGGAACCGATCCGCACGCCCGTGCGTCGAATCTGATCAGGGGATTGAAGGTGCTCTTCGACCGATCGGGAGGGGAGTTGTCATGGGGCGTGGGTGTCATCCGGCGTTGCGGCAGGGGTTGTCCAAGATACGACCGCGACCGGCGGCGCATACCGAGCCGTGCGTGAAATATCCGGCGCGGCCGAGGCGTAGGCCGCGACCGGAGAACGAGCCGGACTGAAGGATCCCGTTTCGCCGGTGGGTGTGCGCCTCGATAACACCGAAGTGGCAGTGCCACAACGCAAATCGAGGCGCACACCCGGTCAGCTCGGCCTACCGTTCAGGAAATAGACCACCTCCCAGAGGTGTCCGTCCGGATCGCCGAAGTAGCCCGCGTATATCCCCCACGGACGTTCCAGCGGGGCGCGGACTATCGTGCCGCCCGCCTTCCGCACGTTTTCCAGGACGCGGTCCACATCGTCCCGGCTGTCGACGAAATAGCCGAGGCTGAACCCGGAGCCCGCTACCCGCTCGGGCGGCACGCCCGCATCCTTCGCGAGGTCGTCGCGCGAGTAGATCGAAAAGATCTGCCCTGTCGGCAATTTGAACTGCGCGGTCGCGCCGCTCGGATTGTTCTGGTCGCCAACGTATTCGGTGCCGATGATCCCGGGCGAGGACAATCCGAGCGCTTCTCGGTAGAAGCGCAGCGAGCGGTCCAGATCTCGCACGGCGAGCGTGATCGCGCCGATATCGACCTTCATGTCGTTACTCCTCTGAACGGGCGGTTGAGTATTTGCCGATGCGGAGCCGCTCTGCGTGCCGGAGCAGGCCGTCAAGGCGATGGACGCCGCCACGACGGCCGCCGGAGCCAGGGTTCGTAGCCGGAAAATGGTGCGCCTCCTCAGTTGAACGATGTTGTGCGCGGCCAGTCAATCGAAGAGCAGGGGAAGAGGTCTTGAAGGAATCGGACAAGGGCCGTTGACGAGATTGCTTGCCTTTGCACCGTATGGTGATAGCTTTTCTCTATATTCGACTTGACCCGAGCTGGTCGTGCGTTCGAGGGAGATGTTGTGTGGAGGGCCGGAAAATTGGCCGTCGCAACGGTTTGCGGAGGAATTCTGGGTGGCGTCGCGGCCCTGCCGGGGATGGGCGTGGCTGATGCCGCCGACGGAGCGGGGCCGACGGTTGTCGATGGCACAGCGTATTTCGCGATCGGTGGATGGAACTGTTCGATCGCCGCGAATGCGGCGGTGGGGTGTGACCTCGCGATCCCGGCGTCGGCGATGAATGTGCTGTACGCCGGAATGCAGGTATCGCTGCCGAATGTGCCGGCCATCGTCATCGATTCGACGATGTCGCCGGCGCATCCGCAGTGGAACTCCAACGGCAGCCATACATTGCCCGGTGGAAATCCGGCGCTGCTGCGCGCGGCGCCCGGCAATTACCACGACCCGCAGTATTCGGTGTCATATGCCGGAGCGAATTGCCAAATCACCTATCAGGGTGTGGCGGTGTGTACTTCGATGGGGCACGGATTCAGCCAATGGGGATCGGTGGCGCAGGGCTACTGATCCCCTCGGGCCGATCGGTTCACCGGTACCAGACGCCGGAATCCCAATCACCGTAATCCCATACGTTGAAATCGTAACGGGTGTGCGCGCCGCCGAAGAGATAACCCTGCCAGCCTGCGGAGGTGTCGCAGATCTGGTCGTCGTGGTTGCACACGGTCAGCACCGGGAAGCCGCCGAACCAGTCGTCGACGCCGGCCAGCGGATATCCGACGATCCCGCTTCCCGGGGTGGACGAAAGGCCGCCCCAGCCGGGTCCCGGCGCCCGCTTGGGATCGGAAAGGAGTATGGCGTTGGCATTGTCCACGTCCTGATGGGCGGTGGCCCAGGCGTGCACGATGCCGGCGCCCTCGCTGTGCCCGATCAGCCGGATATGGTCGCCGGGGCATTCGTTGCGGTGCAGCCAGAACAGGCGGTCGAGTTCATTCAATCCCGACATCGGATCGAGCGAGTTGTAGCCGACGGGTTGATCCACGTATGGCGCTACCACCGATGAGTTGTTGTCGCCGAGACCGCCGATACCGATGGCCCAATCGCCGATGCAGTCATCGGCGGCAGCCTTCGGCGTCGTTCCGTAGGAGAGGGAGAGGAGGATGGCCAACAATACTGCGGCGAAGAGCGCCGTTGCTCTACGCATGGTCGTAACTTTCTTCATTTTTCGATGCCTCCGGGTCCGGCCCGGCTTGTGCGGGATGTACCCAGAAATTGCTGGCGTTCTTGATTTCTGGCGAAACAGTTATATCGGCGGACTATACGGTGGCCATAACGCAATGTGCGCGGCCATGATTCGCGGAAAAGGACGCCTGGTAGCGCCGATTTCGGCGAATAGTCAAGTGCCGCTATTCCTTTCGTTGATCATCGAACCGTGATGCAAGGTCGGCCGCATTCCGGGCGGGCAGCGATCGCGGAGCGATCGCGAACGAACAGGTGCCCCGAAATTCCGCCGACCGGCGAACTGGGATGATGTAGTGGTCTCCGATCTCGCGATTCGCGCACCGACAGGAGGACAACCATGTTCCGCACCCTGATCGTTCTCGCCGCGACGACCGGCTGCCTCGGGATCGTCCCGGCGACCGTCGCGGCCCAGCCGCCCGCATCGATATCCGTTGCGCCCGAGCTGGTCTACAACGTCACCACGCTGACCGTCAGCGGGTCTGCCACCTGCGGCGGCGGGGGCACCGCCGGGGTCGACGTGGTGGACGGTACGCTGGAGCAGATGTTCCGCGGCGGCATCGGCGGCCCGATCGCCATCCGGCTCGACGGCGCGGTCATGGTCGACTGCGACGGCGCGCCGCACGACTGGTCGGGCCATCTGATCGCGCCCGGCCGCGCGCTGCCCAACGAATCCGGCGGCATGCTGACGGCCAACCTCGGGCAGGGGACCACCGTCATCGCGAGCACCGGCTCGCAACCGGTCCACATCGTGAGCTGAACCCGAACCGCGCCGCCGGACCCTGCACCAGAATGTGACCCATGCCGAAGCCTTGCCTACTGCTGCAGCTGCGGCCGGAGCGGTCGGCCGCCGACGACGAGTACCAGGCCATCCGGCGCGGTGCGGATCTGCCCGCGGATCGGTTCGTGCGGATCCAGATGGATCGTGGGCTGCCCGATATCGATCTCGACGAGTTCGCCGCGGTCATCGTCGGCGGCGGGCCGAGCAATGTCAGCAGCCCCGACGACGAAAAGTACGAGTATCAGCGGGCATTCGAGCCGACGCTGAAGAAGCTGGTCGCCGAGATCGTCGCGCGCGACTTCCCGTATCTCGGCGCCTGCTACGGCTTGGGCATCCTGGCGGATGTGCTCGGCGGCGTGGTCGGGCGGGAGCGGTACGGCGAGGGAGTCGGCGCCCCGACGATCGAGCTGACCGAAAGCGCCGCCACCGATCCGCTGCTGCGCGGCCTGCCGACGCGGTTCCGCGCGTTCGTCGGGCATAAGGAGGCCTGCCAGGACGTCCCGCCCGGTGCGGTGCTGCTGGCCGGATCGGCCGAGTGCCCGGTGCAGATGATCCGGGCCGGGCAGCACGTGTACGCGACCCAGTTCCATCCGGAACTGGATGGCGACGGGCTCGCCATCCGCATCGAAACCTACCGGCACGCAGGCTATTTCGATCCGGCCGAGGCCGAATACCTGATCGCGCTCGGCCATCGGGAATCGGTGACGGTGCCGCGCCGGATCCTGTACCGGTTCGCCACCCGGTACTGCGCGGAGCGGGCGGGCGATCCCGTTATCTGTGAGTAGATACGGTGTTGCGCCGAGCGGTGGACGGCAACAGCGATGCCGCCGCCAACGCACCCGGCCCGATCACCGCGATGAGGAAGAACGACCAGCAGAACAGCGCCGCGAGCTCGCCGCCGTTCTGGATCGGCAGCAGACCGTGCTTCAGGTGGACGGACAAATAGGCATAGGCCATCGCGCCGGAGCACAGCAGCGCGGCGACCCGGGTGCCGATACCCGCCGCGACGAGCGCGCCGGCGACGAGTTCGATCATCCCGGCCCACCACTGCGGCCAGCTGCCGAAGGTGGCGATATGGCCGCCGAACGGCGCGACGGGCTTCCCGAACAGTTCGGAAAGCCCGTGGATGGCGAACGAAATACCGATCAGCATGCGAAACAGACCGAGAACCAGCGCACCGGCACTGCCCGGCGCGGGTCCGGCACTCCTATCGGTAGCTAACAGGTGCATGACGGTCTCGAATCTTGTGGACAGCGGATGCCGGAGGGTCATCCGTACCTGTGACCACGATCGGGTCAGGTGAATCGTTCGATCAGCAGGCTCGAGCGGCCGCCTTCCGCACGAGCTCGCCGATCCGCGCCTCGTCCTCGACGGTGAGCCGCGTCAGTGCGAAGGCGGTGGGCCACACGGTGCCCTCGTCCAGTTGGGCGACGTCGTTGAAGCCGAGCGTCGCGTACCGCGCCTTGAACTTTCCCGCGCTCTGGAAGAAGCACAGGACCTTGCCGTCCTTGGCGTAGGCGGGCATGCCGTACCAGAGCCTCGGGGCGAGACCGGGCGCGTTGGTCGTGACGATGGCGTGTATCCGTTCGGCCAGTGCGCGATCGGGCGCGTCCATCGTCGCGATCTTCGCCAGCACGTCCTGCTCGCCATCCGCCTCGGTGGCGCGGGCGCCGCGGCGGGCCGCCGTCTTCAGCTCCTTGGCGTGCTCCTTCATCGCGGCGACCTCGTCGGCCGAAAATCCGGTGTTGGTCTTGGTTTTCGTGGTCATGGTTCGTTCTCCTGCTCGAAAGTTCAGCGGTCTTGGATCAGGCCGAGGACATTGCCGTCGGTATCGGTCACGGTGGCCACCAGGCGGCCGGCGCCGACCTCGTGCGCGTCCTCCCGGAGCGTCGCGCCCGCGGCGGTCAGCTCGGCGAGCTTCGCCGCGATATCGGCGACGTGCCAGTAGGACACCGGGGAGGTCATCTGCTGCGGCCCGCCGTTCGGCACCAGCCCGATGTGCTGGCCCTCGGCGTCGAAGCCGACGTAGTAGGCCGAGTCGGTCTGCGGCGGTATGCCGAGCAGCGCCGTGTACAGGGCCTTGGCGGTCGCGAGGTCGGAGACCGGATGCAGCACGGTCTTGATGCCCTGGGTGGTCATGATCCCTCCTGAATTCGTTGGTGCCCAAAGCATCGCCGCCGCGGCGGTCCGCCCACATCCGTGCCGACCACGGAATCGGCCACGGATCGCCGCACGGATCACCGGCGGCGGGTACCGTGACCTGCGCGTCGTCGGTATCGTCGCGCGCAGAACCGACCGGGAAGTATCGGACCGGCCGGATACGGGAGAGTGGCGTTATGGCAGTGACAGTGGAGATCTCGGCTCGGGAGGCCGAGGTGCTCTCGCTGGTGGGGGAACATCTCAGCAACGCCGAAATCGCTGCGCGACTGTTCATTTCGGTGCGAACGGTGGAGAGTCACGTCTCCTCGCTGCTGCGCAAACTGGAGGTTGCGGATCGGCGGGCGCTCGCCCGGCACGCATCCACGCCCGCGCCTGCCGACCGAGCGCATCCGGTGCTGCCGACACCGCTCACCTCGTTCATCGGCCGCGACCGCGAACGGGCCGAACTCGCCGAGCTGCTCGCGAAGCATCGGCAGGTGACCGCGGTCGGCCCCGGCGGGGTCGGGAAGACCCGGCTCGCGTTGGCGGTCGCCGCCGAGGTGGCGGGTGCGTATCCGGACGGGGTGTGGTTCGTGGACCTGGTCCCGACCACCGAGCCGGATATCTGCGTCGTCGCCGGTACGGCCGCGCTCGCACTCGGTCTCGGCGAACAACCCGGCCGGGGCATGGACGAATCGGTGCTCACCGCGCTGGCCGACCGGCATGCCCTGCTGGTGCTGGACAACTGCGAGCATGTGCGGGACGGTGTCGCACCCTTCATCGAACGGCTGCTCGCGGCCTGCCCGAAGGTGACGGTGCTCGCGACCAGCCGGGCCCGGCTGCTGGTGCCGTTCGAACGGGTCTACCAGGTGCCGCCGATGTCACTGGACGGTGCGGGCGCCTCGGATGCGGTCGCGCTGTTCATGGATCGGGCCGCGGCCGGCGGTTGGCCGCCGAATCACGCACTGCGCGACCAGGTCGCGGCGTTCTGCGCGCGGCTCGACGGCGTCGCGCTCGCCATCGAGCTGGCCGCCGCGCGCTGGACGACGCTCGGGCTGGACGGCCTGACCGCCGGACTGTCCGATCAACTCCGGATGCTCGCGGGCGGCGCGCGCGCCGAGGACCGGCACCGGTCGGTGCGGGCCGCGCTCGACTGGAGTCACGCCCTGCTCGACCCGGCCGACCGGCTGCTGCTGCGCCGGGTGTCGGTATTCATGAAGTCGTTCACCGTCGCGGCCGCCGCGCAGGTCGCCGCATCCGAAAAGGGCGTTGTCGCAGACGGATTGGCGCGGCTGGTGGAACAGAGCCTGCTGCTGGTCTCGGCCGCGCCGGGCGGGACCGAATACCGGGCGCTGGAAACCATCCGCCAGTACGGGATGGAGCGACTCGCCGAGGCGGACGAATTGGATATCACCCGGTCCCGGCACCTGCGCTGGTGCCTGACCGAGGCCGCCGAGCTGGCTGTGGTGCGCGCCGAATGGCGGCCCCGATTCGATGCCGCGGCCGATGATTTCCGTGCCGCGATGGCATGGGCGGCGGACCGGCGGGAGCAGCGCGCGGACGCATACCGTTTCGCCAGGGGTCTGGCGGGAATGTTGTTCACCCGCAATCTGATCGGCGAATCCCAGTGGCGCTTCGAGCAGGCGGCCGTGCTCGCCGACGACCCGGCCGACGCCGCATCGATGCTGCGGCAGGCCGCCGCGGCGGCCGCGTGCCAGCTGCGCGGCGACGATATGGACCGGCTCTACCGCGCGGCCGCCGCGGCCGCCCGCCGGGCCGGTGATGCCGCGGGCGCAGCCACCGACCTGGCGACCGCCGCCGCCAACTCCTACCGGTTCGCCAGCAAATTCGCCAGGACGCTGCCGCAGGCGGAGGCCGCCGCACTCATCGCCGACGCGCGGGAATCGGCGGGTGATGACCTGGCCGCGCAGGCCGCGGTGGCGCTGGCCGAAGCCGGGCGCGCGCTCACCGATGCGTTCGCCGCCGCACCCGACAGCGCTGCGGCGCGGATCATCGAATACGCCGAGCGTGCGGTGGAACTCGCGCGTCGCACCGGCGATCCGCTCGCCGAATCCGCCGCGCTCGACACCTTGGCCGGCGCACAGAGCTGGGCGGGCGACGCGTTCGCCGCCGCGGCGACGGCCCGGCGCCGGGTGAACCGGCTCGCGTCCGCGCCGGACACACCGCTCGGCACCCACGAGTTGATCGACGCGCTCGGCGAGGCAACCGAGGCGGCGCTCGGCGTCGGCGATCTGCCCGGCGCGCGGCGCTCGGCGCGCCAGCTCGCCGACCATCCGATGCTCGCCGAGGTCGGCCACCGTGCGACGTGCTGGCTGCTGGTGGTCGACGCGCTGGCGGGCAATGTCGGCGAGGTGCTCGTCAACGGCGCGCGATTCCTCGAGTCGTGGCAGCGGGCGGGTAACCCGACCGGGCCGGTCCTCGGCGCCGCGGTGGCCGGTGTCGCGATGATCAACGGCCTGCGCGGCGACGACGCGGCGCGCCGCGAATGGGATGCCGTGCTGAACCGGCTCGACACCGCGCCCGAGCACGCGTACGGATACCGCGCGGTGTTCGACGCAATGCTGTTGCTGCACAACGGACAATCGAGCGCGGCCCACGACCGGCTGGCGGCCGAACCCGGCGAGGTGTGGCGTTCGATCACCTGGCTGTGGCTGCACTGGTATGTCGCGCTGCGCGCGGAAGCGGCCGTGCTCGCCGAAAGCGCCGACGCCGGAACATATTCGGCGCGGGCCAGGGAACTGGTGGCCGGGAATCCCGTCGCCGGTGCGCTGGTGGAACGGGCCGAGGGTCTGCGCACGGGGGACCGGCAGCGGATGCTCGCAACGGTCGCCGTGTTCGACGCCGCCGGATGCCGCTACCAGTCGCTGCGGACCCGGATGCTGGCCGGTGGCGACCACGCCGAGGAACTCGCGGCCCTCGGCCTCGCTCCGATGGCCAGGTGACGTTACATTTGCTCGGGGCCGCAGCGTGTTTCGGCCCGATGCGTGCCGGGGAGGATCATGGGTTTGCGGCCGGGGACGGTATTCGCCGGGTTCGCCATCGAGCGACTGCTCGGTGTCGGCGGGATGGGGTCGGTATATCTGGCCACGCATCCGCGGCTGCGGCGCCGGGTCGCGCTGAAGGTGCTGGCCGACGCGTTCACCGGTGATCCGAAGACCCGCACCGCATTCGACCGCGAGGCGACCCTCGCCGCCGGACTCGATCACCCGAATATCGTTCCCGTATACGACCGTAGCGCCGCCGACGATCCCGCGCTGTGGTTGGCGATGCGCTATATCGACGGCGGTGATGTCGCCGGATTGCTGAGCGCGCATCCGGACGGGCTCGCACCGGAGCGAGCCCTGCGTTTACTCGAAGATGCCGCGCACGCACTGGATTACGCGCATGCGCAGGGTGTGCTGCACCGGGATGTGAAACCGGCCAATCTGCTCGTCGAGCACGATCGGCGCGGCGGCGGGCGCGCGGTGCTCACCGATTTCGGGATCGCGCGCACCCTCGACGACACCGTCACGCTATCCGGTATCGCCGCGACCTTCGCCTATGTCGCACCGGAACGATTCACCGACGCGCCCACCGATCACCGCGCCGACCTTTATTCCTTGGGCTGCACCCTATTTCAGCTGCTGACCGGACGGCAGCCGTTCCCGCGCAAGGAACAGGCGGCCGTGATCGCCGCGCACCTGAGCGCACCACCGCCCGCGCCGAGCGAGTTACGTCCCGAACTCCCGGCCGAATTGGACGCCGTGCTCGCCACCGCACTGGCGAAATCGCCGGAGGACCGATACGCCACCTGCACCGCGTTCGCCGAGGCCGCGGCGAACGCGCTGCGACCGGCCGCGGTCACCGTGCGCGCGGAATCGCCACGGCCGGTTCTGGTTTCGGGTAATGCGTTGCCGGATCAGGCGGTGATCCCGACCGTCATCCGCGCCGCGGCGCCCGCACCGCCGATACCGTTCGAACAGCCGCGGTGGGTGGAGCCGGTGACCGGCGGCAAGCCTCGGCGCATGCGATTCGTGGTGGCGTCGGGACTGTTGCTGGCCGGTGTCGGTGTCGCGGTGGGTGCGGCATTCGTGATGCGCGACGACGGTGGATCGTCCAACCCTGGGACAACGTCCAAGGTTGCGCCGCAACCGGTTACGACGACCACCACATCGAGTGCGCCGACGACCACGCAGCCACCGCCCGCGCCGCCGACCGAAGCCCCCACCCCGGCGGACATTCCGCCGATCACCACCGCCCCGCCGCAACCGCCACCGCGGCGCATCACCACCGTGCCGCAGCAGGCCCCCGCCCCGCAGCCCGGGCCGGTGGTTCCGCAGACGC
Organism: Nocardia sp. JCM 34519.1; assembly: GCF_020361265.1. NCBI lineage: Bacteria > Bacillati > Actinomycetota > Actinomycetes > Mycobacteriales > Nocardiaceae > Nocardia > Nocardia sp. JCM 34519.1. Next base: position 146,498 of record NZ_JAIRBR010000013.1, read on the forward strand.
GCTCGTACCAGTGGCCGGAGTAGTCGTACCAGTGGCCGGAGTAGGTGCGCCTGATCGGCGCCGTCGACGAGGTCGCCCGCAGATCCGCCGCGGACGCCCGCAACCGCACGTCCTGGACGATGTCCTCGGCATCGGCGACCCCGCCGAGCAGTCGGTAGGCCGCCCCGAATACCACGGATCTGTGCCGCTCCCATTCGATTTCGAGAATGGAGGTGGTCACAGGCCTACTCGGGAATTCGGCTATCGACTTCCGCCAGGGTTCGCCGCGTGCCGAGCTACGGCTCACGGGATTTTCGCCACACGAGCGTCAGCGGGTCCCGCTCCGCCGATCAGACGAAGCGGGACCCGTATCGACTAGCGCACCGCTTGGGCGGCGGTCACCATATTGCGCAGCGCCAACTCCACCTCGGCCGGGCCGCGGGTCTTCAGGCCGCAGTCCGGATTCACCCAAAGTCGTTCGGCGGGGATCACTTTGAGTGCGGTCCGCAGTGAAGCGGTGATCTCCTCGACGCTGGGCACCCTCGGCGAGTGGATATCGTAGACACCGGGCCCGACGCCGAGGTCGAATCCGGCGGACCGGAGATCCTCGACGATCTCCATGCGCGACCGGGCCGCCTCGATGGAGGTGACGTCGGCGTCGAGTCCGGCGATCGCGTCGATGACCTCACCGAATTCCGAATAGCAGAGATGCGTGTGGATTTGGGTGCTGTCGGCGATACCGGCGGTGGCCAACCGGAACGCACCGACCGACCACTCCAGGTAGCCGGGTTGGTCGGCGGCACGCAGCGGCAGCGTCTCCCGCAGGGCGGGCTCGTCCACCTGGACGATGCGGATGCCCGCCGCCTCCAGATCCACCGTCTCGTCCCGAATGGCAAGGGCCACTTGACGTGCCGAATCGGCGAGCGGCTGATCGTCGCGCACGAACGACCACGCGAGAATGGTCACCGGGCCGGTGAGCATGCCCTTGACCGGCTTGTCGGTGAGCGACTGCGCGTAGGTGATCCAGTCGACGGTCATCGGATTCCTCCGCGCCACATCGCCGTACAGGATCGGCGGCCGAACGCACCTGGTGCCGTACGACTGCACCCAGCCGTTCTCGGTGGCGGCGAATCCGTCGAGCTGTTCGGCGAAGTACTGCACCATGTCGTTGCGTTCCGGTTCGCCGTGCACGAGCACGTCGAGGCCCAATTTCTCCTGTAGCGCAACGACATCGGCGATCTCAGCGCGCATCCGGCGCTCGTATTCGGCCTGATCGATCTCACCCTTGCGCAGCGCGGCGCGGGCCTGCCGGATGGCCGAGGTCTGCGGATACGATCCGATCGTCGTGGTCGGCAGCGTGGGCAATCGCAGTCGCTCGGACTGCAATTCGCGCCGCTGCTCGGCGGGGGCGCGCCGCGCGGCGTCCGGGCCGAGCGCGGCCAACCTGGCCCGTACCGCCGGATCGTGCAGGCGCGGATCGGCCCGCCGTGCGGCCAAAGCCGCACGCGTCGCGACCAATCGATCCTCGATGGCGTCGGTGCCCTGGTGCAGACCGGTCGCCAGCGTCCGGACCTCGGTCACCTTCTCCGCGCCGAACGACAGCCAGGAACGCAGCCTCTCGTCGAGTCCGGTCTCGGCGGCCAGCCCGTACGGCACGTGCAGCAGCGAGCACGAGGTCGAAACCGCAACGGCGCCCGCGGATCCCGCGAGGTCGCGCAGCGTTTCCAGCGCACGGTCCAGATCGGCGCGCCACACATTGCGCCCGTCGATCACACCGGCGACCAGCAGTTTGTCACGCAGCACCGACACTTCGGGAACCGTTGTGCCGGAGACGAAGTCGACCGCGACGCCATCGATTCCGGTCTCGGCCAAGGCGGGCAGCGCCGCGCCCGGCCGCCCGAAGTAGGTGGCTACCAGGATGGCCGGGCGCCGCTCGGCCGCGGCCAGCTCGGTGTAAGTGAGCCGCACCAGGGCGATTTCGTCCTCGGTCAGGTCGGTGACCAGCACCGGCTCGTCGATCTGCACCCATTCGGCGCCCGCCGCGGCCAACTGAGCGAGCAACTCCCGGTACAGGCGCACCAATTCCGGCAGCCGATCGAGCGTGCGCTCCCCGGCGGATTTGGCCAGCTTCAGGAAGGTGATCGGACCGATCACCACCGGCCGGGCGGCGACGCCGAGTTCCCTCGCCTCGGCCAGTTGTGCGAGCAGCTGCTCCGGATTCAGCGAAAAGCTTGTACCCGAATCGATTTCGGGAACGAGATAGTGGTAGTTGGTGTCGAACCACTTGGTCATCTCCAGCGGTTCGATGGTGTCGGTGCCGCGCGCGGCGGCGAAATACCGGTCGAGCGGATCGGCGATCGAGGCCACCCGCGCGGGCAGCGCACCGAGCAGCACGGCGGTGTCGAGCATCTGGTCGTAGTAGGAGAAGGTGCCGACCGGCACCGAATCGAGCCCGGCGGAACGCAATTCGGACAACTGGGCGCGCCGCAGCTCACGGGCGACGGTGTGCAGTTGTTCGGCATCGATGCGACCCGCCCAGTAGGACTCGGTGGCGCGCTTGAGTTCCCGTCGCGGCCCCACCCGCGGGAGACCGAGAACCGTTGCGGTGAACGGCGTATGTGAAACAGTCACGTTGTGCTCCATTGTGTTGGACCTGGGCCAACGCCCAATCGGCAAGCGGGACCAGCGATCTGCCGAACAGGAGCCCTGAACCGGGAACACATCCGGCGAAAACGCTTCGGACCCGCGCGCCCTCTCCACGAGGCGGTGGCCACCGGATACGGCGTACCCGGTACAACCGGCAGGTCTTCGGACTCGCGGGCACCGGCCGAATCGGCCGATCCGGCAGACCGCCGGAAGGTCCTACTGGCCGTCGCTTCCCAGGCCGATGAGCCCAGTGCGTGATGACGGCGGTCGTTCCCGCTCACCGCTGCGGGGACAGTCCCGGATTCTCACCGGGTTCCCTCTTGCCCGTGCGCCCAAGGGAGCGTTCGGGTTTCGACACCGGTACGCGACGTAGGGGCTCCATCTCGCCTGCGCCCGGTGAACCAGCTGCGTCATCCAGCATATGTCCAACTACATAGTTGTCATCAAATCGGGCCGGACCTTTCTTAAGTTGGCCATGAATCACACGCCGATTCGCCTAGCATGGGCGCGTGTTGAAATCTGTGGTTGGCCGCGCACTCGCACCACTTGCGGCCGGGGTGGGGTCTGTTCAATTGGTGCGAGTGGATCGCCCCACCGTGGTGCTCACCTACGATGACGGGCCCGAGCCCGGCAGCACCGAGCCGGTGCTGGCCGCGCTGGCCGACGCCGGTGTGACGGCGACCTTCTTCGTCCTGGTCCGGCGCGCCATGGAGCAGCGCGCGCTCTTGAACGATGTGCTGGCCGCGGGTCACGAGATCGGCCTGCACGGCTACGACCACATCCGGCTGACCACCCTGCCCGCCACCCAGGTGTACCGGCGGACCAGGGATGCCCGGCGGCAGCTGGAGGATTTGTGTGGCAGACCGGTCCGCTGGTTCCGGCCGCCGTACGGCGCGCAGATCGCGAGCACGTGGACCGCGATTCGCGCCGCCGGTCTGACCCCGGTGGTGTGGAGCCGGTTCGCGGGCGACTGGGTCGACGAGGATGTCCGGAAGCTGGCCGGGCAGGCGCTGGAGGGCATCGGCGACGGCGATGTGCTGCTGCTGCACGACGGATTCGCCAATGCCGCCGACGGCGCGGACGACGGTCCGGCGCCCACCTTCGATCGGGGTGCGCTCTCGCGCCTCGTGCTGGACGGTCTGGCCGAGCGCGGTCTGGCCGCCGCCTCGTTGGGCGATGCGCTCGCACACGGCAGTTCGGTTCGTAACATTTGGCTGGTTCGCTGAGATAGTTTCAGCGCCAGCAACTTTCACATCTCCTCCGTTGCCCGCCGTGCGCCCGGCGATGCGTTCGGCGGCCAGGTAATGGTGGATGGTGTGAGAATCGTCACTAAACGTTGGATTCCCCCTATGCTGACCGATGCACTAAATTCTGCTCAGTCTGTGGGGGAGTGCCTTCCCGCTTGTAGCTTGGATGTGGGGTTACCGTGGTCGCACGATCGATTTCGATCGTCATTCCCGTTTTCATTTCGGATGCCGAGGGTCTGGGTTTCCTCGACGTTCAACTCGGTGCAATAGCCGAGCAAGACTACGTTGGCCCGCTCGAGGTAGTCGTGGCGGACAATGGATCGCCGACTTTCGTGCGTCGACATATACTCGAGCATCCGCTGCGGGAAAAACTCGACCTGAAATGGGTCGATGCGTCGGCGCACAAGGGCGCCGCCTTTGCCCGAAATATTGGTGCAGACCACGCCGAGGGCGAGATACTTCTTTTCTGCGATCACGACGACAAGGCGTATCCGAATTGGGCGAGGCGGCTCGTCGAATTCCTGGAAGAGGGTTACGACCCGGTCTGCTCGGCCGTCGAGGGTAAATCGCTCAATGCGGATAATCCGCGCGGCGTCGCCGATGTGCCCGCGCCGGACAAATTCCAACCGGCCGGTGTCTTCGCCCCGATCATCATTGCCGGAAGCACCGCATGCCGCGCCGAGGTCTACCGCAAACTGGGCGGCATGGATGTGACCTATCCGGCCAATGAGGATGTCGAATTCGGCTGGCGTGCGCACAATGCCGGATACCGCACCGGATTCCTGCCCGAGGCATTGCTGGCCTATCGCTATCGGCCCGGATTCAAACCCGGCTACCGGCAGGGACGCAGCCGGGGCATCGGGCTCGCCCGGTTGAACGCCGAATATCCGGGTAACGGTATGCCGGAAATCAGGCTGCCGGAATTACTGGTGCGTATTTGCGGACTCGCGGTGGCCCGCGGGCTGGTGAGCGAGGAGCGCGGGCTGCTGCTCGGCATCGCGGTGGGTCAGTTGCGCGGCGGTGCGAGGTATCACACCCTGCGCTGGTTGTGACTCGGTTTGCCGGAATTCGGTAGCCGACGGATGTCCATCGGCGCGTCGTATGTGACGCGCCGATGAACACAACTTCGCAAGGCTGCCAAGCCATCTTGTGAAGAACCATGCGAAGCGCCATTCCCCATCTGTGCGTGTGTTGGGGGCAGGTACCTTAGGCCAATGTTCTCCAAAGTCTTGGTTGCCAATCGCGGTGAGATCGCCATCCGTGCCTTCCGTGCCGCCTACGAGCTCGGCATCGGGACCGTCGCCGTCTTTCCGTACGAGGACCGCAATTCGGTCCACCGGTTGAAGGCGGCCGAGTCCTACCAGATCGGTGAACAGGGGCACCCGGTTCGCGCCTACCTGTCGATCGACGCGATCATCGACGCGGCCAAGTCCGCGGGCGCCGACGCGATCTATCCGGGATACGGCTTCCTGTCCGAGAATCCGGACCTCGCCGCGGCGTGCGCCCGCGAGGGCATCACCTTCATCGGCCCGTCGGCGGAGGTGCTGGAGCTGGCGGGTAACAAGGCCCGCGCGGTCGCGGCGGCACGGGCGGCCGGACTACCGGTGCTGCGGTCCAGTGCGCCGTCGGCGGATGTCGAAGAACTCCTCGCGGCGTCGCGGGAGCTGGAGTACCCGATCTTCGTCAAGGCGGTGGCCGGTGGCGGCGGTCGCGGTATGCGCCGGGTCGCCGAACCCGCACAGCTGCGCGAATCGATCGAGGCCGCGTCCAGGGAGGCCGAATCGGCCTTCGGCGACCCGACCGTCTTCCTCGAACAGGCCGTGGTGAACCCGCGCCACATCGAGGTGCAGATCCTCGCCGACCAGCACGGCAATGTGATGCACCTGTTCGAGCGCGACTGCTCGGTGCAGCGCAGGCATCAGAAGGTGCTGGAGCTCGCGCCCGCGCCGAACCTGGATCCGCAACTGCGGGAACGCATCTGCGCCGACGCGGTGGCCTTCGCCAGGCAGATCGGCTACAGCTGCGCGGGTACCGTCGAATTCCTGCTCGACGAGCGCGGCAACCACGTCTTCATCGAGATGAACCCGCGCATCCAGGTCGAACATACGGTGACCGAGGAGATCACCGATGTGGACCTGGTCCAGTCGCAGCTGCGCATCGCCGCCGGTGAGACGCTGGAAGACCTTGGCCTGAGCCAGGATTCGATCGCCATCCGGGGCGCGGCGCTGCAATGCCGGATCACCACCGAGGATCCGGCCAACGGCTTCCGCCCCGATACCGGCCGCATCACCGCCTACCGCACGCCAGGCGGCGCGGGCATCCGACTCGACGGCGGCGCCAACCTCGGCGCGGAGATCGGCGCCTACTTCGACTCGATGCTGGTCAAACTCACCTGCCGCGGCCGCGATTTCGGCCTCGCGATCGCGCGGGCCAAGCGGGCGCTCGCCGAATTCCGGATCCGCGGCGTTACCACCAATATTCCGTTCCTGCTCGCGGTGCTCGACGATCCCGACTTCCAGGCGGGCCGGGTGACCACCTCGTTCATCGACGAGCGCCCGCAGCTGCTCGCGCTGCGCGGTTCGGCCGACCGCGGCACCAAGATCCTCAACTACCTGGCCGACATCACCGTCAACAAACCGCACGGCCAACGCCCGACCACCCTTTACCCGCACGACAAACTGCCCGCCATCGACCTGGCCGCGCCGCCGCCGCACGGCTCGCGTCAGCGGCTGTTGCGTTTGGGCCCAGAGGGTTTCGCGCAGGCGCTGCGCGAGCAGAAGGCGGTCGGCGTCACCGACACCACATTCCGCGACGCGCACCAGTCGCTGCTGGCCACCCGGGTGCGCACCAACGGCCTGCTCGATGTCGCGGGCCACGTCGCGCGGCTAACGCCGGAGCTGCTGTCCATCGAATGCTGGGGCGGCGCGACTTATGATGTGGCGCTTCGATTCCTGTACGAGGACCCGTGGGAGCGGCTGGCCGCCCTGCGCGCGGCGATACCCAACATCTGTCTGCAGATGCTGCTGCGCGGGCGCAACACCGTCGGCTACACGCCGTACCCGGAGCGGGTGACCAGGGCATTCGTCGCGGAGGCGACGGCGACCGGCATCGATATCTTCCGCATCTTCGACGCGCTCAACAACGTCGACCAGATGCGTCCGGCCATCGACGCGGTGCGCGAAACCGGAACGGCCATCGCGGAAGTCGCGATGAGCTACACCGGCGACCTGTCCAACCCGAACGAATCCCTGTACACGCTCGACTACTACCTGAAGCTGGCCGAGCAGATGGTGGACGCGGGCGCGCATGTGCTCGCCATCAAGGATATGGCCGGCCTGCTGCGCGCCCCCGCCGCGGCGAAACTCGTTACGGCCCTGCGCAGTAACTTCGATCTGCCGGTGCACGTGCACACCCACGACACCCCGGGCGGCCAGTTGGCCACCTACCTCGCGGCCTGGCAGGCGGGCGCCGACGCGGTGGACGGCGCGAGCGCGGCGATGGCCGGAACCACAAGTCAGCCAGCGCTTTCCGCGATCGTCGCGGCCGCGGCCAACAGCGAATACGACACCGGGCTGAACCTGCAGAGCGTCTGCGATCTGGAGCCGTACTGGGAGGCGCTGCGAAAGGTGTACGCGCCCTTCGAATCCGGACTGCCCGCGCCCACCGGCCGGGTATACACCCACGAGATCCCCGGCGGTCAGCTGTCGAATCTGCGTCAGCAGGCCATCGCGCTCGGCCTCGGTGACCGATTCGAGGAGGTCGAGGCGAAATACGCGGCGGCGGACCGGCTGCTGGGCCGGCTGGTGAAGGTGACACCGTCCTCGAAGGTGGTCGGCGATCTCGCGCTCGCCCTCGTCGGCACCGGCGTCGACGTCGCGGATTTCGCCGCCGACCCGGGCCGCTACGACATTCCGGATTCGGTGATCGGTTTCCTGCGCGGCGAACTCGGCACACCCGCGGGCGGCTGGCCGGAGCCGTTCCGTACGCACGCACTGGCCGGACGCGGGCAGGCGAAGCCGGAAGTCCAACTCTCCCAAGAGGATGAGGAGCTGCTCGCCGGTACGCCGGAGCAGCGCCGGGCGACGTTGAACCGCCTGCTCTTCCCCGGCCCGACGCAGGAATTCCTCGCCCACCGTGAGAAATACGGTGATACGACGGGTCTTTCGGCCAACCAGTTCTTCTACGGCCTGCGGCACGGCGAGGAACACCGGGTGCAACTGGAGAAGGGTGTCACGCTGCTGATCGGCCTGGAGGCCATCTCGGAACCGGACGAGCGCGGTATGCGCACGGTGATGTGCATCCTCAACGGCCAGCTGCGGCCGGTCGCGGTGCGCGACCGGTCCATCGCCAGCGAGGTTCCCGCGGCGGAGAAGGCCGATAAGAACAACCAGGGCCATATCGCGGCGCCCTTCGCCGGTGTGGTGACCCTCGTTGTGTCCGAAGGCGATTCGATCGAGGCGGGCGCGATCATCGGCACCATCGAGGCGATGAAGATGGAGGCGGCCATCACCGCGCCCCGGGCAGGTGTGGTCGGCCGGATCGCGATCGGGACGGTGCAGCAGGTCGAGGGCGGGGATCTGCTCGTCGAACTGCGCGTACACGAGGCTGCCGCGGAATGACGCGAATCGTCGCGGGGGCGGTCGGCGGGCGCAGGCTGCGGGTGCCGCCCGCGGGCACCCGCCCCACCTCCGACCGGGTGCGCGAGGCGCTGTTCAGCGCCATCGACGCGCGACTGGACCTGCACGGCGTACGGGCGCTCGACCTGTACGCCGGATCGGGCGCGCTGGGATTGGAGGCGCTGTCCCGTGGCGCCGCGCACGTGCTGCTGATCGAATCCGATCGCAAGGCCGCCGCTGTCGTCCGCGGCAATATCGCCGACCTCGGGCTGCCCGGCGCGGAACTGCGCGTCGGCGCGGTCGGATCCGTACTGGCGGCGGGCGGCGCGGGCGAATTCGACCTCGTCTTGTCCGACCCGCCATACGATCTGGACAACGCCGCGGTGCTCGCCGACCTGCGGCTGCTCGCCGCGCACGGCTGGCTCGCGCCCGAGGCGCTGGTGATCGTCGAACGCTCCAGCCGGTCACCGGAAATCGATTGGCCCGCAGGGTATTCCGCGACCAAGCCGCGCAAATACGGCGAAACCCGGATCGAGCTCGCGGAATACTCCCCCGCCTCCCCGCGACTTTAGGCCAGACTCGTGTGCCGCGAGATTTGCGCTGGCGACCGGCGGTAGGCCAGGTGGTCGGGTCAGCCGGTACCCGGCGAGTTACCCATGTCCTCACGAAATCAGTTGCCGCTTCTTATCTCTGTGTGGCTCGCTGCTACGGTCGGAAGCTATGGCAGCAGCGCTGTGCCCGGGCTCCTTCGACCCGGTGACCAATGGGCATATCGACGTCTTCACCAGGGCCGCGGCCCAGTTCGACGAGGTGGTGATCGTCGTCTCGATCAACAAGAACAAGCAGGGCATGTTCAGCATCGAGGAACGCATGGAGATGCTGCGCGAGGCCACCGCCCACCTGCCCAATGTGCGGGTGGCATCGTGGTACGGACTGCTCGTCGACTTCGCGAAGGAGCAGGGCATCAGCGCGATCGTCAAGGGTCTGCGGGATGCCACTGATTTCGGCTACGAACTGCAGATGGCGCAGATGAACAAGAAGCTCTCCGGCGTCGACACCTTCTTCATCGCGACCAACCCGGCCCTCAGCTTCCTGTCCAGCTCGCTGGTCAAGGAGGTGGCGACCTTCGGCGGCGATGTCACCGAAATGTTGCCCGCCGCCGTGCACAAACGCCTGCTGGCCCGCATCGCGGAGCGCCGCGCCCAATAGGCACTGTCTGCGAAGCCGTCCGCAGACCTGCGCACGGCCGGAGCGTACGCCTGACCCGCACCTAGGGAGAGCGGTGCCGAGTGGTTCGAGTTGAGTACGAAGGGGCTCAGCTCGTTCCGGTTTGCACGGTGCGAACAAGAAGGGGAGTTTGGTTCAAATGATGAGGAAGCCGCTGGTGGCCGGTGCCATCGCGGGCGCGATATTCGCCGGGGTCTGCGCGGTGGGCACCGCGTCGGCGACCGAGCAGATCGTCGGGCACTTCTCCGGCAGGGATGGCAGGACGCAGTGCAATCAGGCCGCGAAGGGCTACCCGCCGGGTGTCGCCAATTGCAGCCTGCTGCACGGCGATGTCTACACCCTGAACGTGGACTGGGATAAGCAGGGCAAGCCCGGAAGTAGGCCGAGCACCGGATCCGCGGGCAGCTCATAGCGGGACCGAATTCGCCCCGGCGCCGAATCCATTGGCGCCGGGGCGAATTCATATGCGGGCAGGCTCGATCAGCCGATCGGTGGCGCCAGATACTCCAGCGCGTAACCGTCGCCGGACGGGGTCACGCGGGCGATGCCGGGTGAGTCGAGGTGCGCGCCTGCCACGAAGTGGTGTGGTTGGGCCAGTCGTTCGAGGAGGCCCGCTCGCGCGGCGCGGGCTTGGGACTGGTCGCCGTCGAGCTCCCAGGTCACGTTCGGCCGTTCGAATTGGAGCGTGGGAACGTGAACGGTGTCGCCCCAGACGAGTAGGTGGCCGGTGCCGCTCCTGATGTCGTAGACGGTGTGACCGGGTGTGTGGCCCGGTGTCGGTATCGCGGTGGTCCACTCGTTGATCGCGACTCGCTCCGACACGGGTACCACCCGGTCGCGGATCGGCTCCAGCCGCCCGGTGAACACCGAGGTGTCGCCCGCGCCGATCCACACGCGCTCGACTTCGGGGAAGGCCTCCGAACCGTCCGGCGCGATCAGGCCGCTCACATGGTCTTCGTGATTGTGGGTGATGGCCACATCGGTGATATCCGCACGGTCGATTCCCGCTTCGTCGAGCGCGTCGTAGATCAAGCCCATGGTGGGGTCGTGCCAGGCGTTGGACGCGCCGGTATCGATGAGAACCGACCGGGTGCCGTCGGTGACGAAGAAGGCGTTGACCGACAGCCGCAGGTTGTCGCCGACCAGTGGCACGGCGGTCGGCAGCACAGGGAGGGTGCGCCCTTCCTCGTCGCGGAGCCGGGTCGGCGGCATGTCGATGTACCCGTCTCGCAGCGAGATCACCCGCAGATCGCCGAATTCGAACGTGGCATGGTGCTGGCCGCTCGAGATGAAACGCATGGAACCCTCCGTCGTACCGGGCGCATATCGCCCGTCTTCGATAGAAGACTGTATCTTCTTTAGAAGAAACATACACTGTGGGCGGCGAGTTACCCATTGATCGAGGAGCACGGTGGTCGAGCAAGACGCAAACGCGGCAGAACCACAGCACGGTGACGACCTGGCCGGTGCGTTCGGCGGCAATGTGCGGCGACGCCGCGAGGAAGCGGGTCTGACGCTGGAACAACTGTCGATACAGTCGTCGGTCAGCCGGGCGATGCTGTCCAAGGTCGAACGCGGTGAGAAGAGCCCGACGATCGGTGTCGCGTCCAGGATCGCCCACGCGCTCGACGCATCGCTTTCGGACCTGATCGGTGGGGCCGCCGCTGCCGCATCCGGTGCGGCAGTCGTCATGCGCAAGAGCGAGCGCCCCATTTTCCGTGACCCGGAAACCGGCTTCGAACGGCATATTGTGTCGGCGGCCCCGGGCGCGGGAACGGGTGAGATGATCTTTCACCACCTCCCCGCACAGGTCTCCACCGGGCTGCTGCCCGCCTATCCGCCGGGTACGGAGAAACAGCTCGTGGTGCTCGACGGCACCGTCACCGTCTTGATCGGCGGGATCAGCGAGACCCTGAGCGCGGGCGACTCCCTGTTCTTCCAGGCCGACGCGGACCACGGCTTCGCCAACCGGACGAAGGCGCCCTGCGAATACCTCATGGTCATCTCGCGCAGAACCTGATCGGCGAGGTGCTGACCGGCGAGGGTCTCAGAAGACCAGGCCGCGCAGAGCCAGGAAGCGCATTCCGCCGACGGCCGCGGTGATGGCGAGCAGGGCCACGGCCTGCAGGGCGCCGCCGATGCCGGGGGCCCACAGGTCGAGTGCGGCCAGGGCCGCGGTGCTGATGCCGAGGCCGACCAGCGCGAGTCCGCCGCCCTCCCACTGCGCGGTGAACCAGCCGACGCGCTCCGCGGCGTGGAAGGTGAGCTGGCGGTGCAGTTCGTTGGCGATGATCGTGCTGACCACCGAACCGACCACGTTCGCGGTGAGCGACCCGATGCCGTGCATGGCGAAGAACAACAGCACATAGGCGATATTGCTGGTGCCGCCGACTAGAGCGAAGCGGATGAGCTGGGCGAAGGCGCGATCACCGCGAAGATAGGCCAGCGTCCGCTGGGTGAAATCGCGCACCGGAGTGCGGGCCGGAGCCTGGGCGGGCGATGCCGGGCCCGGCGTTTGAACCGGCGGGAAGGGAATGCCCCAAGGCAGCAACAACCCCACGGTGGACAACACCGAGGGGCGGGGTGCTTGCAGTACTGCCATGGCTCTTCCGATACGTCGTCAAAATCGTCTTTCGATCTGCGTGATCAAATTTAACACCAAGTGGAGGAGAATCCTCCACTTGATTTGTGTGGTGTGCGAGACACTGGCGCGACACACCGGAAAGTGATTCGGCCGTTGCCGGTGATGCGGGGCACACTGGGCGACAATGGCGAGTTTGTTGCCGTGAATCTGCACCGAGAGCGGGGTAAGTGAGCATGTATCGCGTATTCGAGGCACTCGACGAACTGGTGGCCATCGTCGAAGAGGCGCGCGGCATTCCGCCGACGCGCAGCTGCATCGTCCCGCGCGGCGACGTGCTCGAGCTGCTCGACGACGTGCGCGACGCCCTGCCCGGCGAACTCGACGACGCCCAGGACGTGCTCGACCATCGCGACAAGATCGTCTCGGATGCCCGCAACGGCGCCGAGGCCACCGTCGCGGGCGCCAACAAGCAGGCGCACGAGACCATCACCGCCGCCCGCGAGGAGGCCGACCGCATCCTGGCCGACGCCAAGGCGCACGCCGATCGCATGGTCGCCGAGGCGAGCGCGCACGCCGATCACCTGGTCAATTCCGCGCAGGCCGAGGCCGACCGCGTCATCGCCGACGGCAATGCCGAATTCGAGGAGGTCACCGCCCGGGCGCGGGACGAATCCGAGCGGATGATCGAGGCGGGCAAGGCCTCCTATGAACGCTCGGTCGCCGACGGCAAGGCCGAGCAGGCCCGCCTGGTCGCGCAGACCGAGGTGGTGCGGGCCGCGCACGCCGAGTCGGCGCGGCTGATCGACGGCGCGCAGGCCGAGGCGGACCGGTTGCGCGAGGAGTGTGACGAGTACGTCGACGGCAAGCTGGCCGATTTCGAGGAGTTGCTCAACGGCACCCTGCGGACCGTCGGCCGCGGACGGCATCAGCTGCGGTCCGGTACGAGCGTGCCGGATTATGCCGCGGAGTACCGCCGCTGAACCCGGTTTGAGCCGGGCCTGACCACTTCGGTATTGTTGAGTGGTTGCCCATTTCTCTTGAAACGTGAGTGAGTTCGTCATGTCCGCCGGATCCGGTCCCGCCTCGCGTCCCCGTGCGGCGTCGCGCCGCCTGCCGGACGCGGGTTTCGTGTTGGACGTTCGCAGCCTCGGCCGCAGGCCGGGCACCATGCGGGAACTGCGTCGCGAGCTCACCACCGACGAGCGGATCGGGCTGGATCTGATCGCGATCCCGGCGGGCGCGCCGGTCGCCCTCGACCTGACGCTGCAGGCGGTTTCGGAGGGTGTGCTGGTCACCGGCGCGGTATCCGCGCCGACCGAGGGCGAATGCTCGCGCTGCCTCGAACCGTTCACCGATTCGGTGGAACTGCGGCTCACCGAGCTGTTCGCCTACCCGGACAGCACCACCGAGCAGACCACCGAAGAGGCCGAGATCTACCGCCTGGTCGACGACACCATCGACCTGGAACCGGTGATCATCGACGCGATCGGGCTGGAACTCCCGCTGCAGCCGCTGTGCGAACCCGACTGTGCCGGACTGTGTCCGGAATGCGGTGTCCGGATGGCGATTGCGGGTTCCGGCCATGGGCATGAGATACTTGACCCTCGCTGGGCCGGGTTGGCGAAGTTCGCCGCCGGATCGCCCGGCGCCGACGACCCGAACGCGGGCGCCGGTGCGGGTCGACAGCAAGCAGACCAATCAGCCGAACTGGCAAGCAATAGGACAGAGGAGAATTAGTCGTGGCCGTTCCCAAGCGCCGGATGTCCCGTTCCAACACCCGGTCGCGGCGCAGCCAGTGGAAGGCCACCGCGCCGACCCTGATCACCTGCCCGAACCGCGCGTGCGGGCAGCAGACGCTGCCGCACATCGCCTGCCCGTCCTGCGGCACCTACAAGGGCCGCCAGGTCACCCCCGCCGTCTGACCGCTCGACCTGTCATACACGACGTGACCGCCGGCAACGAACCCGACTCGACTGGTGACCACGCGAGCCTGCTCGCAGCCTTGGGCGTGGATGTGCGGCCGGATCTACTCCGGCTAGCGCTGACCCATCGGTCGTATGCCTACGAGAACGGTGGCCTGCCGACCAACGAGCGCCTGGAATTCCTCGGCGACTCCGTCCTCGGCCTGAGCATCACCGAGCGCCTGTACCACGAGCATCCGGACAAATCCGAGGGCGAGTTGGCCAAGCTACGCGCGAGCGTGGTGAATATGCATGCGCTCGCCGAGGTGGCGCGCGGGCTGGGCGAGGGCGGTCTCGGCGTACACCTGCTGCTCGGCAAGGGTGAGGAACTCACCGGCGGCCGAGATAAGCCGAGCATCCTCGCCGACGGTATGGAATCCCTGCTCGGCGCGGTCCATCTGGAGCATGGCATCGAGGTCGCGCGCGGCGTGGTGCTGCGCCTGTTCGCCGAACTGCTCGAGCGCGGGCCCCGCATGGGCGCCGGACTCGACTGGAAGACCAGCCTGCAGGAGCTCACCGCCGAGCGCGGTATCGGCGTGCCCAGCTACGAGATCACCTCGACCGGACCGGACCACGACAAAGAGTTCACCGCGACGACGGTGATCGGTGGCCGGGCCTACGGCAAGGGCGTCGGCCGCTCCAAGAAGGAAGCCGAGCAGAAGGCGGCGGGCGCCGCGTATCAAGCGCTCACCTCCGAAGGTTGAAAAGAGGCCGGTGCCAGAGCTTCCCGAGGTCGAGGTCGTCCGGCGTGGGCTGGCCGAACATGTGGTCGGTCGCGTCATAGATTCGGTCACCATCACCCATCCGCGGTCGGTGCGGCGGCATCTCGAAGGTGCCGCCGATCTGGCCGCGCGCCTGACCGGTCTACGCGTCGAGGCCGCGCAGCGGCGCGGCAAATATCTCTGGCTCACCTTCGACGAGCCCGATACCGCGCTGGTCGTCCATCTCGGGATGAGCGGGCAGATGCTGGTGCAGCCCGCGGACGCGCCGGTCGAGAAACACGCCCACATCCGGGCCCGGCTCGGTGACGGCTCCGAACTGCGCTTCGTCGATCAACGCACCTTCGGCGGGTGGGCGCTGGCGCCGCTGGTCGAGGTGGACGGCACCTCGGTGCCCGAACCCGTCGCCCATATCGCGCGCGATCCACTCGACCCCCTCTTCGATCCAGACATAGCGGTGAGGGCGCTGCGCGCCAAACAAACCGAGATCAAGCGGGTGCTGCTGGACCAGTCCGTGATCTCCGGCGTCGGCAATATCTACGCCGACGAATCCCTCTGGCGCGCCGAACTGCACGGCGGCAGGCTCGCCTCCGGACTCACCCGGCCCGCCGTCCACGCACTGCTCACCGAGGTCGGCACCGTGATGGGTGATGCGCTGCTCGCCGGCGGCACCTCGTTCGACGCGCTCTATGTCAACGTCAACGGTGAGTCCGGCTACTTCGAGCGTTCGCTGGCTGTTTACGGGCGGGCCGACGAGCCGTGCCGCCGGTGTGGCGCGCCGATTCTGCGCGAAAAATTCATGAATCGTTCTTCGTACTCCTGCCCGCGCTGCCAGCCGAAGCCTCGCGGGCGCTGAGCCGCGCAAGCTACCGTTTCTTCTATGCGGACCGGGACATGACGGCCGTAGAGGAAGGACATATGCGCAAGCTCACGTACTACGTCGCATCGACCATCGATGGGTTCATCGCCACCGAGGACGGGTCGGTCGATTTCTTTCCGGTCGGCGGGGATCACGGCCCCGCGATCAACGCGCTGTATCCGGAGACAGTGCCGACGAAGGTGCGCGAGGCGCTCGGGATCGATAAGCCGAACGCGAATTTCGACACGGTGCTGATGGGCCGCAAGACACACGATTTCGGCGTGCGGACCGGAACCTCCAGTCCGTACGCGCATCTGAAGCAGTATGTGGTGTCCACCACGTTGCCGGAGTGCCCGGACGCCGCCGTCGAACTCATCGACGGCGATCCGCTGGGCAAGGTGCGAGAGCTCAAGCGCGCCAAGGGTTTGGGGATCTGGCTGTGCGGCGGCGGCGAGTTGGCGCAGGCGCTGCTGCCGGAAATCGACCAGATCTACCTGAAGCTGTATCCGATCGTGCTCGGTCGGGGCCGGTCGCTGTTCGGATCGGGACCGCGGCTGCCGGAGGCGGCCAGGTTCCGGGTGATCACCAGTCGGGTATTCGAGGACGGGGTGGCCTTCCTGAAGTACAGCAGGATTCGATAAGCCAAGTGGCCGAACAGGATTCGACCGCAACACCGGATCCGGCCGCGGCGCCGGGGCCGGTGCGGGCGCTGCGCGAGATCGGGTTCTGGCTGGAACGCGCACGCGCGCAGACACATCGGGTGAAGGCCTACCGGCGGGCCGCCGATATCGTCGCCGGATTGTCCGACGATGAACTCGCGGCCCACCGGAATTCCGGTAACTGGCAGGATATTTCCGGGATCGGGCCGAAGACGGCCGCGGTGATCGCACAGGCCTGTTCGGGTGCGGTGCCGGACTATCTGGTGGAGCTGCGCCGCGCCGCACAGCCCATCGGCGTGCCGGGCAGGCCGATTCGCACCCTGCTGCGCGGCGACCTGCACACCCACTCGGACTGGTCGGACGGCGGCAGCCCGATCGCCGAAATGATGGGCGTCGCGGCCGCACTCGGGCATGAATACTGTGCGCTGACCGATCATTCGCCGAGATTGAAGGTGGCGAACGGACTTTCGGCGGACCGGCTGCGCCGCCAGCTCGACGTGGTCGCCGAGCTGAACCAGCGGCTGGCCCCATTCCGGATCCTGACCGGAATCGAGGTGGACATTCTCGACGACGGCACACTCGACCAGCGCGCCGACCTGCTCGCCGAACTCGATATCGTCGTCGCCAGCGTGCATTCCAACCTGCGCGCCGACAGCGAAACCATGACGCGGCGAATGGTTTACGCGGTGGCCGATCCCAACGTCGACGTGCTCGGCCACTGCACCGGCCGATTGATCGCGGGGGAGCGGGGCACCCGCCCGGAATCGGTATTCGACGCCGAGGTGGTGTTCGAGGCGTGCAGGCAGTACGGCACCGCGGTGGAGATCAACAGCCGCCCGGAGCGGCTGGATCCGCCGTCGCGGCTGTTGAAACTGGCGGTGGAGATGGGCTGCGAATTCGCGATCGACACCGATGCGCACGCGCCGGGGCAGCTGGACTGGCAGGGCTATGGCTGCGAGAGGGCAATCGCGAACGGCGTTGCGCCGGAACGGATCATCAATACCAAGCCGCTGGACGAACTGCTGGCCTGGACGCGGCGCGCACAGTGAAACACGCGCGACACGCCTGAGCTGGCGTGTCCGGCACCCGCTGGGTTAACCTCCTGCCCGATATATCGACCGTGAAAATGGTTGGCACAGCGCATAGTTGGGGAGTGGGTTTAGCCGGTGAGCGAGCTTGCGAGCGAACCATGGGCGCAGCGCGCACCGCGCACGGTGCCGACGAGCGCTAGCGAGGAGGCGCCGTGAGCGGTTTTCCGATTGATCTGATTGTCGCGCTCATCGGTATCGCGGTGCCGATCGTCGCATTCGTCTGGGAGTTCGTGCTGGTCGGCAGGCGGCGGCTGGGCTACCGGGTGCAGATGGACACGCCGGTCACCGGTGAGATCGATTCGGTATTCCCTGGCGTGCTACCGCAATTGCGGCCGGACGAGAACGGCCGCAGCCCGGAGCTCAAGGATCTGTCGGTGGTGCTGTTCCGCATCGAGAACAGCGGCATCACCACCATCGATCCGGCGGATTACGCCGTGCCGGACGATGTTCGGGTCGGGCTGCATCTGCACTTCCCGCAGCGCCGGGTGATCGGCATGGCGGTCACCGAGTTGAGCGATCCCGGTCTCGGCGAATTCCTGGACGGCACATCGGGTATCGCGGTGCGCGAGGATCCGGTGGGTCAGTTCGGCATCATCGACCTGCCCAAGGTGCAGCTGAATCGCGGTGACCACTACAAGATCCTGGCGATTCTGCAGCGCTCGTCCGGGGTGGGCGAGTATCCGAATCCGCAGCTGCGCGGGCGGTTGCGGGGCGGCCGGGTGGCCGAAAGCCGCAGCCGCACCGGTGTTTCCAAATTCATGGTCGGGCTGACGGCCTTCCTCGCCGTGGTGATCGCGGTGCAGTTCGCGGTCGGTGCGTTGGATTCGCCGTCCGCGCCGGAACCGCTCGACTGCGCGACGGGCAAGCTGACGCTCGTCGGGTCGACGACCTTCGAGCCGCTCGTCCGGCAGGCCGCCGATTCATACCGGAAGCGTTGTGCCGGAGCGGAATTCGACTTCGCCATGGCGGGTAGCGGTGCGGGGCTCGACCGGTTGGACGAGCAGGGCAAGGGTAATCCGGGCCTGCTGGCGATCACCGACGGACCGAAGGGCGTCGGCTATCCGACGCTGCTGTCCCGGCCGCTGGCATCCGCGCTGTACGGCGTGATCGTGCACAAGGACGTCGGCGTGCGCGAGCTGACCGTCGCGCAGATCCGCGATCTGTATGCCGGCCGGGTCGTCAACTGGAATCAGGTCGGTGGCGCGGATCTGCCGGTGCGCCTGGTGAATCGGATGCACGGCTCCGGCACCCGCGACACCTTCGAGCACCGGATGCTCGACGAACCGCAGCCGCTCTACCCGGCGGCGACCTGCCGTGAGATCCGTTACACCGCACCGCCGAGCCCGGCGCACTGCGAGGTGGCGTCGACCAAGGACATGCTGGCGGCCGTCGCGGAAACGCCGGGCGCCATCGGGTACAGCGAATTCGCGGATGCGGCAAAGGCTTCGGGCATCACAACGGTCGCCATCGACGGCCATGCCGCGGGCAAGGAGGCGGTGCTCGACCGGACGTATCCGTTCTGGGGTGTCGAATTCGCCTACAGCAACGGCGATCTGCCCGCCGATTCGCTCGCGGCCGGATTCCTGCGCTACCTCACCGATCAGGGTGGCAAGGATGTGCTGCGCGCCGCGGGCGCGCTGCCGTGCGCGGATCTGCCGAATCCGGCACTGTGCCAGCCGGTCTCCTGACCGGCCGAATGTCACACCGGTGGCCGCCGCATCGTCTGTCATCTATCAGGTATGACGACGAAAGGACCGGTCCCGATGGCAAGGATGAACCTCAACGAGGTCGCGCCCGAGATGTACAAGGCGTGGTTCGAGGTGGAGCGGGCGATCCACCGCAATCCGCTGGATCCGGTGGTGCGCGAATTGGTGAAGATCCGGGTCTCGCAGATGAACGGCTGCGTGTTCTGTATCGACATGCACACCACCGACGCCCGGCTGGCCGGTGAGACGGAAAAGCGCATCTACCAGCTCAACGCCTGGCGTGAGTCGGCGCTGTACACCCCGGCCGAACGCGCCGCGCTCGCGTACGCCGAGGCGACGACCAGGCTGACCGAGCACGGCGTGAGCGACGAGATCTGGGATGAGGTGGTGAAGCATTTCGACGAGCAGGCCCGGGCGGGCCTGGTCGCGGTGACGGCGATGATCAACCTGTGGAATCGGCTCGGCGTGCCGCTGCGCAAACAGCCCGAACCCGTTCAGGGCTGAGTCGGTGGCAGCAGCGGCCTGTTGAACAGCTCCTCGAGCGGTTGCGGCCCGGTGTAGCGGCGACAGCCGCAACGCACCCACTCGCGCAGGCCGACAACGCTTTTGCGGCCGATCTCGGTATGGCATGCGCCGGTCTGCGGGTCGTGCATGGCCAGGTCGTGACCGCAGCCGCAGGTCGCGGGGAGGGATTCGGCCGATTTCGCCTTCGGTCGGCCGAACCTTCCGACGGCCCAGCCGGCGCCCGCGATTCCGGCGCCGACGATCAGAGTGATTGGATCGAGCATGCATATAGTGTATGTATGCGTATACTTAGTGTCTATCCGTCGCGAGACACGAAGGGCTGAAGCTTAGTCTCGACGGATGCGCTACGCACCGGCTCTTTATGTGATCTTTGAGGTCCGCCCAGGAAGTATTTACGGAATCAATACGTCAGGTGTCGCGGTCGCGCAGGTTTGCCGGGCTTAGGCTGGCACATCGTGGCTTCACCGATCGACCTGGCAAAACGTGTCCTACTCGGGCGCCCGTTCCGCAGCGATCGGCTCGGTGAAACCCTCCTGCCCAAGCGGCTGGCGCTGCCGATCTTCGCCAGCGATCCGCTCTCCTCGGTGGCGTACGCGACCCAGGAAATCCTGCTCATCCTCACCCTCGGCGGGCTGGCCTACCTGCATTTGGCGCCGTGGGTGGCGGGCGCGGTCATCGTGCTGCTCGCGGTGGTCGTGCTGTCGTACCGGCAGGTGGTGCAGGCGTATCCGTCCGGCGGCGGTTCGTACGAGGTGGTCTCGGAGAACCTCGGGGCGATCCCGGGGCTGGTGGTTGCTGCGGCATTGCTGGTGGACTATGTCATGACCGTCGCGGTCTCCGTCGCCGCGGGCGTCGACAACATCATTTCGGCGGTGCCGGATTTGAACCCGTATCGGGTGGCGATCAACCTCGGCTTCATCGCCTTCCTTACTGGCATGAATCTGCGGGGTGTCCGGGAATCGGGCCGCGCCTTCGCGATACCCACCTACGGCTTCATCATCGGCGTCATGGTGATGGTGGTGGTCGGCATCGGTGAGGCGCTGCTGGGGCATGCGCCGATCGCCGAGAGCGCGCACTACGAAATCCGGCCCGAGCAGGTGGGACTCGGCACGGCCGCGCTGGCTTTCCTGGTGCTGCGGGCGTTCTCGTCCGGCTGTACCGCGCTGACCGGTGCGGAGGCGATCTCCAACGGCGTGCCCGCGTTCCGGAAACCCAAGGCGCTCAACGCCGCCCGCACGATGACCGCGATGGGTGTGATCGCGATCAGCATGTTCGCCGGGGTGACCTTTCTGGCCATGATCTCCAAGACCCGGGTGGTGGAGAACACCTGCGACCTGATCGGCTTTCCCGGCAATTGCGAAACCGATCCGCAGCGCACGGTGATCGCGCAGATCGCGGCGGCTGTATTCGGCGGCGACAGCCTGCCCTTCTACTACATCATGGTGACAACGGCGCTGATCCTGATCCTGGCCGCCAACACCGCCTACAACGGCTTCCCGCTGCTGAATTCCATTCTGGCGCAACATCGTTACATGCCGCGGCAACTGCACACCAGGGGCGACCGGCTGGCCTTCTCGAACGGCATCATCCTGCTCGCGGTGGTCGCGGGCGTGCTGATCTACGCCTTCGACGGCTCGGTCACCCGGCTGATCCAGCTCTATATCGTCGGCGTCTTCACCTCGTTCACGCTGTGCCAGGCGGGTATGGTGCGGCATTGGAATCGCGAATTGGTTTCGGCGACAACGGCTTCGGAGCGGTTGCGGATCCATCGCGCCCGGTTGATCAACGCGTTCGGCGCCTGCTTCACCGGGGTGGTGCTGGTGGTGGTGATGATCACCAAGTTCAACCACGGCGCCTACCTGGTGGTGTTCGCGATGCCGCTGCTCGTCGCGCTGATGTATCTGATCAACCGGCATTACACCGCGGTCAAGGCGGAGCTGGCCGTCGACGCGGAGGAGGAGACGCTGCCGCCGCGGGTGCATGCGATCGTGCTGGTTTCGGGTTGGCACAAGGCGACCCGGCGTGCGGTGCAGTTCGCCAGGGCCACCCGGCCGGATACGCTGACCGCCATCACCGTCAATGTGGACGATGAGGAAACCCGTGCGCTGCACCGGGATTGGGAGCAGCACAGCGTCAGCATTCCGCTGAAGGTGGTCGAATCGCCGTACCGTGAGGTCACCCGTCCGGTGCTCGACTACATCCGGCGCATGCGGCAGACCCAGCCGCGCGACGTGGTCAGCATCTTCATCCCCGAATACGTCGTCGGCCACTGGTGGGAGAATCTGCTGCACAACCAGAGCTCGCTGCGCTTGAAGGCGCGCCTGCTGTTCGTCCCCGGTGTGATGGTGACCAGCGTCCCCTGGCAGTTGCGTTCCTCGGCGGCGCGCGCCGATACCCGCGTCGAACACTCGCCCGGTGAGGTCCGTCGCGGCATCGCCCCGGCCCGGCCGGATCTACCGCCGAGCCGAACCACGGCCCGGCAGTAGGGATTTCAGCCGACCAGCAGCTGCTGGTCGCCGAAGTACGCGACGAGTCCGAGCATGCCGCCGAGAGCGGCATGGCCGATGGCCGGTTTCAGCGCCAGGCCGGGCGGAGTTCGTCGTCGGCGTGGCGGTGGCGGACGAACGAGTTGTAGTACCCGAGTGCGGTCAGGCCGAAATAGGCGATCAGCAGGTTGGCCACGCCGGGGTGGGTGGTGGCGACGGCGAGCCAGATCGCGGCCAGGACGACCCAGAGTCCGATGTCGAGGATTTTGCCGTTCAAGGGATATCTCCTTACCTCGGTATTACCAATGGGAAATAATTCATCCTATGATCGAATCCGTTGTGTCAGAACGCTTTTGGGCGCATGTAAGGCGTAAAAAAGCCGGAGGCCGCCTCCCGTACGGGAGGCGGCCTCCGGCCGGTAAAGGACCGCGATCAGCCGCGGAACGGGTACTTGCTGTCGAGATCCAGGTTCAGCTCCAGCACGTTCACCCGAGGTTCGCCCATGAATCCGAGATCGCGACCCTGCGAGTGCTTGGCCACCAGGTCACGTACCTGATCCTCGGAGATGTTGCGGGCCTTGGCGACTCGCGCCACCTGGATGGCGGCGTACTCCGGGGAGATATTCGGGTCCAGGCCGCTGGCGCTGGCGGTGACGGCATCGGTGGGAACCGGTGTCGCCGTCGGTGCGTCACCGCGGATCGGCACGATCAGGCCCGCCGAGTAGTCCTCCTGACCGTTCGCGTCGACCTTGGCGCATTCGACCTTGATCCCGCGATAGGTGGTGATGAACGGCGTCGTCGTGTTCTGGCACGGTTCGTTGATGCTGATCACCCTCGTGGGCGTGGTCACCTCGCCGCGCGAGTTGCGCGGACCCATGACCGACAGCACCGCGCCGACGCCGGTGTCCTTGGTGCAGAACGGCCGCGAACCGTCGACGCCCTCCAGCTTGCCGACCGCCTGGCTGCGCTGGCAGACCGTGGTGAGCAGGCTGGTAGTCTTCGCCGTCACCTTGGTCGAATCCTTCGGATCGAGGACGTAGCTGTCGGCGATGCTCTCCGGACCCATATTGCCGAAGTTCGAGCCGGTCGCGTCGTAGCCATCGGGGATGGCGCTGACGCCGGTGGTCGGGTCGGCGGCGGGTACGGCGTTGGACGGGCGGGTCTGGAAGTACTGATTCTTGGGTGTGCCCTGACCATCGGTGAAGGCCTGGCCGATCAGGCTCGAACCGACGATTTTGCCGTCCTGCTTGATGAGCGATCCCTCGGCCTTGTCTTTCAGGCCGGGGAGCTGGGCGACCGCGAAAACCACCAGGGGATAGGCGATTCCGGTGATCACCGTGAGCACGACCAGCGCGCGCAGCGCCGCGATGTGTTGGCGGATCCAGGTTGAAATACGCATATGACTACATCCCTGGGAGGAATTGGATGACGAGATCGATGATCTTGATCCCGATGAACGGAGCGATGATGCCGCCGATGCCGTAGATGTAGAGGTTGCGGCTCAACAACTTCGACGCGCTGGACGGCGTGTAGTTCACACCGCGCAGTGCCAGCGGAATCAACGCGACGATGACCAGCGCGTTGAAGATGACCGCGGACAGGATCGCCGACTGCGGGCTGTGCAGCCGCATGATGTTCAGCACGTCCAGGCCGGGGAACAGCGCCACGAACATCGCGGGAATGATCGCGAAGTACTTGGCGATGTCGTTGGCGATGGAGAACGTGGTGAGCGCGCCGCGGGTGATCAGCAACTGCTTGCCGATCTCCACGATCTCGATCAGCTTGGTCGGGTCCGAATCCAGATCGACCATATTGCCCGCCTCTTTGGCGGCGGAGGTGCCGGTGTTCATCGCGACGCCGACATCGGCCTGGGCCAGCGCGGGGGCGTCGTTGGTGCCGTCACCGGTCATCGCGACCAGGCGACCGCCCTCCTGCTCCTGCTTGATCAGCGCCAGCTTGTCCTCGGGGGTGGCCTCGGCGAGGAAATCGTCGACGCCCGCCTCGTCGGCGATCGCCTTGGCGGTCAACGGGTTGTCGCCGGTGATCATCACCGTGCGGATGCCCATCCGGCGCATCTCGTCGAAGCGTTCCCGCATGCCTTGCTTCACAACGTCTTTCAGATGAATGACGCCGAGCAGCCGGGCCTCGCCCTTGACGATCTCACCGACCACCAGCGGCGTGCCGCCGGAGGCCGAGATGCCGTCGACGGTGATGCCGACCTCGTCCGGCACCGCGCCGCCGTTGGCCCGCACCCATTCGGTGACGGCGCTGGCCGCACCCTTGCGCAGCTGATGCCCGTCGGCCAGGTCGACGCCCGACATGCGGGTCTGGGCGGTGAATTCCACCCAGGTGGCGCCCTTCAGTTCGCCAGGGGTGCGCTCGCGTTTGTTGTAGGCCTGCTTGGCGTACACCACGATCGAGCGGCCCTCGGGGGTTTCGTCCGCGAGGCTGGAAAGCTGTGCGGCATCGGCCAATTCGTCGGAGGTGATGCCGGGCATCGGGACGAAGTCCGACGCCTGGCGGTTGCCCAGGGTGATGGTGCCGGTCTTGTCCAGCAGCAGCGTGTTCACGTCACCGGCGGCCTCGACGGCGCGGCCGGACATGGCGAGCACATTGCGCTGCACGAGGCGGTCCATACCGGCGATGCCGATGGCCGAGAGCAGCGCGCCGATGGTGGTCGGGATCAGACACACCAGCAGCGAGACCATCACGATTCCGGTGACGCCGTTGACGTCGAGCGCCGAACTGTCGGCCACGCCAGGGTTGTTCGCCTTCGAGAAGATGGCCAGCGGCTGCAGTGTCATCACCGCGAAGACGAAGATGATCGTCAGCGCGGCGAGCAGGATGTTCAGCGCGATCTCGTTGGGCGTCTTCTGCCGCGATGCGCCCTCGACGAGCGCGATCATCTTGTCGATGAAGCTGCCGCCCGGCTCCTGGGTGATCTTGACGACGATCCGGTCCGACAGCACGGTGGTGCCTCCGGTGACCGCGGACCGGTCGCCGCCGGATTCCCGGATGACGGGGGCGGATTCGCCGGTGATGGCCGATTCGTCAACGGAGGCAATGCCTTCCACGACATCGCCGTCACCCGGAATGACCTGCCCCGCCTCGACGACCACATGGTCGCCGCGCTGCAGTTCGGGCGCGGCCACCTTCTCCTCGACGATGCGCTCCTGGCCGGGATGCCATTCGACGAGCCGCCGGGCGATGGTGTCGGTCTTGGCCTTTCGCAGCGTATCGGCCTGCGCCTTGCCGCGCCCCTCCGCGACGGCCTCGGCCAGATTCGCGAAAAGGACGGTGAGCCAAAGCCATACGACGATCGCCCAGGCGAAGAAGGTCGGATGCACCAGCGCGAGGATGGTGGACCAGACCGCGCCGATCTCCACGATCAACATGACGGGGTTGCGCCACAGCGTGCGCGGATCGAGTTTCCTCAGCGCGTCCGGCAGCGATTTGTAGAGCATCTGCGGATCGAACAATCCGCCGGAAACCCTTCCGCCCTTGTGCTTTTCCGCAGCCTGCTGCTCGGTGGTCGACGTCGCGTCGACGGTTGGGGTGGTCATGCGTGAATTCCTTCGGCGAGCGGCCCGAGCGCGAGCGCGGGCAGGAAGGTGAGGGCGACCAGGATGACGGTCACACCGACGACCAAGCCGACGAACTGCGGCCGGTGCGTCGGCAGCGTGCCGATCGATGCCGGGGTGTGGCCCTGCTGCGCCAGCGAACCGGCGAGTGCGAGCACGAAGATGATCGGCAGGAACCGGCCGAACACCATGGCGAGGCCGAGCGCGGTGTTCCACCACACGGTATTGCCGGACAGACCGGCGAAGGCGGAGCCGTTGTTGTTGGCCGCGGAGGTGAAGGCGTACAGCACCTCGGACAGACCGTGCGGCCCGGAATTGGCCATGCTCGCGCGCTCACCGGGCAGTGCCATCGCGATGGCGGTGCCGGTCAGCACCAGCAGCGGCGTGGTGAGGAAGTACGCGGCGGCGAACTTGATCTCCTTCGGGGTGATCTTCTTACCGAGGTATTCCGGGGTGCGGCCGACCATGAGGCCCGCGATGAAGACCGTGATCACCGCAAGGATCAGCATGCCGTACAGACCCGAACCGGTACCACCCGGCGCGACC
The DNA here is from genome assembly GCF_020361265.1 of Nocardia sp. JCM 34519.1. NCBI lineage: Bacteria > Bacillati > Actinomycetota > Actinomycetes > Mycobacteriales > Nocardiaceae > Nocardia > Nocardia sp. JCM 34519.1. Next base: position 172,929 of record NZ_JAIRBR010000013.1, read on the forward strand.
TCGCCCAACTGCATGTTGAACATGGTCATCATGCCGCCGAGGCTGGAATAGGAGTCGTGCGCCGAGTCGACCGCGCCGGTCGAGGTGAGCGTGGTGGCGGTGGCGAAGGTCGCGGAATCCGAGACGCCGAAACGGGTTTCGACGCCCTCCATGGCGGCGCCGACGGCAGTCGGCACGGTGCCGTGGTGGCGCAGCTGGAAGAAGTTCTGCAGCGTCAGGCTGATGATGGCCAGGGTGGCCATCACGGCGGCGATCGCGTAGCCCTGCTTGCGATCGCCGACCAACCGGCCGAAGGTACGCGGCAGCGAGAAGCTGATCACCAGCAGCAGGAAGATCTCGATCCAGTTCGTCCACGCCGTCGGGTTCTCGAACGGGTGCGCGGAGTTCACGTTGAAGAATCCGCCGCCGTTGGTGCCGAGCAGCTTGATGACTTCCTGGCTGGCGACCGGGCCGCCGGGCAGGATCTGCTTACCGGTGTTGCCGACGGTTTCGGCGATCTGGTCGTAGAGGTGGAAATTCTGGATCACACCACCGGCGACCAGCACCAGCGCGCCGACGAAGGCGATCGGCAGCAGGATGCGAATGGTGCCGCGCACCAGATCCACCCAGAAGTTGCCGAGATCGCCGGTGCGGCTGCGGGCGAATCCGCGAACCAGCGCCACCGCGACGGCCATACCGACGGCGGCGGAGACGAAGTTCTGCACCGACAGACCCGTCATCTGGACCAGATGGCCCATGGTCGAATCACCGGCGTAGTTCTGCCAGTTGGTGTTGGTGACGAAGCTGATGGCCGTATTCCAGGCCAGATCCGGCTTCATCTCGGTGGTCTGCTCCGCGGCGGGCAGGTTCAGTGGCAGATGCTTCTGCAGCAGCTGCAGGAAATAGAGGAAGAGCACGCTGATCGCGGAGAATGCGAGCACGCTGCGCGCGTACACCGGCCAGGTCTGCTCGACGCCCGGCTGAACGCCGATGGCGCGGTAGATGATTCGCTCGGCCCGGTTGTGCTTCTCGCTCGCGTACACCCGATACATGTAGTCGCCGAGCGGAATGTGCACCAGGGCCAGCGCAAGGATCAGGGTCGCCGCGAAGACGATCCCTGAGGTAGTCGTGTTCACCTAGAACCTTTCGGGGGCAAGCAGGGCGGCAACCAGGTAAATGGCGATCAGGATGCCCAGAACCAGACCGATGATGTTCTCGGTCACAGTCGCTCCACCCCTCGCTGGATGAGGCCCAACAGGGCGAAGACGGCCACGGTGACCACCGTGAACACGACTACAGACATTGGATACACACCTTTCATCAACGCCCCCTGTCGTGGGGCGCAACAGGAGGAGTCAAACGTCCATGAGACATCAAGCGGCGGTCCCTTACGACTCCTTTGCGCAGTCGACCACCGCATTTGCGTTTCATTTACAGCGGGTCATGGGATAACTGAAAGGATGCCGTCAAAGTGTGTCCGGATGCCGTAAACACACCGTAAATACCCTCTTATGCCTGGATCACGGCGGTAGAAGTGGAGAGCCGGCCCAGGCGGACCACTCCCAACGCGACCGGTGTTCCCATCGGTTGAGGAGAGGGTTGCCATGTCCACGGTCACGGTCGCTGTTCTGCTGGGCTTCGTCTGCTGCGCCTTGTTGATCCGTGCGCTCGGGGCCCGCGACTACGAACGTCAAGCGCATCGGGTGGCGGCGCGGGCCGAATCCGGACTCTTCGCGCGGCGGCGCGGTCCGGGGCGTGGCGCCGATGCCTGACCACATGACCCCGTTACGGCACGGGTGTCCCACACAGGACGCGCACCGCGCGATGATGGTGGCGTGAAGCGCGGACAACTACGGATCTATCTCGGTGCTGCGCCGGGCGTCGGCAAGACCTTCGCCATGCTCGGTGAGGCGCACCGGCGGCTGGAGCGCGGCCGCGACGTGGTGGCCGCGGTGGTCGAGACGCACGGGCGGCCCAAGACCGCCGAACTGCTCGAGGGAATCGAGCGGATATCGCCGAAGATGGTCCCGTACCGGGGTACCGCCTTCCCGGAACTCGACGTCGAAGCAGTGCTGGCACGGCATCCGGCGGTGGTGCTGGTGGATGAGTTGGCGCACACCAACACTCCCGGCAGCAAGCACGAAAAGCGTTGGCAGGACATCGAAGAACTGCTCGACGCGGGTATCGACGTGATCTCGACGGTGAACGTGCAGCATCTGGAGAGCCTCAACGACGTCGTCGAGCAGATCACCGGCATCCAGCAGAAGGAGACCGTCCCGGACGCCATCGTGCGCCAGGCCGAACAGGTCGAGCTGGTGGATATCACGCCGGAGGCGTTGCGGCGCAGGCTCTCCCACGGCAACGTGTACGCCGCCGATAAGGTCGACGCCGCGCTGCGCAATTACTTCCGGCCCGGAAACCTCACGGCGCTAAGGGAATTGGCGCTGCTGTGGCTGGCCGATCAGGTGGACGCGGCGCTGGCCAAATACCGCGCCGACCACAAGATCAAGGATCTGTGGGAGGCCCGCGAGCGGGTGGTCGTCGCGGTGACCGGCGGTCCCGAATCGGAGACCATCGTGCGCAGGGCCAGCCGCATCGCCACCAAGTCGAGCGCGGATCTCGTTGTGCTGCACGTGGTTCGGGGCGACGGGCTGGCCGGTGTCTCGACCGAGCGGATGAACCGGCTGCGCGATCTGGCCACCAGCCTGGACGCCACGCTGCACACTGTCACCGGCGACGATGTGCCGACCGCGCTGCTGGAATTCGCCCGTGAGGTGAACGCCACCCAGTTGGTGCTCGGCACCTCCCGGCGCTCACGCTGGGCGCGCATCCTCGACGAGGGCATCGGCGCGACCGTCGTGCAGCGCTCCGGCCGCATCGACGTGCACATGGTCACCCACGAGGAGGCGCATCGGGGGTTGCGCCGGTACTCGCTGTGGCCGCGGCAACCGGTGCGAGCCTGGCTGGCCTCGGTGCTTGTGCCGTTCATCGTGTGCGGCATCTGCTCCGAATTCCTGGACGGCACACTGGACCTCGGCGGCATCAGCGCGATTTTCGTGGTCGGTGTCGTCGCGGTGGCGCTGCTCGGCGGCGTACTGCCCGCGGCCTTTTCCGCGGTGCTGTCCGGACTGTTACTGAACTGGTTCTTCGCCGACCCGCGCTACAGCCTGACCATCGCCGAGCCGAACAGCTTCATCACCGCGGTCGTGCTGCTGATCGTCGCGGTGGCGGTCGCGGCGCTGGTCGATGTGGCCGCGAAGCAAACGCGTCAGGCGCGCAAGGCATCTCGGCAGGCCGAACTGCTCACCATGTTCGCGGGCGCGGTGCTGCACGGCGCCGATCTGCCGAATCTGCTCGAGCAGATTCGCGAGACGTACGGGCAGCGCGCGGTGAGCATGCTGTGCGGGGATACGGTCGTCGGCGAGGCCGGGACGGATCCGCCGCGGCGCCCGGCCGACGCCGATATTGCCATCGAGGCGGGCGACGCCACCAGCCTGCTGCTGCTCGCGGGCAAACCGATGGAGGTCGGGGAACGGCCGGTGCTGAACGCGGTGGCCAACCAGGCGGCCGGACTGGTTCGTCAGGCCCGCCTGGCCGAGGAGGCCAGCGCCGCGGCCGCGCTGCTGGAGGCCGATCGGCTGCGCCGGGCGCTGCTCTCGGCGGTGAGCCACGATCTGCGCACCCCGCTGGCCGGGGCCAAGGCCGCGGTGTCCAGTCTGCGCAGCGACGACGTGGAATTCTCGCCCGAGGACACCTCGGAACTGCTGGAGACCATCGAGGAATCGGTGGATCAGCTCACCGCGCTGGTCGGCAACCTGCTCGACCAGTCGCGCCTCGCCGTCGGCGTCGTCCAACCGCAGTTGCGCACCGTCTATTTGGACGAGGTCGTGCACCGGGCGCTGGTGAGCGTCGGGATGGGTGCGCGCGGGTTGCGCCGCGCCGCGATGGACCGGGTGAAGGTGGAGGTCGGCGAGGTTTCCGTCCGCGCGGACGCCGGCCTGCTCGAGCGCGTGGTCGCCAACCTGATCGATAACGCGCTGCGCCACGCGCCGCGCGACACGCCGGTGCGGGTTACCGCGGAACGGGACGGAGACCGCGCGATCATCGCGGTCGTCGATACCGGACCCGGAATCCCGCCCGGCTCGGAGGAACAACTCTTCGAACCGTTCCAACGGCTCGGCGATCGCGACAACACCACGGGCGTCGGCCTCGGCCTGTCCGTGGTGCGCGGCTTCGTCGAGGCGATGGGCGGCACCGTGCATGCCGAACCGACTCCGGGCGGCGGCCTGACCATGCTGGTCGACCTGCCCGCGGACGAAAGCGAGCAGGAACAATGATGACGCTGGGAATGGACCGGACGCGGACAGCCCTACCAACACAGGAAGCGGCGATGACCGATAAGACGCAGGAAACCCCGGCCACCAGGGTGCTGGTGGTCGACGACGAGCCGCAGATCGTGCGCGCGCTGCGCATCAACCTGTCGGTTCGCGGATATGAGGTGATCACCGCGGCCACCGGCGCCGCGGCGCTGCGTGCCGCCGCCGACAAACATCCGGACGTCGTGATCCTCGACCTCGGCCTGCCGGATATGGACGGCATCGAGGTGCTGGCCGGACTTCGCGGCTGGTCGACCGCGCCGGTGATCGTGCTCTCGGCGCGCACCGATTCGGCCGACAAGGTCGAGGCGCTGGACGCGGGCGCCGACGACTACGTCACCAAACCGTTCGGTATGGACGAACTGCTCGCCCGGCTGCGGGCCGCGGTGCGCCGCGGCGCCACCGACGCCGACACCGCCGACCCGGTGGTGGTGACCGCGTCGTTCACCGTCGACCTCGCCGCCAAGAAGGTCACCAAGAACGGTGAGACGGTGCACCTGACCCCGACCGAATGGGGCATGCTCGAGATGCTGGTCCGCAACAAGGGCAAGCTGGTGGGCAGGCGCGAACTGCTACGCGAGGTGTGGGGGCCCTCCTACGCGACCGAAACCCATTATCTCCGTGTGTATCTCGCGCAGTTGCGGCGCAAACTGGAAGATGATCCGTCGCATCCCAAGCATCTGCTGACCGAGGCGGGCATGGGCTACCGCTTCCAGGAGTAGTGCGCTCGGTCACGTCGCGGGAAGGGTGGCGGCCGTCGCGGTGTTGCCGGGCATGCAGCCATACCTACTCAAATGGCAGGATCGAGAGCATGTCCGAGCAGACCGCACCCACCACTGTCCCCACCTCCCTATGGGTCGAGCGCACCGGCACCCGCGAGTACACCGGGCGCAGTTCGCGCGGCGCCGAGGTGTTGATCGGCTCGCAGGGTGTCCCCGGCCGCTTCACTCCCGGCGAACTGTTGAAGATCGCGCTGGCGGGCTGCACCGGGTTGAGCGCGGACTTCTCGCTCAGCCGCAAACTCGGCGACAATTTCGACGCGACGATCCACGTCTCCGGTGACGCCGACCGGGAGAACGAGCTGTACCCGCAGCTCGACGAGGAGTTCGAGCTGGATCTGTCGGAGCTCAGCGAACAGGATCGCGAGCGGTTGCTGGTCACCGTGCAGCGCGCGGTCGACAGGGCGTGCACCGTCGGCCGGACGCTGAAGGCGGGCACCAAGGTGACGCTGAATTTCGCCGTGGAGGGTTGATGGAAGCTGTCCGACTCAGCGCTTGGGTGCACGGTCGGGTGCAAGGCGTCGGATTCCGCTGGTGGACCAGATCGCGGGCGCTGGAACTCGGCCTGACCGGTCATGCCACCAACGCCCGGGACGGGCGGGTGCATGTGATCGCGGAGGGATCACGGCCGAATTGCGAGCGATTGCTCGGGCTGTTGCGCTCCGGTGAAACTCCGGGCAGGGTCACCCTGGTCGTGGAAAACTGGGAGACGGCGCGGGGAGATTTGGCGGGATTCGAGGAGCGCTGATGAAGTTTCGGGCGAACGGGGGCAAGACGGGATGAGCACACGGGATCCCGGCATGCCGGATCGGTCGGATTCGTTGCGCGACGACGCTGCTGGATCTGAGAGTTCTGGGTCGGCGAAAGCGCCTGAGCCCGAGCGTACTTCGTTCGAGTCGGGGGTGCGGGAATCGGCTGCCTCGCAATCGGCCGCGCGCGAACCGACTGGACCGGAGCCATCCGCACCCGAATCGGCGATGCCGGGATCGCCGGTGTCCGGATCGGCGGCTGCGGAATCGCCTGCGCCCGAACCGACCACGCCGTTATTGCCGCAGGTCTCGGAATCGGCGAATCGGGAGTGGTGGGCCGAGCCGGTCGCGCCGAATCCGACGCTCCTGGTCCCGGATCCGATGCCGGTATATCCCAGCTACCCGCCGCCGGAGCCGACCCGGCCCGATTCGACATTCGCCGACCGGCCGAATCCGACGCTGGTGGATGGGGTTCTGCTGGACGCGATCCGCGGCGCCGATACGGAAAATCCCGCGGCAGCGGACTCCCCGACAGTGTCGCTGGAGAAGTCCGATGCGTCGCGCGGTCGGATCCAGGTTCAGGAGGCGGGTGTCACGCAGCCACGCCCGCCGACCCTCGCCGAGTCGCGGGCCAGGGACAAGGCCCGCAAACGCGCCGAGGAGGCCAGGCTCGCCGCCGAGGCGGCAGCGGAAACCAAGCGGCGCAACCGTAAACGGGTGATGATCGGCGGCGCGGCCATCGTCGGTGTCGCGGCGTTGGTCGGCGGCGGTTATCTGGCGTACCGCACCGCGTCGGCACCGGACTACGAGACGGTGAACGCCTCCTGTGTGAAGAACGAGAACGGCCAGCAGACAGTCGTCGACGACACCAATTGCGGTCCGGGCCGTCCCGGCTTCATCGACGACAGCAACGGCTATGTACCCGGTCCGGGACTTATTTTCCTGCCCGGCATCGGTCCGCAGTACCACTACTACTACGGCGGCACCGGCACCGTCGGCCACCCACCATCCGGCGGGACCTTCACCCGTCCGAGCAACGCGCACATCACCACCAAGAGCGGCACCACCATTCAGCGCGGCGGGCTCGGCAGCAAGAGCGGCGGTGGCTCGTAGTGCGACGCGTGCGCGGGACGCCCCGGCGTGGATGGCAGCAGACCATTCAGAGTCAGGGCCTGGTCTACGGTGTGCCCGCCAGGGACGCCGCCGGTCGTCCCAGGCCGTACTGGGACGAATCGGTGCACTACGAATTCGATATGGACGAGATACTCGCCCTCGAATCCCAGGTCGAATTGCTGCATTCGATGTGCCTGGACGCGGTGGACCAGATCATCCTGACCGAGCGGTACCGGGATTTCGGTCTGCCCGAATGGAGTTGGGAACCGATCGCCGAATCGTGGCGACGCCGGGACCCGCACGTGTACGGCCGCTTCGATCTGCGCTACGACGGGCGGCGGCCGCCGAAACTGTTGGAGTACAACGCCGATACGCCCACCTCGCTGCTGGAGGCGGCGATCGTGCAGTGGCATTGGCTCACCGACTCCTATCCCGGTGGGGACCAATGGAATTCGCTGCACGAGCAGTTGGTCGATCGCTGGAAGGTGTTGCGTGACATCCTGCCCGGCGCCCAGCTGCACTTCAGCTGGTCGGGCGCGGACTCCAGCGGTGAGGACAATGTGACCACCGCCTATATGCAGGAGACCGCCGCCGAGGCGGGTTTCGATACCGTCGCGCTGCCCATCGAGGAGGTCGGATTCGATTCGGAGCTGGAGCGTTTCGTCGATTTGGCCGAGGCGCCGATCGAGGCGATCTTCAAGCTCTATCCGTGGGAGTGGGCGCTCGACGACGACTTCGGCAAGCGGGTGGTGTCGAGTCTGCCGCAGACCATGTGGATCGAACCGCTGTGGAAAACCTTGCTGAGCAACAAATCCATCCTCGCGGTGCTGTGGGAGATGTATCCCGGCCATCCGAATCTGTTGCCCGCCTACATCGATGAGCCGCACGAGCTCACCGAATACATTCGCAAGCCGAAACTGGGCCGCGAGGGCGCGAATATGACCATCGTCGGCGCCGGCCTGGAAACCGCCACCGGCGGCGTCTACGGCGAAGAGGGCTACATCTACCAATTGTTGGACCCCCTACCGCTTTTCGACGATATGCGCCCGGTCATCGGCGCCTGGATCGTCGGCGACTCGGCCGCAGGCATGGGCATCCGCGAATCCGCGGGCCCCATCACCGACGACGGCTCCGCCTTCATCCCGCACCGCATCATCACGGAATAGCCGCGCCGTTCGCGGCGGTCGAAGGTCGGCCCTTTCATCGTCGCGACGATCCGAATCCGCGACCCCGGTCTGCGCTGAATGGCTCCGGTTCCTGAAGTCAGGCGCCAAGCCTTGACATTCCACTTTGGACGGTTCAGGCTGGATATATTCCACTATGGAGGGTTGGAGCTGGTTAGGAGCTGGGATGGAACTCTCGACCGGGACTCGCGCCTCGGATGCCGAGCGGGAGCGGGTGGTGCGGTTGCTCGGGCGGCATATGGCGGATGGGCGGATCGACCTCGCCGAATACGATCAGCGGGTGGCGCGGGTGTATGCGACCGCGACGCGTGAGGAGCTGTCGGTGGTGCTGTCGGATCTGCCTCGGCTGAAGGATTCGGTGGCGCAGCGTAATTCGCGCGTGCCGATCTGGCAGCGCATCGAGGGCGGCAGCTGGTTCGGGGTCAGCGTGCTCGTGCTGGTGATCTGGGGTGCGATTTCGCTCGGCGTCGGCTCGCTGACCTACTTCTGGCCGATGTGGGTGATCGGACCGTGGGGTGCGGTACTGGTATTCCGGATGCTCGCCGGGTTCGAAGCCGGACGTTGTTTCGGTCACCCGCGGCGAGCTCGCGGCTGAAACCCGCACGCGCACAACATCAATAGTCGAGCCGGTAGCGACTCCTGCGTCGACGAGCCGGATCTCCTTCGGCCGCATAGGGATCGACCTCGGATCGACCGTAACCTGTTGCGGCGCGGGCCCGATGCGTCCCGTACTGTTCACGGGCCGGTGGCCGACGATCGGCGCGGGAGCGCGTGGGCGGTCGCCCGGCGGGTTGGACGATCGGCAGGTCCGCGGTGATCTTGGTGGGGCTGACACCGCGTTCCCGGAACGCCGCCGGAATGCCCTGTTCGTACAGCCACGCCCCCGGATCCTGCCGGATCTCCGGATCCAGTTGCGGCACTGTGCGATCCAGGATCGCAAGCAGATGTCCCTTGCCGTCGAGCGCGGCGCGAATGGCCGGGAAGGTATCGGGGTGGAAGGTCCACGCCCACTCGTATTCCGGTCGGCCGTCGACGAATTCGCGGCCGCGGAACACCAGCTCACCCGATGCCACGATGCGCACCCGCACCGCGAAACCCTCGACCTCGAACCGGCATTCCGATGGCGGCGGGCGGCGTCCGCGCCGAGCCACCTCGAACCAGGCGACGACCAGCGCGGTGAGCCCGAGCAGCGCCGCGAGCACCAGCTCGGTCCACACATCCGTCAGCATCGGCCGCCTGCTGACCTCGCACCCCCATAGGAAGATCAGGCTGCCCGCCACCAGCGCGCCGATCCGGGCAAGACGCAGCACCGTGCTGGTCTCGAGTACCGGAACTGGCATGCGCTGCGCTCCCGAACAAACACTCGGCTGGTGAGGTCGCATGGATCGTATGCGCAGCGATCGCCCGGGGCAGGGTGAGGGGAATCGCGCCGCGCCGCGCAGTATGGTGGGCAAATCCGCGGCACACCGAAATACCGGAGTTTCGGCGATGACTCGATAGCCTGGTCCGGGGTAAGCCGGGTAGCGACGGATACCATGGCGGATCGTCCGCATACGGAAAGGTCGTCGAATTTGCACCTGAAGAGCCTGACGCTGAAGGGTTTCAAATCCTTCGCGTCCGCGACGACGCTGCGCTTCGAACCGGGCATCACCTGTGTGGTCGGGCCGAACGGTTCGGGAAAGTCGAATGTCGTCGACGCGCTCACCTGGGTGATGGGTGAGCAGGGCGCGAAGGCGTTGCGCGGCGGCAAGATGCAGGACGTCATCTTCGCGGGCACCTCGGGCCGCGCCCCGCTCGGGCGCGCGGAGGTGACGCTGACCATCGACAATTCCGATGGCGCGCTGCCCATCGACTACGCCGAGGTGTCGATCACCCGCCGGATGTTCCGCGACGGCGCGGGCGAATACGAGATCAACGGCAGCTCCTGCCGCCTGATGGACGTGCAGGAACTGCTCAGCGATTCGGGTATCGGCCGGGAGATGCACGTCATCGTCGGGCAGGGCCAGCTCTCCGCCATCCTGGAGTCGCGTCCCGAGGACCGCAGGGCCTTCGTCGAGGAGGCCGCCGGCGTGCTCAAACATCGCAAACGCAAGGAGAAGGCGGTCCGCAAACTCGAGGCGATGCAGGCCAACCTGGCTCGCCTCACCGACCTCACCACCGAACTGCGCCGCCAGCTCAAACCGCTCGGCAGGCAGGCCGAGGTGGCGCGCCGCGCCGCGACGGTGCAGGCGGATCTGCGCGACGCGCGCCTGCGCCTGGCCGCCGACGACCTGGTGACCAGGCGCGGCGAGCTGGAGAGTCAGCAGAGCAAGGAGGCGTACGCGCGCGAGCAGCAGGTCACCGTGCAGGCCGAACTCGATGCCGCCAATGCCGCACTCGCGCAACAGGAATTCCAGCTCGCCAAGCTGACCCCGAGCGCGGAGGCGGCCGCGCAGATCTGGTTCCAGCTGTCCGCGCTGGCCGAACGGGTCAATGCGACCATCCGCATCGCCGAGGATCGGGCCAGGCATCTCGACACCGAAACGCCGGTCGGCACCGGCCGCGATCCGGAGCAGTTGGAGGCCGAGGCCGATCGGGTGGAGGCCGAGGAGGCCGAGCTCCGCGAGGCCGTCGAGATCGCGACGGAGACGTTGGAGGCCGCCCGCGACGCGCTCGCCGAACGCGAACACGCCGCCAAGGCCGCGGAACAGGCGCACTTGGCGGCGGTCCGGGCGATCGCCGACCGCCGCGAGGGGGCGGCCCGGTTGGCCGGGCAGGTCGACACGCTGCGCATCAGGGCGCAGTCGGTGGACGGTGAGATCGCCAGGCTGTCCGCGGCGCTCGCCGAATCCAGGCAGCGCCACGAGGCCGCGCAGGCCGAATTCGACGCGGTGCAAACCGAACTCGGTGAGTTGGAGGCGGGCGAGGACGGCCTCGACACTCAGCACGAACATGCGGTGCAGGCCCTCGAATTGGCCGATGAGCGCGTCGCCGAACTGCGCGACCAGGATCGCGATGCCGGTAAGCGGGTCGCCTCGCTGACCGCCCGCATCGAGGCACTCGGTATGGGTTTGGCGCGTCGCGACGGCGCGGCCTGGCTGGTGGAGAACCGGGCGCAGGGCCTGCTCGGCCCGCTGTCCGGGCTGCTGCGGGTGCACGGCGGATACGAGGCCGCGGTGGCCGCCGCGCTAGGTCCGCTCGCCGATGCCGTCACCGCCGACACCGGCAGCACCGCGCATGCGGCCGTGCGCGCGCTGAAGGAGGCCGACGGCGGCCGTGCCGCACTGGTTTTCGGCGGCGGCCCGGTGGTGGCGGCCGATAATGCGCCGCTGCCCGACGGCGCCCGCTGGCTGGCCGATGTCGTCGACTGTTCCGAACAGGTGCGTCCGGCCATAGCCGCGTTGACCGCCGGACTCGTGGTTGTCGAAAATCTTTCCGCGGCAAGCGAACTCGTCGCCGCGCGACCGCACCTGCGGGTGGTCACCCGCGATGGTGACCTGACCGGTAACGGCTGGCTGCTCGGCGGATCCGATCGGGCGCCGAGTCAGCTGGAGATCCAGGCCGATATCGATGCCGCGAAGGCCGATCTCGTCGCGTCCCAGCGTCGCGCCGAGGAACTGGAGGCCGCGCTCGCCGGTGCGCTCGCCGAGCAGGCCGACCGCAAGGAGGCCGTCGACCAGGCCCTGCTGGCGCTGCACGAATCGGATCAGGCCATGATCGGCATCTACGACCGGCTCGGCAGGCTCGGCCATGCGGCCCGCACCGCCCAGGCCGAAGGCGACCGGCTGGTCACCCAGCGGCTGGAGGCCGAGGCGGGTCGCGAGGAAACGCTCGCCGAACTCGCCGAACTCGAAGACCGTTTGCGCAACGCCGAACTCGAACGGGGCGATTCCGACGACGACGGCGCCGCAACCGAATCCGCCGGCCAGGAGCGCGAGGAGGCCGCGGCCGCGCTTGCCGAGGCCCGATCCATGGAGGTGGAGGCGCGGCTGGCCGTGCGCACCGCCGAGGAACGCGCGGAATCGGTTCGCGGCAAAGCCGATTCGCTGCGCCGGGCGGCCAGGGCCGAACGCGAGACGCGAGCCCGTGCCGAACGCGCGCAGGCCGCCCGCCGCCGGGCCGCCGAGGTGGCGGCGGCCGTCGCGGAATCCGGCGCCAGGGTGGCCGCCGAACTGGAAACCGTTGTGGCACAGGCCGCGACGCGCCGCGACGACCTGGTGCGCCGCCGTACCGAATGCGCCGCCCAGGTCGACCAGGTGAAGGAGCGGGTGCGCGCGCTGAGCACTCAGCTCGCCCAACTCACCGATGTCGTGCACCGTGACGAGGTGGCAAAGGCCCAGGCCGCCTTGCGGATCGAGCAGTTGGAGCAGACCATCGCCGAACAGTTCGGCATCGCGCTGGCCGATCTGATCGCCGAATACGGTCCGGATGTCCCGCTGCCGCCCTCCGATCTGGAATGGCGGGAGTACGAGGAGGCCAAGGAACGCGGCGACCAGGTGTCCCCACCGCAACCGCAGCCGTACGACCGGGCCACCCAGGAGCGCCGCGCCAAACGCGCCGAAAAGGATCTCGGCACCCTCGGCAAGGTGAATCCCCTTGCGCTGGAAGAGTTCGCGGCGCTCGAGGAGCGCTACAACTTCCTGGCCACCCAGCTGGAGGATGTGAAGAACGCCAGGAAAGACCTGCTCGAGGTGGTCGCCGAGGTGGATGCGCGGATCCTGCAGGTCTTCACCGAGGCCTACGCCGATGTGGAACGCGAATTCGTCGAGGTTTTCGCGAAACTGTTCCCCGGCGGCGAGGGGCGGCTGCTGCTCACCGACCCGTCCGACATGCTGACCACCGGTATCGAGGTGGAGGCCCGCCCGCCGGGCAAGAAGGTGAAGCGGCTCTCGCTGCTGTCCGGCGGTGAAAAGTCGCTCACCGCCGTCGCATTGCTGGTCGCCATCTTCCGTGCCCGCCCGTCGCCGTTCTACGTGATGGACGAGGTCGAGGCCGCGCTGGACGACACCAACCTGCGCAGGCTCATCGGCCTGTTCGAGCAGCTGCGCGAGAAGAGCCAGCTGATCGTCATCACCCACCAGAAGCCGACCATGGAGATCGCCGACGCGCTGTACGGCGTGAGTATGCGCGGCGACGGCATCACCCAGGTGATCTCGCAGCGGTTGCGCGGGGAGAATCTGGTCGGCGCCGCGGCGAGCTGAGGGAGGCGGGCCGCGGAATTCGATGCGGTGTACCCAATCAGCGTGCGGTCGGCCCTTGTTCACCGAGCAGTGCCTTGATCCGGGCGGTACCCGTTGCGGCGAGCCACGATTCGAGGGTGTGCAGACCGGGCAGGATCTCCCGGAGCGCGGGGATATCCGCATGCCAGCCGCCGTATTCGCGGGTCAGTCGCCAGGTTCTGCCGATCTGCTCGCCGATGGCGTCCGCCTCCGCTTCGGTGATCTCCTGATACGTGATCTTGTGGCCGGTGGCCGCGCTGATCAGTTCGGCCGCGGCGACCGGAGTGGGGGCGTCACCCGCCAATTCCAGTGTGCGGCCGTGGAATCGATCCGGATCGGCGAAGGCCAGCGCGGCGAATTCGGCGATATCGGCGACCGCGATCATCTGCAGTGGTTGGTCGGCGGGGAAAAGGTGCCGTTGCACACCGTCCGCCCGGATGCCGTCGAGGCCGCGGCCTCCGCCGGTGAGGTAGTTCTCCATGAATCGCACCGGCCGCAGCAGTGTGTAGCGCAGACCGCTTGCCGCGATGGCCTTTTCGATATTCTCCTTGCCGAACGCACCCCATGAGCTGTCGAGCATGGTGGCGACACCGGTGAATACGATCTGTTCGACGCCGGCCCGGACCGCCGCGTCCACCACGGCGATGCCGCGCCCGGTCTCCAGTTCGGTATCCCAGCCGTTCGGCCCGAAAGTGGCCGGGGGAACCAGGAATACGGCGCGCGTTCCGGTGACCGCATGTGCCAAGGTGGCCGGTGCGTCGAAATCGCCGACCACCAATTCCGCGCCGAGCCCGGCCAATTCGCGGGCCGCGGGCGCATCGGGGTCGCGCACCAGGGCACGTACCGGCACACCGCCGGCGCGCAGTTTGCGGGCGGTGGCACTGCCCTGCTTGCCGGTGGCTCCGGTGACCAGGACGGGGGACTGCTGAGGGGACATGTTCGCCTAACTCTCGGTAGAATCGGGTCGATCGACCCGTATTCGAACCATATGGGTGGCCGCACCCGCAGGCCAGGCGCTATCCGAAGGGCCGTAACGAATGTCCGCTCCAACCGTCCCGGCGCGCGCCGACTCCCGGCGCAACCGCGCGCTGGTGCTCGCCGCCGCCCGGCGGGCCTTCGCCGAACAGGGCACCTCGGTGTCGCTGGTCGAGATCGCGCGGTCGGCCGGTGTCGGCGCGGGCACCGTGTACCGGCATTTCCCAACGAAATCCGTGCTGCTGCAGGCCGTGCTGCAGGAGCGGATCGATCGGATGACCGAATTGCTCACCGCCGGGCTCGATTCCGCCGATCCGGGCGCGGCGTTCTTCGAAATCTGCACCGAGCTCGTGGTTTCCGCACCACGGGTGCAGGCGCTGTGCGATCTGGTGCAATCCGACGACGGCTGGCCGAAGGCGGTGATCGGCGCGCGGTTCCATCAGGCGCTCGGCGCCCTGCTGCGTGCCGCGCAGTCGCAGGGCAGCGTGCGTGCCGATATCACCGTCGCCGACGTGACCGATATCTTCACCGGATGCGTTGCCATCCAACGTAAGCGACGCCCCGACGGCAGGCTTTCCCGCGCTGCGGGCCTGGTGCTCGACGCACTGCGGCCGCCGGTGGCCGTAACGAAAGTCGGTGAGCGGGCCAAGCGCCATAACGAAATTGGCGCGCGTAACGAAATGGGATCCACCCGGCACTGCCCGATCTGCGGCACCGCGATGCGACCCGCCGGTACCGGTCGCCCGCCGCGCTACTGTTCGCCGGCGTGCCGGCAGAAGGCGCATCGCAGGCGCGCCGCCGATCGGGAGCGGGCGGCGGGCTGACGACTTCGGTTGGGCCGCCACGATACTCGCCGCCGAGCCGTACCGGCGCCGACATCGACCGGGCCACCGCGGCGCTCGGCGCTCGGCGCGTGCCCACCTTCTGGATCACCCGCCGACCGCCGACCGCCTCGACGGTTACCGTCGTTCGTGGACGAGGCGCTACAGCAGGTCGCTGACGTCGTCGGGCACGTCGACGGCGTATTTGCGCAAGATATCCATGGAGATCACTTCCAGGGCGTTCTCATGGGTCGCCGCCAGCACGACGGGTGCGGCGACACCGTCCTCGTGCGCGTGCAACCAACGCACGGCCACCACACACCACCGGTCTCCGGGCTGCAGGCCCGGAAAGTTGTTCTCCGGGCGCGGCGTACTCAGATCGTTGCCGATGGATGCCTGGTGTTCCAGGAACTCGGCCGTGACGACGGTGCACACGGTGTGGCTACCCAGATCCTCCGGCCCGGTGCTGCAGCAGCCGTCCCGGTAGAAGCCGGTGAGTGGATCGGTGCCGCACTCTTCCAGCGGCCCCCCAAGCACGTTTCGATCGGTCACCTCGCCGATCCTATTGTCCCGTCGCGAGAAGTTCCGCAGGACAAGAAATCTCACCCCTCGTGTGTCCGACTAATTTGCCGGCCCGTCATCCGGCGGGACCTGCCCATCAGTGGCCATCGACCGGTCCGTCGGCGGTGGTGACGCAGCTCACCGGGCGATGTGGTCCGCCGATGACCGAGGCGGTTCTGCAAGGATGGGGCGCGTGAGTGCCGAAGTGTGGATCCTGATCGCCGCCGTCGCCGCCGTGTTGTTGGTGGCCCTGGTCGCCGGTTTCGTCCGGTACCGGAGCAGGCGTGTCTCGCTGACGCCGTCCGACGAGAAGAAAGAGCTGACCGACAAGTCGGGCGGTTATACGGCGTCGGGTGGATTCACCTTCAGCCAGGGCGGGACCGCGACCAAACCGGAACCCGCCCCGATCGAGCGGACCGATACCGAGGGTCAGCCGCACGTCGGCGATGACGCGGCGATACCGCGGGACGCACCGCGGCGCGGCATCACCAATGTCCAGTTGCCCACGGAGGATGTCGAATCCAGCGAGGCCGCGAGGGAATCCGCCGCGTCGACCGTGCAACCCGACGCGGCGGCCGATGGCGATACCGCGACCGAATCCGGCACCGCGACGGCCGAGCCTCGGGGTGCAACCGGGTCCGGAACAGCCGCCGAACCCCGAAGCGCCACCGAATCCGGTGCGACCGAATCTCAGGCCGCGCCCGGGTCCAATGCGACGCCCGCCGATGCCGCGACCGAATCCGGCACGACGACCGCCGAACCGGCGGCCGGGTCCGGCGGCGCGACCGCAGGCTCCGGCACGACGATCAGTGGCTCCGGCGCAGCCGCCGAATCCGGCACGGCCACCCCGGAATCCGCGCCCACCGACACAGCGCGCACCGTCGAACCCGAGGTGACCGCCCCGTCCGATGCCGCCGCCGCGGCCACCGCCCCGCCGCTCGACACCATCGAGCCGACTTCAGGCCGCCTGGAACGCCTACGCGGCAGGCTGTCCCGTTCGCAGAACGCCGTCGGCAAGTCGCTGCTCGGTCTGCTCGGCGGCGGCGACCTGGACGAGGAATCGTGGGAGGAGGTCGAGGACACCCTGGTGCTCGCCGACCTCGGCACCGCGAGTACGGCCGCCGTCGTCGACCGCTTGCGCGAGGAGATGGCGGGCCGCAGCGTGCGCACCGCCGAACAGGCCCGCGCGGTGCTGCGCGAGGTGCTGATCGATGCGCTGCGCCCGGATCTGGATCGCGCGGTGCGCGCGCTGCCGCATGCGGATCATCCGTCGATTCTGCTGGTGGTCGGCGTGAACGGCACCGGAAAGACCACGACCACCGGCAAATTGGCGCGGGTGCTGGTCGCCGACGGCCGCCGGGTGCTGCTCGGCGCGGCCGACACCTTCCGCGCCGCGGCCGCGGATCAGCTGCAGACCTGGGGCGAGCGGGTCGGCGCGGATACCGTGCGTGGCCGCGAGGGCGCCGATCCGGCGGCGGTCGCCTTCGATGCGGTGGCCGCGGGTATCGAGCGCGGCGTCGACGCGGTGCTGATCGACACCGCGGGCCGCCTGCACACCAAGACCGGCCTGATGGATGAGCTGGGCAAGGTCAAGCGGGTGGTGGCGAAGAAGGCCGCGGTCGACGAGGTGCTGCTGGTGCTCGACGCCACTGTCGGACAGAACGGCCTGATGCAGGCGCGGGTGTTCGCGGAGGTGGTCGACATCACCGGCGTCGTGCTGACCAAACTGGACGGAACGGCCAAGGGCGGCATCGTCTTCCAGGTGCAGCACGAACTCGGCGTCCCGGTGAAGCTGGTCGGTCTCGGCGAGGGCGCCGACGACCTGGCCCCGTTCGAACCGGCGGCTTTCGTGGACGCGCTACTGGGTTGACGGTCGGCGAGCCGAGATCGGCTCCCGCTCCGGCTTCGGCCGCACCGTCGCGATCAATGGATCACGGTGCGCCCATCAACAGCAAGTAGGGTCGCCAATGTAATCGTCACGGAGCGAGCGAAGTCCGCGGCCCGTCTCGCGTCCGAGCGGCCGAAGCGCATGCGCCGAAGGCGCGAGTCTCGGCCGCTCGGATGCGAGACTCCCGGGGCCGCGGACACGCCGTGCGGAGCACGGCAAATCGGACACGGAAACGTGGTAGCAACAAAACCGCACCATGCGTTCACATATGCGAAACACCGCAAACTCACGGATGAAACACCGAATGAGGAACCTTCTGGGCAGGTCCGTTTGCCGTTATCGGCCGGGCCCGAGATGAGGAGGATTTCAAGGTGGCTTTTCCCTTGACCGGAGCACCGAATACCGGTGACACCGCATGGATGCTGGCGAGTTCGGCACTCGTGCTGTTGATGACGCCTGGCCTGGCGTTTTTCTATGGCGGGATGGTGCGTTCCAAGAACGTGCTGAACATGATCATGATGAGCATCGGCGCCATGGGTCTCATCGGCGTGCTGTGGTCGCTGTACGGATACTCGATGGCGTTCGGCGACAACAAATTCGGTGTTATCGGCGATCCGGCGCAGTTCTTCGGGCTCAAGGGTCTGATCGGCGGCAATTCGGCGGACGCGGTGAAAGACGCCGCGGGCAATATCACCACTCCGGAGGTGCATATTCCGCTGGCGGGCACGATTCCGATGACCGTATTCGTCGCGTTCCAATTGATGTTCGCGATCATCACGGTTGCCCTCATCTCGGGTGCGGTTGCCGACCGGCTCAAGTTCGGCGCGTGGATGTTGTTCGCGGGCATCTGGGCGACGGTCGTCTATTTCCCGGTGGCGCACTGGGTTTTCGACTTCGACGTCAAGGATCCGGACGGCAACCTGGTGCACGCGGGCGGCTGGATCGCCAACCATCTCAAGGCGATCGACTTCGCGGGCGGCACGGCGGTACACATCAACGCGGGTGCGGCGGGTCTGGCACTGGTGCTGGTGCTCGGTAAGCGCAGGGGCTGGCCGAAGACCGCGTTCCGTCCGCACAACCTGCCGTTCGTGATGCTCGGCGCCGGTCTGCTGTGGTTCGGCTGGTACGGCTTCAACGCCGGTTCCGCGGTGAGCTCCAACGGCGCTGCGGGCAGCACGTTCATCACCACCACCATCGCGACCTGCGCGGCCATGCTCGGCTGGCTGCTGGTGGAGCGGCTGCGCGACGGTCACGCCACCTCGCTGGGCGCCGCCTCGGGCATCGTCGCCGGTCTGGTCGCGATCACCCCGTCGTGTTCCTCGGTGAACGTGCTCGGCGCGCTCGCGATCGGCGCGGTCGCCGGCATCGTCTGCGCGCTCGCGGTCGGCCTGAAGTTCAAGCTGGGCTTCGACGATTCGCTCGACGTGGTCGGCGTGCACCTGGTCGGCGGTGTGGTCGGCACCCTTATGGTCGGGCTGTTCCTGGCGCCCGAATCGCCCGCCGCCACCTCGGGCCTGTACGCGAACACCAAGGGCCTGTTCTACGGTGGTGGTATCGATCAGCTATGGCGGCAGGCGGTGGGCGCCCTTGTGGTGCTTGCCTTCTCGTTCGTCGCGGCGCTGATCATCGCCTACATCGTCAAGTTCACGATCGGGTTGCGCGCCAGTGACGAGGCCGAATCGCTCGGCTTGGACGAATCCGAGCACGCGGAAACGGCATACGATTTTGCTGCTGTGGGTAGCACGGCACGTACGGCCGTCAAGGAGGCATGACCGCAATGAAACTGATCACCGCAATCGTCAAACCGTTCACTCTGGAGGACGTGAAGACCGGTCTGGAGCAGGCGGGCGTGCTGGGCATGACCGTCAGCGAGGTGCAGGGTTACGGCCGCCAGAAGGGTCATACCGAGGTGTACCGCGGCGCGGAGTACTCGGTCGATTTCGTCCCGAAGGTCCGGGTCGAGGTCGTCGTGGACGATGCGTCGGTCGACAAGGTCGTCGAGGTCATCGTCGAGGCGGCTCGGACGGGCAAGATCGGTGACGGCAAGGTCTGGGTCACCCCGGTCGAGTCGATCATCCGGGTGCGGACCGGCGAACGCGGTACCGACGCGCTGTAACCGAGACGTGCGCCCGTGAGCGGCGCGAATGCAAACAGCATAACGAGGCTGAGCGGCGGCCCCGCTCCCACCGGAGCACCGGTCGGGACGGGGCCGCCAGCATCGATTGGGGTGGTGGGCAGTGGCTAGTGAGCAGTACGAAGTGTCCGGCGGTGCGGCGGATCTGGTTCGGGCGCGTGACCAACTACTCGACGGGGGCCATCCGAGGAATCCGCGCCTCGACGCCGAATCACTGCGACAGGCGCTGGTCGACCTCTATGAACTGTGGCTGACCGGCAAGGGCGCCGAGCTCGGCATCGCCCGCGACAGCGGTCTGGCGGTGGTGGCGGTCGGCGGGTTGGGGCGGCGGGAGATGCTGCCGTATTCCGATCTGGATCTGGTGCTGCTGCACGACGACGTCGATCCGAAGCGGGTCGCGGAGGTGGCCGACCGACTCTGGTATCCGCTCTGGGACGCGCATATCAAACTCGACCACAGCGTGCGTACCGTAGCGCAGGCCGTTCGGGTCGCCGCCGACGATCTGACCGCCGCGCTCGGCATGTTGGAGGCCAGGCATATCGTCGGCGACGAGGAACTCAGCAATCTGCTGATCGGCGGGGTGCGCCGGGAGTGGCGCACCGGAATCCGTTCGCGCTTCGACGCTTTGGTCGCCCAGGCGCAGGCGCGCTGGCAGCGCAGCGGGGAGATCGCGCACCGGGCCGAACCGGATCTGAAGAATGGCCGCGGCGGATTGCGCGATATCCAACTGCTCGACGCGCTGGCTATCGCACAGCTGACCGACGCCATGCCGGGACTCGGTCCGGACGTGCCGGGAGGTGGTCTCAAACAGGCCCAACGACGTTTGCTGGATGTTCGCACGGAATTGCACCGGGTCGCCGGACGTGCCAGGGATCAGCTGCGGGCACAGGACGCGGACGAAATCGGCGGCGCGCTGCGCATCGGCGACCGCTTCGACCTCGCCCGCACCCTCAGCGATTCCGCGCGGACCGTCAGCTATTCGGTGGATGTCGGCCTGCGCACCGCCGCCAACGCACTGCCGCGGCGCGGGCTGGCGCGGTTGCGCCGGATGCCGGTGCGCCGGCCGCTCGACGAGGGCGTCGTCGAACACGCGGGTGAGGTGGTGCTGGCCAGGGACGCACGGCCGCAACGGGATCCGGGTCTGGTGCTGCGGGTGGCCGCGGCCTCGGCGCAGAACGGACTGCCGATGTCGGCGACCACGCTGAACCGGCTCTCCGAGGACGCGCCCGAACTGCGCGAACCGTGGCCCAAGGAGGCGATCAACGATCTGCTCGTACTGCTCGGCGCGGGCCGCGGCGTCATCGATGCCGTCGAGGCGCTGGACCGAACGGGCTTGTGGGGCAGGCTGTTTCCGGAGTGGGGCGCGGTGCGCGACCTGCCGCCGCGCGATGCCATGCACACCTGGACCGTCGACCGTCACCTGATGGAGACGGTCGCCTATGCCAGCGCGTTGAGCACCCGCGTCGCCCGGCCGGACCTGCTGCTGCTCGGTGCGCTGCTGCACGACATCGGCAAGGGGCGGGCGGGTGACCACAGCGTCGTCGGCGCGGAATTGGCCACCCAGGTCGGCCGCCGACTCGGCCTGTGGCCGTCCGATGTGCGGACGCTGAGCGCGATCGTCCGGCACCATCTGCTGCTGCCCGATACCGCGACCCGGCGCGACCTGGCCGATCCGGAGACCATCCAACTCGTCGTCGACGCGGTCGGCGGCGACGCGCAACTGCTCGATCTGCTGCACACCCTCGCCGAGGCGGATTCGCTGGCCACCGGCCCCGGCGTCTGGGGCGACTGGAAGGCCTCGCTGATCGGCGAGCTCGTCCGCCGCTGCCGCCTGGTGATGGCGGGCGACCGGCTCCCGACCCCGGCCGAAATCGATCCGGAGCTGGTCGCCAAGGCGAAGTGGGGTGGCGTGCACGTCGAATTGCGGCCGGGCGCGGGCAAACACACGCACGAGGTCACCGTCATCGCGCCGGATACGCCGGGACTGCTCTCCGAGGCGGCCGGTGTCCTGGCGCTGCACTCGCTGCGCGTGCTGTCCGCGGTGCTCGGCAGCGAGGGGGATTCGGCGATCAACACCTTCGTCGTCTCACCGAAGTTCGGCGATCCACCGGATCCGGGTTTGCTGCGGCAGGAGCTGATCCGCGCGATCGCGGGCGACCTGGACCTGCCCGCTTTGCTGGCCAAGCGAGAACGTGACTCGGTCGGCGCGAAACCGAGCCCGTTCGCGCAGGCCCAACCGCGGGTGATCTGGTCGGACAGTTCATTGCCCGGCCAGGTGATCCTGGAACTGCGCGCCGAGGATCGGATCGGGTTGCTGAGCCGACTCGCCGCGGCGCTCGCCGCGACCGGCGCCGATGTGCGGTGGGCCAGGGTCGTGACCATGGGCGCCGCGGTGGTCGACGTGTTCTGTCTCGAGCTCGGCGCCGACGACGGGCCGCAACGGCGCGAAACCATCGAAAAGGCCATTCTGGACGTGGTTCCGCGGCCCGCGCCGAAGAAACCGGAGCCGGCCCCGACCACCGATTAGCCAACCTGTTGCACGCGATTTGCTGGAACCCGTATACGCGGGGCTCCGCGCGCCTTAATATCAGAGCGTCTGGCTATCGCAAGCGTGAGGGGAGCAGGTCGGTGGCAATTGAGGTGGTTTCGGCATCGATGATGACCAGCGACGAGACGACGCACATGGCGCGGTGTGTCGGCGGAGACCGCTGGGTCGTCTCCTGGCTGCCCGGGCGGACCCTCAGCGGTCAGCAGGCGGTGACCGCGATGACAATCGCCACCACCGTCGCCGCCTCCCGGATTCCCACCACCACCGAATGGGCCATGCTCGACGACCTAGCCCTGGAGCTAGGCCTGACCGCCCGCGAGGCGGTATTCATGGTGGCCGAGGAAAATCACGACTACCGCAAGACCGTCAAACCGCGCCGTCGCTCCCTCGACTGACCGGCCTTCGCGAATTCCCCTTATTTCCCAAGGTTTCTGCCTTGGACTTCGAACCGCGTGCGCGAACACTCGGGCTAGCCCATTACCCTGGGAGAGCAGTGTTTTAGACGTCCCCGAGATCAGGAGCGCGATCGGTGTTCGAATCCCTGTCCGACCGGCTTACCGGTGCCCTCAAGGATCTGCGTGGTAAGGGGCGTCTGTCACCGGCCGACATCGACGCCACCTGCCGGGAGATCCGGCTCGCCCTGCTCGAGGCCGACGTCGCGCTGCCCGTGGTGCGCGGGTTCATCGCCCGCATCAAGGATCGCGCCAAGGGTTCCGAGGTTTCCGCGGCGCTGAATCCGGCGCAGCAGGTCGTCAAGATCGTCAACGAGGAGCTCGTCGGCATTCTCGGCGGCGAAACCCGCAGGTTGAACCTGGCCAAGAACCCGCCATCGGTGATCATGCTCGCCGGTCTGCAGGGCGCCGGTAAGACCACCCTCGCCGGAAAACTCGCGAAATGGCTGAAGGGCCAAGGACATCAGCCCATCCTGGTGGCCTGCGATCTGCAGCGCCCTGGCGCCGTCACGCAGCTGCAGGTGGTCGGTGAGCGCGCAGGCGTCCCCGTTTACGCGCCGCATCCCGGCACCTCGATCGGCGGCGGCGAAAACCCGTTGGGCATCTCGGCGGCCGACCCGATCAACGTGGCCCGCTCGGGTATCGAGGAGGCCAGGCAGAAGCAGCACGACATCGTCATCGTCGACACCGCGGGCCGCCTCGGCATCGACGCCGAACTCATGCAGCAGGCCGCCGGCATTCGCGACGCCGTGCAGCCGGACGAGATCCTGTTCGTGCTCGACGCCATGATCGGTCAGGACGCGGTCACCACCGCCGAGGCGTTCCGCGACGGTGTCGGCTTCACCGGTGTCGTGCTCACCAAGCTCGACGGCGATGCTCGCGGCGGTGCGGCGCTGAGCGTGCGCGAGGTCACCGGCGTGCCGATCCTGTTCGCGTCCACCGGCGAGAAGCTGGAGGATTTCGATGTCTTCCATCCGGACCGGATGGCCAGCCGCATCCTCGGCATGGGTGATGTGCTCACCCTCATCGAACAGGCCGAGCAGGTATACGACGCGAAGCAGGCCGAGGAGGCCGCGCGCAAGATCGGCAGCGGTGAGCTCACCCTCGAGGACTTCCTCGATCAGATGCTCGCGATCCGC
Source organism: Nocardia sp. JCM 34519.1 (assembly GCF_020361265.1). Lineage (NCBI taxonomy): Bacteria > Bacillati > Actinomycetota > Actinomycetes > Mycobacteriales > Nocardiaceae > Nocardia > Nocardia sp. JCM 34519.1. The sequence goes on from NZ_JAIRBR010000013.1 coordinate 196,825, forward strand.
AAGATGGGTCCGATCGGCAATCTGCTCGGCATGCTGCCCGGCGCGGGTCAGATGAAGGACGCGCTCGCCCAGATCGACGATAAGCAGTTGGATCGGGTGCAGGCGATCATCCGCGGTATGACACCCGCTGAGCGGGATAATCCCAAGATCATCAACGCCTCCCGGCGGCTGCGCATCGCGAACGGTTCGGGCGTATCGGTATCCGAGGTGAATCAGCTCGTCGACCGCTTCTTCGACGCGAAGAAGATGATGGCGGCGATGGGTCGTCAGATGGGGTTGCCCGGTGCGGGTCGCCGCAACAACAAGAAGGGCGGCAAGAAGGGTAAGAAGGGCGGCCGCGGCCCGACGCCGCCGAAGGTGCGCGGCGGCTTCCCCGGTCTGCCCGGAATGGGTGGACTGCCCGCCGGAATGCCGGACCTGTCCGATATGCCCGCCGGATTGAACGAATTGCCACCGGGGCTGGAGGGTTTCGACCTGTCGAAGCTCAAATTCCCGAAGAAGTAGCCGATTCCGCTGCGCCGCACCCGAATTAGGGTGCGGCGCAGTCGTTTTCAACCGGCGAGCAGACTGCGGGTGTGCGCTTCCAGCCAGATGTGCACACCGCCGCAGGCGCAGCGCGTGTAGACGACGGTGCCCTCCGAGGTGCGGTGGCGGGACATGGTGCGGTCGGCGCGATCGATGGGTTGTCCGCAGTGCGTGCAGATTTCGCTGGTCATATTCGCAGTGTTCACCGCATCCGGCTTTCGGGTCCATCGAAAGATTCCGCAGCGAATCGTGTTGAATTACCGAATGATTGATCCGCGGCTGCATACCCTTCGCATGGTGCGCGAGCACGGCACCGTGACCGCGGCGGCGCAGGCGCTGCACCTGACGCCGTCGACGGTGTCCCAGCAGTTGCGTCAGCTCGCCAACGAACTCGACGTGCGACTGCTGGAACAGATCGGTCGCCGCGTCCAGCTCACCGCAGCCGCGCACACCCTGCTGCGGCACGCGGATCTGCTTGCGGCACAGGCGGAACGGGCGCGGACCGAATTGGCCGCACATCGCGACGGCATCGCGGGCGTGCTGCGGATCGGCAGCTCGCCGACGGCGACCGCGGTGGTCGCGCCCGCGGCGGCCCGGTTGCGCGCGGTACATCCGCGGCTCACCGTCGAGCTCTGCTCCGACGAGAGCGGGCTCTGCCTGGATCTGCTGCTGGCGGGTGATATCGATATCGCCGTCGTCTTCCCGACCGTTGATACTCCGCCGCCGGACGATCTGCGCTTCGAGCAGTGGCCCCTGCTGGATGACCCGCAGGACCTGCTCGTTCCCGCCGGGCACTCGTTCGCCGCGCGGACGAGTATCGCGCTGGCCGAGGCGGCCGGGGAGGTGTGGATCGGGGCGCCGGATCGCGTCGCCCATCAGCAATTCCTGCTGGCCGCCTGCGCCGCCGCGGGGTTCACGCCGCACGTGGGCCATCGCGCGATCGATTGGGTCGGGATTTCCGCCATGATCGCGCAGGGCTTCGGGGTCAGCCTGGTGCCGCGGCTGACCCATCTGCCCGGTGACCTCGCGGTGGTCCGGGTGCCGTTGCACGGGGAGCCCCGGCCGTTCCGGCGGCACAATATCTGCGTGCGGCGGGGAAGCGGCGACCATCCGTTGATCGGAATCGGGCTCGCGGCGGTGTGGGAGGTGTGCCGGGAGCGACCGGGTGTGGTCGTCTTCGATGGCTAGGTTCTTGTTCCCGGAGGTAGGTTGAGGACACGACGTCCAGGAGGGTTGCGGTGCATCTACGCGGTGTTGTTCTGCCGGATGACGAGGTCCGCGATATCTGGGTGCAGGCGGGCGCGGTGTCCTTCGAACCGGTGCCTGGCGCCGAAACCCTTTGCCGCACAGGATGGATCGTGCCGGGACTGGTCGACGCGCACTGCCATGTCGGCATCCGGTACGGCGGCGGCCACGAGGACCGGGCCGGTGCCGTCGCGCAGGCGCGGATCGAGCGCGACGCCGGTGCGCTGCTGCTGCGCGACGCCGGATCGCCGATCGATACCCGCTTCATCGACGAGTACGCCGACCTGCCGCGGATCATCCGCGCGGGCAGGCATATCGCCCGGCCCAAACGCTACATTCGCGAACTCGGCATCGAACTCGACGACGAGCGTGACCTGCCCGATATCGTCGCCGAACAGGCCCGTTTCGGCGATGGCTGGGTGAAGATCGTCGGCGACTGGATCGACCGCTCCGTCGGCGATCTGCGCCCGCTGTGGAGCGATGCCATCCTGAAGGAGGCCATCGATGCCGCGCACGCGAACGGCGCCAGGGTCACCGCGCACGTCTTCGGCGAGGACGCGCTGCCCGGACTGATCAACGCCGGAATCGACTGCCTCGAGCACGGCACCGGCCTCACCGACGACACCGTCGAGCTGATGGTGGAACGCGGCACGGCGCTGGTCCCGACGCTGATCAATATCGAGCTGTTTCCCGAAATAGCCGACGGCGCTGCCAAATTCCCCACCTACGCCGCGCACATGCGCGACCTGCACCGCCGGGTGCGCGAGACGGTGGGCAACGCGCACGATGCCGGGGTGCCGATCTATGCGGGCACCGACGCGGGCGGCGGCATCAGACACGGGCGCATCGCCGACGAGATCGCCGCGCTGCGTGGGGCCGGGCTGTCGAGTCACGATGCGTTGGGCGCGGCTTCCTGGGATGCCCGCGGCTGGTTGGGGCGGCCCGGAATCGAGCCCGGTGCGCCCGCGGATTTCGTTGTCTACCAAGAGGATCCGCGGACACATCCCGAGGTGCTCGGCAATCCGGACTATGTGGTGTTGCGCGGCGAAGTGGTCAAGGGCGGGGGTCCGGTCACCGGGCATCGCTAGTTTCGCTCCAGACCCAAATACCTTGGGGCTGAACATCTTTGATCAATCTCCTACAGTGAGGTGATGATCGCTGCTCGGACCACGCGCGTGTCCTACGGTTTCGACGCACCTTATGTGTTGATCGGACTCGGCGCCGTCGCGCTCGGCTATCTGATCGCACTGATCCTGGTGGGCATATACGGCACCGCCCTCGCATTCTGGGTGGTCGCCATCATCACCATCGCGATGATCGCCCAGGTCGGGCTGTTCCTGCACAGCACCCGCCGCGGCAAATTCCAGGTGTGGAGCGAGCTGCTCGATCGGCTCGCGCTGCGCGGTGACGAACGAGTGCTCGATCTCGGCCCCGGCCGTGGCGCGGTACTGCTGGCCGTGGCGCGCAGGCTGTCCACCGGCCGCGTCGTCGGCATCGACCTGTGGCGCACCATCGATCAATCCGGCAACAGCGCGGAGATCACCGAACGCAACGCCGATGCCTGCGGCGTCGCCGACCGCGTCGAGCTGTGCACCGGCGATATGACCGCGCTGCCGTTCCCGGACAACGAATTCGATGTCGTCGTCTCCAGCCTGGCCATCCACAACATCAAATCCGCCACCGGCCGCGCCGCCGCCGTCCGCGAGGCGCTGCGCGTACTGCGCCCCGGCGGCCGCATGGTCATCGCCGACATCAGCAAGGCGCCGGAATACCGGGAAGTGCTGTCCGCCAACGGCGCCCGCGACGTCACCATCGAACCCCTGGGCTGGCGCATGTGGTTCGCCGGGCCGTGGATGTCCACCAGCGCGGTCACCGCCACCAAACCGGCCTGAATCCGTTCGTGCCGGAGGCGGGGCCGGTGCGTTCGGTTAGGCCGAGTCGTGGCGCTGTGGATCGATCTCGACGTGCCGGTGTGATCCAGGATGGAGCCGATTTCAGGGGTGCGTCAGCGGTCTGGCAGAATGGAGCACCGTCCTTCCGGACAGTGTCAGCCCGTCTCCGGTTACGTACCGCGCGGCGGTCACACACTTCAAGCGTGAAACCGGGCCCGCAGACCGTGCGGGTCGCTGAATCGCGCCGTGACCAACTACCTGAAAGAGGCATATAACAGCATGGCTGTTCGCATCAAGCTCACCCGCATGGGCAAGATCCGCAACCCGCAGTACCGCATCGTCATCGCGGACGCCCGCACCCGCCGGGACGGCCGGGCCATCGAGTCCATCGGCAAGTACCACCCGAAGGAAGAGCCGTCGCTCATCGAGATCGATTCCGAGCGCGCTCAGTACTGGCTGGGTGTCGGTGCGCAGCCGACCGAACCGGTGCAGCGTCTGCTGGAGATCACCGGCGACTGGCAGAAGTTCAAGGGCCTGCCGGGCGCCGAGGGCACGCTGAAGGTGAAGGCGGCCAAGCCGTCCAAGCTGGACCTGTTCAACGCCGCGCTGGCCGCCGCCGACAACGAGCCGGTCGCCGAGGCCGTCACCCCGAAGAAGAAGGCCGCCAAGAAGGACGAGGCCGCCGAGGCCGAGGCTGCCGAGTAACCGTGAGCGAGCGTAGCGAGCGAACCATGGGCGCAGCGCGCATCGCGCTCGCGACGGAGCCGAGCGCCAGCGAGGCGGAGTCGTGAGTGCGGTCGTGGCCGATGCCGTCGAGCACCTCGTTCGCGGCATCGTCGCCAATCCCGATGACGTCCGCGTCGAGCTGATCACCGGCCGCCGCGGACGCACCGTCGAGGTGCATGTTCATCCTGATGACCTGGGCAAGGTGATCGGTCGCGGCGGACGTACCGCGACCGCGCTGCGCACCCTGGTCGCCGGTATCGGCGGCCGCGGTATCCGGGTCGACGTGGTCGACACCGACCAGTAGATGGAACTCGTCGTAGGCCGGGTCGCCAAATCGCACGGCGTGCGCGGCGAACTGGTCGTCGAGATCCGCACCGACGAACCCGAGGCGCGTTTCGCGCCGGGCGCGCGACTGCGTGGCCGGCTGCCGCGCTCGAAAGAGGTTCGCGACTTCACCGTGGAGTCGGCCCGGGAACACTCGGGCCGACTCCTGGTCTTTCTCGCCGGGGTGTCCGATCGTGCCGCCGCCGACGCGTTGCGCGGCCTGCTGTTCGTGGTGGACAGTGCCGACCTGCCGCCGTCGGACGATCCGGACGAGTACTACGACCACGAGCTGGAGGGGCTGACGGTACAGCTCACCGACGGCACGCCGGTCGGCACCGTGCGTGAGGTGCTGCATTCGGCCGCCGGTGAGCTGCTGTCGGTGCGCGCAGCCGAGGACGAGCGGGAAATCCTCATCCCATTCGTCACCGCCATCGTGCCCACCGTGTCGATCGCCGACGGCCTCGTCGTCATCGACCCGCCCGAGGGACTGTTGGATCCGGAATGAGGCTCGACGTAGTCACCATCTTCCCGGAGTACCTGGAACCGCTGCGAACGGCGTTGCTGGGCAAGGCAATCGATAAGGGACTCGTCTCCCTCGAAGTACACGATCTGCGCGATTGGACGCACGACGTGCACAAATCGGTCGACGACGCCCCGTACGGCGGCGGCCCCGGCATGGTGATGAAGCCGACCGTCTGGGGCGACGCCCTCGACGCCGTCTGCCCCGACGACGCCCTGCTCGTCGTCCCGACACCGGCGGGCGTGCCGTTCACCCAGGCCACCGCGCAACGCTGGTCCGCGGAGAAACATCTCGTCTTCGCCTGCGGCCGATACGAGGGCATCGATCAGCGCGTCTTCGACGACGCCGCCCGCCGCGTCCGCGTCGAGGAGGTCAGCATCGGCGATTACGTGCTGATCGGCGGCGAGGCGGCGGTCCTCGTCATGGCCGAAGCGGTGGTCCGCCTGCTGCCCGGCGTCCTCGGCAATCAGCAATCCCACCAAGAAGATTCGTTCTCCGACGGACTGCTGGAAGGCCCCAGCTACACCCGCCCCGTCACCTGGCGCGGCCTCGAAGTCCCCCCCATCCTGCTCTCCGGCGACCACGCCAAGGTCGCCGCCTGGCGCCGCGAACAGTCTCTGCAGCGCACCCGCACCCGCCGCCCCGACCTCCTCGGCGAGTCGGACGCGAACTGAGTCGGCGGCATCCGCTCGGCAGAACCATGCATCCAGCACCTGCGGGACGCGATGAACGCTTTGTCCGGCAGCACCCAAACCCAAACGAACGCCAAATTCAGCCAAATTTTGGCGATAGCGAACCTGTCGGCTTCACCACCTGACCGGCCATCGGCCGCCCACACGACTGTGCGGAACCGACACCCCAGATGGCTCGGTGCCAGCAACCTCAAAACCAAAATTTGTTAGGCTTTGGCTGACGATCCAGAGGAGGGCTGATGCACCCGGCGCCGCCACCCGACCGCGACGAGCTGCTGAGCACGATCGAAAAGGGCCGTCTCGCGACAATTTTGATGTCCACCATTCGTATCGCATCCCCATCCGATCCCTACCTACCCTGGGACAAGTTGCGCTACCGGAAGCCACCTCGGGATCTCACTCCGCAAGAGTGGTGGCTCGGGGTCAAAATGATGCGAATCAATATGCTGCGACCCCTGCCACTCGAGATGATAGGGGGTCGGCAGTTCACATACGCTCTTCCCGACGAAGTGCTCCAATTGACGGATGAAATAACTCGGCGAGCAAGCGGGCAGATCGCGGCGCCTGAACCAGTAACCAATCCGGCTACCCGAAATCGCTATGTCATCAGCTCGTTGATCGAGGAATCAATTACGTCGAGTCAGCTCGAGGGGGCATCGACCAGCAGGATCGTAGCGAAAGAGTTGATCAGGTCGGGTCGTCAGCCACGCGATCGCAGTGAGCGAATGATCTTGAACAACTACAATGCGATGCTGTTCGTCGCGGAACACCGGGATGAAGACTTTACGCCCGCGCTGATATGCGAGCTCCATAGAATAGTGACGTCCGGCACTCTGGACGATCCCGAATCTGCTGGGCGAATACAAAGCAACCCTGACCCGGACGACCGGGTCAAGGTGTTCGGCCGAGAAGACGACGTGCTGCATGTACCACCGCCGGTGGCCCAACTTCCCGCGAGATTGCAGGCCCTGTGTGCGTTCGCGAACGCGACCAGTACCGGAACGGCATACGTTCCGGCCGTGGTCCGGGCGCTCATCGTACATTTCATGGCTGGCTACGATCATTATTTTGAAGACGGAAACGGCCGCACTGCGCGAGCGCTGTTCTATTGGAGCATGCTCAAGCAGGGATACTGGCTCACCGAATATCTGACCATCTCTCGAATACTGAGGAAGGCACCGGCACAGTATGTGCGCTCATTCGTTCTGACCGAGCAGGACGAGGGCGACCTCACATACTTTCTAATTTATCACCTGAAGGTAATCAAGCAGGCATTGGATGAGCTGAACCAATATCTTGTAAGGAAATCTGCGGAACTACAAGAAGCTCGTCGTTTGCTGTCGAGCAGGGGCGAGTTCAACCATCGACAGCTTGCACTGATCGAATCGTCGATAAAGAACCCCGGTAATCATTACACAGTCCAGACTCATATGGTCAGTCACGGCGTTTCCGATCAGACGGCCAGAAATGATCTCAACGATCTCGAGAAGCGCGGTCTACTGGTTCGCTCGAAAATAGGACGCAACTACACTTGGTCGCCGGCGCCGAACTTCGAGAAAGTTTTGGCAGACAGGTAAGTACGCCGGGGTCAGGCGGCTGGTATGACGGCGAAACTGCCGTCGGTTCCCTTTACGGCGACACCCCAAGGCCAAACCTCCAGAGGTGTGTCGACGGCGACGGGGAAACGCAGGGAAGGGGATTCGTTTTGGGCGGTGGTGTCGGGGCCCAGGATGACGGTTCGTTTCGCGGTGCGCAGGTCCCAGGCGAGGATCCAGGTGGCCTTGGGGTCGCCCTGTCGTTGACGCATCGTGCCGAGGACGACGTTCTGGGCGGCCGGGCCGGGTAGCGTTTGCTCACCGGCCTGCAACGGTGCCGTCCATTTCACCGTGCCGTCGGCGGCGACCAGGCGGAACTCCTTGTCCTCGACGAGGTTCACGCTGTCCATCGCGAGCGCCGAACCATCGGGGAGGGGGTAGCGCCACGGGCTGTCGGGGCGCTTCCTGGTGCCGAGCACCGCACCCGTCCGCACGTCGACGGTGTCGGCCTTGTCGCCGAGCCGGACGTCGAGGACATTGCTGGGCCCGCGCGCGATGCTCTGATCCCCTTCGAGTTGCCGCTGCCACAACACCTTTCCGGTGTCCTTGGCGAGTGCCCCGATGCGCAGATCGCGCATGTCGTTATCGTTGCCCACCTTGCTCGGGCACCGGAACAGCAGCACATCGCGGCTTTCGAACAGCGTCGGCTTATCGGGCAGCGGCACCGCGCAGCCCACCGTCGCGGGGTCGATGGACCAGCTCCGCTGTCCGGTCCGCGGATCGTTGCGGACGAAATTGCCCGCGACGACGTCGGCCTCGCTCCACGACGGGTTCATGGTCGGCCACAGCTCGCGCCCGCTGTCGGTGTCGTAGGCGATCCGCTCCGGCACGTTTTTCCAGCCGACCAGCAGGACGTGTCCGGAGTCGAGCAGCCAGATGCTCTGCTGGTCGACCTGGGCGCCGTCGCGGCGAATGGTCCAGCGCTGCTTGCCGGTTCGCGGGTCGTAACCGTTGAGCCCGTCACCGGTGATGGTGACGATGCCCGCGGCCGTCATCCGGACCGCATCGTATTTGCCGAGGTCGAATTTCTGGATCCGGGCCGGATCGAGAGCGGGTACGTCCGCCGATCCGGTCGGCTCGGCGGTGCCGCTCTGACTTCCGCACCCGGCCACCAAGACGACGGCGCTCAGGGCGAGCGCACACGACATGAACGATCTCCACCCCTGATATCCCATTGGCCGATCTTAACCAGACCGGTCAGGGCAGCAGCCCGAGCCGCCGGGCCAGCACGACGGCCTCGTGGCGATTGTGCGCGCCGAGTTTGATCATGGCATTGCGCAGATAACTCTTGACGGTTTCCGGTCCGAGCGAAAGGCGTTGCGCGGCCTCCTGATTCGAGCACCCCAGGGCGACCTGCGACAGCACGTCGAGTTCCCGCCTCGACAGGCGCGGTGCATCGGGGGCGGGCTCGCCGACCAATACCCGGCCGAGGCGCTCGCAGACCGTGTGCAGGCGCCCGCGCAGCCGATCGTCGGCCGCGCCCGCGATACCGAGCAGTTCGCCGTGGATATCGCGCAGTTCCTCGGCCACCGCGGGCGCGGTGGCCGAGGTCGGGGTGGCGGATTCGAGCAGCCGCAGCCGCCGGTCCACCTCGTCGCGAATGGTGATCTCGGTGGCGAGCCGGCGCCCGGCCTGGATGATCAGATCGGTGGTGCGGTCGCCGAGCGGGATGCCGCCGCGCGTCGCCGCGTAGAGGACGGCGCGCGAGCGGTCCGCCACCACCACCGGTACGGCGACCACCGAGCGAATTCCCTCGCCCGCGACGGGACCGTCGTAGTGGTGGGTGATGGTCGAGGCGTTCTGGTAGTCGGCCACCGAGGCGGGACGCTTGGTGTCGAGCACCCGCCCACCGAGCCCGGACGCGCGCAGCACCGGCAGCCCGCGCAGCGCGTTTGTTGTAGTGCCGACCAGCTCCGAGATGAGCAGCGTGTCCTGATGCACCTCGCCGCCGAACACCACCGGCACCCCGGCCCGGCCCGCCAACCAGCGGATCTCGGCGCGCAGCGCATCGCCGTCGCGGGGGCGCAGCAGTGCGGTGTCCAAAGAATTCACCCCTTTTCGGGGGTAGTGGCGAACGTGATGTGACCCACATCCTATTGGACATCGGGTGGGCTGGATCACCCGTCGAGGAGAGGTATATGAGTACGGCACCGATGACCGGCGAATCCGAGCTTGCCGCGCGCGTGCGCGAGTTGATCGACGAATACGACGGACCCGAGGCGTGCGCCGCCGATTTGCTGTGCGATCGGCACCCGGCCGACCGGGTCGCCTTCACGATCGTGGAACCGGATCTGTCGGCGCGCGAGCTCACCTACGGCGAATTGCGGGACGCCTCTGCGCGTTTCGCGACCGGTCTGGCCGAACTCGGGGTCGGTCCGGGTGACCGGGTGGCGACGCTGATGGCGAAATCGGCGGAGTTGGTGATCGCGCTGCTCGGCATCTGGCGCCGCGGCGCGGTCCACGTCCCACTGTTCACCGCGTTCGCGCCGCCCGCCATCGCGTTCCGACTGGCCGCGAGTCATGCGGCCGTCGTGGTCGCCGACGCGGACCAAGCGCCGAAACTCGCCCCGGGCGAGGATATTCCGGCCGATCCGCCGTGGCGGCTGGTGGTCGTCGGCGACGCTCCGGCGGGCGCGGTGCCGTTCGCGGATCTGCTCGCCGACGCGCGAGCCGATGCGGTGACCGTGGGCGGTGACGGAATCCTGGTGCAGCTGTTCACGAGTGGCACCACCGGAACGCCCAAGGGCGTGCCGATTCCGCTGCGCGCGCTCGCCTCGTTCTGCGCCTACCAGGAATTCGCGCTGGACGTGCGCGCCGACGACATGTATTGGAACGCAGCCGATCCCGGATGGGCATATGGGCTGTATTGGGCGATCCTGAGCCCGCTCGCCACCGGCAGGCACAGCCTGCTGCTGCACGCCGGTTTCGCGCCCGCGCTCACCCGGCGGGTGCTGGAGCGTTTCGGCGTCACCAATTTCACCGCGGCGCCCACCGTCTATCGTGCGCTGCGCAGCGATCCCGCAACGGCCACAATGCATCTCACGCTGCGCCGGGCGTCGTCGGCGGGTGAGCCGCTGACTCCGGAGGTGGTGGCCTGGTCGGTCGAGCATCTCGGCGTCGCGGTGCGCGACCACTACGGCCAGACCGAGCACGGCATGCTCATCTGCAACTCCTGGCACGACGCGTTGAACACTCATGCTTACCCGCCCCCGGTCGGCTCCGCCTCCCTACCATCCCCGGGCGCCCCGGCCGGTTCGATGGGCCGCGCGCTGCCCGGCTGGACGCTGGGGGTGCTGCGCGAGGATATCGATGAACCGGCCGAACCGGGTGAACTCGGACGTGTGGTGATCGATACCGAGCACAGCCCCCTGATGTGGTTCCTCGGCTACCTGGACGCACCCGAACGCACCGCCGAGCGCTACACCCCGGACGGCCGCTGGTACCTCACCGGCGACGCGGGTTCGGTCGACGCCGACGGCTTCTTCCGCTTCTCCGCCCGCGACGACGACGTGATCATCATGGCCGGATACCGCATCGGCCCGTTCGAGGTGGAGAGCGTGCTGGTGCTGCACGAGCAGGTCGCCGAGGCCGCGGTGGTCGGCCTGCCCGACGAACTGCGCGGCGAGGTGATCGAGGCATTCGTGGTGCCGCGCGAGGGTTGTCACGGCAGCGACGAGTTGGCGGCCGAATTACAGGATCTGGTCAAACGGAAATTCGCGGCGCACGCCTATCCGCGGCGGGTGCATTTCGTCGACGAGCTGCCCAAGACGCCGAGCGGCAAGGTGCAGCGATACATCCTGCGACAGAAGGGAGTCCGGTGATGTCCGCGCTGCCCAGTTATGGTTCCGGCGCCTCGGAGACTCCGCTGCTCGGCGACACCATCGGCGGCAATTTCGATCGCACGGTGGCCGCACATCCGGATCGAGAAGCGTTGGTGGACCGCCCGACCGGGCGCCGCTGGACCTATCGCGAGCTGTCCGCGGCCGTGGACGCCCTGGCCACCGGCCTTGCCGCGCAGGGCATAAGCAAGGGCGAGCGGGTCGGCATCTGGGCGCCGAACTGCGCCGAATGGTTCCTGGTGCAGTACGCCACCGCGAAACTCGGCGCGATCCTGGTGAACATCAACCCGGCCTATCGCACCAGCGAGCTGGAATATGTGTTGCACCAGTCCGGGATTCGGCTGCTCGTCGCCGCGAGCGCCTTCAAGTCGTCGGATTATGTCGGCATGATCGAGCAGGTGCGTCCGAACTGTCCGGAGCTGGCGCAGGTGTTGATACTCGGCACCCCGGAATGGGATGCGGTGGCGCACACCGCGATCGAGGCCGACCGGCTCGCCGAGATCGCGGCGACCCTGTCCATGGACGATCCGATCAATATCCAATACACCTCCGGCACAACAGGTTTCCCGAAAGGTGCGACGCTCAGTCACCACAATATCCTGAACAACGGGTATTTCGTCGGCGAGCTGTGCGGATATACCGAGCAGGACCGGATCTGCGTGCCGGTGCCTTTCTACCATTGCTTCGGAATGGTGATGGGCAACCTGGCGAGTACCAGTCACGGTGCGGCCATTGTCATTCCGGCGCCGTCCTTCGATCCGGCGGCCACCTTGACCGCGGTGGCCGAGGAGCGGTGTACCTCGCTCTACGGCGTGCCGACCATGTTCATCGATCTGCTAAACGCGTTGGATTCCGGTGTGGCGGCCGATCTTTCGTCGCTGCGCACCGGCATCATGGCGGGCTCGCCCTGTCCGGTGGAGGTGATGAAGCGGGTGATGGACCGGATGGGGATGAGCGAGGTCTGCATCTGCTACGGCATGACCGAGACCTCACCGGTCTCCACCCAGACCCGGCGCGACGACAGCATTGATCGCCGCACCGCGACCGTCGGCCGCGTCGGCCCGCACCTGGAGGTCAAAATCATCGATCCCGCAACGGGTTTGACGGTACCGCGCGGCGAGCCCGGTGAACTGTGCACCCGCGGCTACTCGGTGATGCTCGGCTACTGGGGACAACCGGAGAAAACGGCCGAGGTGATCGATGCGGCCCGCTGGATGCACACCGGCGATATCGGCCTGATGGACGCCGACGGCTACCTCGCGATCACCGGACGCATCAAGGATATGGTGATCCGCGGTGGCGAGAACGTCTACCCGCGCGAGATCGAGGAATTCCTCTACACCCACCCGGACATTCTGGATGCGCAGGTGATCGGCGTGCCCGACCCGAAATACGGTGAGGAGCTGATGGCTTGGATCCGGATGCGCGAGGGCGCGACCCCACTGGACGCGGCCGCGGTGCGCGCGTTCTGCACGGGGAAGCTCGCGCACTTCAAGATCCCGCGCTATGTGCACATCGTCGACGAATTCCCGATGACGGTGACCGGCAAGATCCGCAAAGCGCGGATGCGCGAACTCGCGCGGGCGATCCTCGCACCGGCCGACGCCGCGAGGCCGGACAATTGATTTCGGCGGCACGTCGATAATTCGTCGCGTACGACGAGAGCGGACCGCCGCGGCTCTTACCACCGGCAACAGACGCGGAGAGGCGGACGAGCTAGTGTTTGCGGCTGTGACGACAGCGCCCGAGATCGCAGGTTCCGAACCGACCGGCCCGGCGGCCGGCACCACAGCCGGTATCGCCGGAGTCAACCGTCGCATCGCCGACGAGCTAGGCGTGCGGGAGACCCAGGTGGCCGCCGCCGTCGATCTGCTCGACGGCGGTTCGACGGTGCCGTTCATCGCCCGCTACCGCAAGGAAGTCACCGGCGGGCTGGACGACGCGCAGCTGCGCACGCTGGAGGAGCGCCTGCACTACCTGCGCGAACTCGACGAGCGGCGGGTCTCGATCATCGAATCCATCCGGGGCCAGGGCAAATTGGACGAGGCGCTGCACCGGCAGCTGCTGTTGGCCGAGACCAAGGCCCGGCTGGAGGACATCTACCTGCCGTACAAGCCGAAGCGGCGCACCAAGGCGCAGATCGCCCGCGAGGCCGGGCACGAGCCGGTGGCCGACGCGCTGATCAACGATCCGACCACCGATCCGGCGCAGTACTCCGCCGAACAGCTCGACGGCGCCCGCGCCATCCTGGTCGAGCGTTTCGCCGAGGACGCGGACCTGGTCGGCGAGCTGCGCGAGCTGATGTGGAACCGCGGCCAGGTCACCTCGACGGTGCGGCCCGGCAAGGAGGAGGCGGGCGCCAAGTTCGCCGACTACTTCGAGTTCAGCGAGCCGTTCGACAAGCTGCCCTCGCACCGGATCCTGGCGCTGCTGCGCGGGGAGAAGGAGGAGGTGCTGACGCTGCACCTCGAACCGGACACCGAAGAGCCCGAACCTGGCGAGCGGACCATCTACGAGGGCCGGATCGCGGTGCGCTTCGGCATCGCCGACAAGGGCCGCCCCGCCGATTCGTGGCTGTTGGACACCGTGCGCTGGGCGTGGCGCACGAAACTTCAAGTGAGCCTTGGCATCGACACCCGGATGCGGCTGCGTCAGCAGGCGGAGAAGGACGCCGTCGACGTATTCGCGGCCAACCTGCGCGATCTGCTGTTGGCCGCGCCCGCCGGTACCAGGACCACCATGGGCCTGGATCCGGGCTACCGCACCGGTGTGAAGGTGGCCGTCGTCGACGCGACCGGCAAGGTGGTCGCCACCCAGGTCATCTACCCGCACAAACCGCAGGGCAAGACCGAGGAGGCGCTCGCGGTGCTCGGCGCGCTGGTCGCCCGGTTCGGTGTCGAACTCATCGCGATCGGCAACGGCACCGCCTCACGCGAAACCGATGCCCTTGCCGCGGAACTGATTTCGCGTATCCCGGAGAACAAGCCGACCAAGATCGTGGTCTCCGAGGCGGGCGCGTCGGTGTATTCCGCGTCGGCGTATGCCTCGCAGGAGCTGCCCGATATGGACGTGTCGCTGCGCGGCGCGGTGTCGATCGCGCGGCGGCTGCAGGATCCGCTCGCCGAGTTGGTGAAGATCGAACCGAAGTCCATCGGTGTCGGCCAGTACCAGCACGACGTATCGGAGACGCTGCTGGCCCGTTCGCTCGGCGCGGTGGTCGAGGATGCGGTGAACGCCGTCGGCGTCGACGTGAACACCGCATCGGTGCCGCTGCTGTCCAGGGTGTCCGGCATCGCCACCTCGGTCGCGGAAAGCATTGTGGCGCACCGGGACAAGAACGGCCCGTTCCGCAGCCGTACCGCGCTGCTCGACGTGCCGCGGCTCGGACCGAAGGCCTTCGAACAGTGCGCGGGCTTCCTGCGCATCCGCGGCGGCGACGATCCGCTCGACACCTCCGCCGTGCACCCCGAGGCCTACCCGGTGGTGCGGCGCATCCTGGAGAACACCGGGCGCGGCGTCTCCGAAATCATCGGCAACACAGCGGTTCTCCGTTCGCTGAAGCCGGTCGAATTCACCGACGATAAGTTCGGTGTGCCCACCGTCACCGATATCATCGCCGAGCTGGAGAAGCCGGGCCGCGACCCGCGCCCGGAATTCAAAACCGCCGAATTCGCCGCCGGCATCGAGAAAGTCGCCGATTTGAAGCCGGGCATGGTGCTGGAGGGCGTCGTCACCAATGTGGCCGCGTTCGGCGCGTTCGTCGACGTCGGCGTGCACCAGGACGGCCTGGTGCACGTGTCGGCCATGTCGCACAACTTCGTCAAGGATCCACGCGAGGTGGTCAAATCCGGTGACGTGGTGAAGGTGAAGGTGGTCGAGGTCGATGTGGCCCGCCAGCGCATCGGGCTGACGCTGCGTCTCGACGACGAACCGAGCGGCGGCGCGCCGAAGGGCGATCAGTCGCGCGGACGGGCACAGGGCGAGCGCCGCGGCGGTAACGACAACCGGCAGCGGCAGGGCGGACAGGGTAAGCAGCAGGGTCAGCGAAACCAGCAGGGCCGCAACAACAACCAGCGCCGCAATGCGCCGGCACCGAGCGGTGCGATGGCGGATGCGTTGCGGCGGGCCGGATTCGGGCAGTAGGAGGACTTAGGCCCCCATGCGACGGTGGCTCGAGCAGGATGTGATCGCGCACGGCCGCCTGCCGCTGCTGTGCTTCCTGCTCGGGTTCATCGTCGGGTTCCTGTTCATCCGGCTCAGCGTCCGGCTGATCCGCAAGAAGGTGCGCTGGTGGCCGGGTAACCTGCGGTCCGGCGGCGTGCACATCCACCACATGGTGTTCGGGGTGGTGCTGGTGCTGCTGTCCGGCATCGGCATGGTCACCCTCTATCAGAGCGCCGATACGGTCACCGCCAGCGCTTTGGCGTCCGCTTTCGGGGTGGGCGCCGCGCTGGTGCTCGACGAATTCGCGCTGATCTTCTATCTGCGCGACGTGTACTGGGAGGAGCAGGGCCGCACCTCGGTCGACGCGGTATTCGTCGCGCTCGCGGTGACCGGGCTGCTGCTGCTCGGCTTCCATCCGCTGTGGTTGTTGGATATCAACGACTTTCGCCGCGATCCGAGCCCCGAGGTGCGGGTCTTCGTCGTCGGCTTCGCGGTGGTGAATCTCGGGCTGGCCGCGATCGTCATCGCCAAGGGCAAGATCTGGACCGGCCTGTTCGGCATGTTCTTCCTGCCGCTGCTCGTGGTCGGTGCGCTGCGGTTGAGCAGGCCCGGCGCACCGTGGGCGCGCTGGCGTTACGCCGACCGCAGGCGATTGATGTATCGGGCCATCGTGCGCGAGCGGCGCTATCGGCGGCCGGTGATCCGCGCGAAGATCTTCGTACAGGACTTGATCGCCGGGAAACCGGATGTGGAGCATGTGCGCAGTGCGGCCGAGGCGGAGCTGACCCGGATAGTGGTGCCGGCGCCGCCCGCACCGCATCGGTACCACGGGCTGTTCTCCGGTGAACACGGCGACGGGGATGCCGCTGCGCCGGTGGAGGATTCGGCCGACGGGGGAGCGCGTAGCACCTCGGGTACGCCTTAACGGCCCTCGAAAACGTTTGCGGTCTACCGGTTTTCCGTCACTCCGGCTGTTCCGGTGTGGCGAGTGCGACGTGCATACACGCGGCGATCAAACCGAATTCGGCCACCGCGCATAGCATCGCGACGGCCAGCGGCCCGCCCGGTTCGGCGGTGATCACGTCGAACCACAGATCGATCAGCGCCGCGCCCGCCACCGCGGACGCGGTCAGCCGAGCTCGGGAATCATTGCGGTGCAACAGGATCGCGGTCAATCCGCAGCCCGCGGCGAGTAATAGATCCAGGCCGACCCACGCCGTCGACCAGTTCCGGACGTGCGTGCTGCTCGGCAGGGTTGTCGCGAGCACGCTCGCCCACGGCAGGAGTCCGATGGCGCTGAGCATGATCAGCCTGCGGGCCTTGCCCCGGATGGACTTGTCGCGAACGGCTCGGCCGATGGGCTTGGGTCGCTGGAGGAGCGCAGTGGTCATGCCGACAACCATACGATCGCAAAGAAATCTCTGCAAATAAGAATTTGCAAAGAAATCTTTGCTATCGTGGGCGCATGCCGACGCACAGGTCCGGAGAGACACACGTAGCCGAACAGATGACCAGCGCGCAGCGCACCGCGCTCTATCGCTCGCTCGCGCATCCGTTGCGCGCGCAGATCCTCGACTACCTCGGCAAACACGGTGAGGCGAATTCGGCGACGCTGGCCGAGGTGCTGCACGAAAGCACCGGCACCACCAGCTATCACCTGCGCAAACTCGCCGAACTCGGGCTGATCGAGGAGATCGCGGAGAAGTCGGCGGGCCGGGAACGCTGGTGGAAGTCGCTGCCGTACGGGCATACCTCGCCCGATCCGGCGACGATGGAACCGGCCGAATACGCGGCGGCAGCCCACCTCGCCGGGCTGAAGACCAGTCGGGATATCGAGCTCTACCTGCGTGCCATGAAGGAATACTCGGGTCCGACCGGTTGGGCGCAGGTGCGGCGGACCGGCACGTATATGACGCACGAGCAGTGGGTGGCGTTCATCGGCGAGTACCACGAGCTCGTCATGCGCTATGCCACGCAGCGGGCGGACGCACCCGAGGGGGCGCGGGCGATGAACATCCGCTTCTTCGCCGTTCCGGAGGATCCGGCCTAGCATGGCCGGAGCGCATGCGGAGATACGCCCGCGCGGGGTCCGATTTCTCCGCAGGTATGCCGATCTGGCACAATACTCAGGTTGCCCTGGGTAGATGTCGACCCGGCGACCACACTTATTCGGAGCATGAACCGGCCGAGCACATAGCGTGCCGCCAGGGTCCTCTGTTCGCGCCAACCCATAAAGGATGGATATGAACACCCTTGACTTCGTCGACGAGAAGTCGCTGCGCAGCGACGTTCCCGACTTTCGACCGGGTGACACCCTCAACGTGCATGTGAAGGTTATCGAAGGTTCGAAGGAGCGCATCCAGGTCTTCAAGGGCGTCGTCATCCGGCGTCAGGGCGGCGGCATCCGCGAGACCTTCACCGTCCGCAAGGTGTCCTTCGGCGTCGGTGTCGAGCGCACCTTCCCGGTCCACAGCCCCAACATCGACCACATCGATGTCGTGACCCGCGGTGACGTCCGCCGGGCCAAGCTGTACTACCTGCGCGATCTGCGCGGCAAGGCCGCCAAGATCAAGGAAAAGCGCTGACCGCCTTTTCCTGAAGAGGATCTTCCGGGTAGCCCGGCATCGGACGTTCGGTTCGATGCCGGGCTACTTTGTTTCGCATGGCAGACGAAAGTGTGGGGGCGGCGGTTTCCGAACCCGACGACAACGAAACCGGACGGCGCGGGCGGCGCAGGGCGAAGAAGTCCAAGAAGCAGCGTCCGTTCTGGCAGGAACTTCCGATCCTCATCGTGATCGCGGCGGTGATCGCCGCACTGATGGTGACCTTCGTTGGGCGTCCCTACGTCATTCCGTCCGAATCGATGGAGCCGACGCTGCACGGCTGCACAGGTTGTACAGGGGACCGAATCTATGTGCAGAAGGTGAGCTACTACTGGAGCGATCCGAAGCCCGGTGACGTGGTGGTATTCGTCGGTCCCACCCAGTCGTGGAACTGGAGTCATCGTTCGATTCGCTCGGGCAACACCGTAGTTCGCGGGATCCAGAACTTCTTCTCGTTCTTCGGTCTGGTGCCGCCGGATGAGAACGATTTGGTGAAGCGGGTGATCGCGGTCGGCGGTCAGACCGTTCAATGCTGCGACGCCCAGGGCCGGATCATGGTCGACGGCAAACCATTGGACGAGCCGTACGTGAAGAACGACTTCCCGTGGTACACGGATCGACCGAACCAGGACTTCGCGCATCGAGGCCGAATCTTCGGGCCGATCACCGTGCCGCCGGGACGGCTGTGGGTGATGGGTGACAACCGGAGCAATTCCGCGGACTCGCGCGCACACGTCGGTGATGAGCTCGGGGGTACGGTGCCGGTCGAGGATGTCCGCGGCAAAGCCGTCTTCAAGATCTGGCCGCCGTCGCGCATCGGTCCGGTGCATGCACAGGACCCGCAATCACACTGATCGAGGCGCGGCCGGCAAAGGCGTCGAACCGCCTTTCCTGAGAAAGATCTTCACGGTAGCCCGGCAGCGGACGTTCGGTTCGATGCCGGGCTACTCTGTTCCGCGTGGCAGACGAAAGTGGGTCGATGACGGTGTCCGATTCGGACGGCGAAGGGACGGGTCGGCGCCGCGGCAAGCGGCGGGCGAACAAGAAGCAGCGCCCGTTCTGGCAGGAGCTGCCCATCCTGATCGTCATCGCCGCAGTGATCGCCGCGCTGATGGTCACCTTCATCGGGCGTCCGTACGTCATCCCATCGCAGTCGATGGAACCGACGCTGCACGGCTGCACCGGCTGCACCGGCGACCGCATTTACGTCGAGAAGCTCAGCTACTACTGGGGTGATCCGAAACCCGGCGACGTGGTGGTGTTCGTCGGTCCGCCATCGTGGAACACCAGGTACCAGTCGATCCGGTCGGACAATGTCGTTGTGCGCGGTGTGCAGAACTTCTTCTCCTTCTTCGGTCTGGTGCCGCCGGACGAGAACGATTTGGTGAAGCGGGTGATCGCGGTGGGCGGCCAGACCGTCCAGTGCTGCGACGCGCAGGGCCGGGTTACGGTCGACGGCAAACCACTGGACGAGCCGTACGTCAAGAAGGACTATCCGTGGAATCCCAACGGGGCCAACGCGGTTTACCCGGCCGGGCGGGTGTTCGGTCCGATCAAGGTGCCCGAGGGCAATATCTGGGTAATGGGCGATAACCGCAACGAATCCGCCGACTCCCGCGCCCACGTCGCCGACCAATATCAGGGCACCGTGCCGGTCGACAACATCCGAGGCAAGGCCGTCTTCAAGATCTGGCCGCCGGGCCGAATCGGTCCAGTGCGCGCACAGGACCCACAGCAGTAGCGCGGGTATCACCATGTCTGCTGGAAGCGGGCTCGTCGGCGATGTAGCCTCGCGGACGCGTCGGCCCGAAGTCGATGCCGGACCCCGGACGATTTAGTTCGTCAGGGCCGCAGGATAATTGGACGGTGGGGCAAGGGCGAGTGGCGCGAGGTAGTCGGGTGGCTCAACGTGGCTGGACCGCACCGGGTTGGCCGCCGCGTGCGGTGATGCGGAAGGCCGGCGGATTGCGCACGTTGGAGGCGGCGTTGATTCGCGGTGGGCTCGGGCCGGTGGCCGGGGTCGACGAGGCCGGGCGCGGTCCGTGCGCGGGGCCGCTGGTGATCGCCGCCTGCCTGCTCGCGCCCAAGGCATACGACAAGCTGGCCGGGCTCGACGATTCGAAGAAGCTCACCGAGGCCGCGCGCGAGGAGCTGTTCCCGGTCATCACCCGGCTGTCGCTGGCCTACAACGTGATCGTCGTCCCGGCCTGGGAGATCGATTCGATCGGGATCCACGTCGCCAATATCGAGGGCATGCGCCGCGCGGTCGCCGGACTCGCACACCAGCCCGGATACGTGCTCACCGACGGGTTCCGCGTGCCCGGCATACCCGTGCCGTCACTGCCGGTGATCGGCGGCGACGCCGCGGCCGCCTGCATCGCCGCGGCCAGCATCCTGGCCAAGGTCACCCGGGACCGGATCATGGTCGAGCTGGACGAACGGTTCCCCGGGTATGGTTTCGCGGCGCACAAGGGTTACAACACACCCGAGCACATCGCCGCGCTGAACCGCCTCGGACCGAGCAGCGAGCACCGCAGATCCTGGCGCAACGTCCGGGAAACGGGCGGATCGCCGGTCGACTACGCCGACGCGGTCCTGGCCGAAGGCGTCGACGCCGAAGGCCGAGTGGCTACCGACGCCGCCCATGCGCGATGATGTCAGAACCCGACGCAGTGCGGCCAGAAGGAGGAAGTCCCACCCGATGAGTGCCGAGGACCTGGAGAAATACGAAACCGAGATGGAACTCTCGCTGTATCGCGAGTACAAGGACATCGTCGGTCAGTTCTCGTACGTGGTGGAGACCGAGCGCCGCTTCTACCTCGCCAACTCCGTAGAGCTGCGGCCGCAGAACGCCGACGGTGAGGTGTACTTCGAGGTACGGATGAGCGACGCCTGGGTCTGGGATATGTACCGGCCCGCGCGTTTCGTCAAACACGTCCGGGTGATCACGTTCAAGGACGTGAATATCGAGGAGTTGGAGAAACCCGACCTGCGGTTGCCGGAGTAAGGCGCGCCCTTACCGCACGGCACCGACAGAATCCGTCGCGCGTAGCGCCTGCCGCGGCGGGTTGTCCACAGCCGGGCGGTTATCAACAGGGTTTGTATTCGCCCAGGTCGCGTCGTCAGGCGCGGACCGGGTACGGGTCACGCTGATCCGGTGGCAGACAAGAAGGCGCTCGGCGCGCACGGGGAAGAGCTCGCGGCCCGGTTCCTGCGGGATGCGGGAATGGAGATCGTCGCGCGGAACTGGCGGTGCAGGTACGGCGAATTGGATCTGATCGCCCGTGATCCGGCGGTCACCGCGTTCGTCGAGGTCAAAACGCGTACGGGGATGGGTTACGGCGTACCTGCCGAATCGGTGACGTTCACCAAACAGCAACGCATTCGGCGGCTCGCCTTGCTCTGGCTGGCCGAACAAGACGGGCGTTGGCCGAATGTCCGCTTCGACGTGGTGTCGGTGCTGCTGCGCCGCGGCTTCCGGCCGCAGATCGAACATCTGCGGGGGGTGTTCTGAAATGGCCCTCGGCCGAGCCTATTCCGTCGCCGTGACCGGGATCGACGGTCAGCTGGTCGAAATCGAGGCCGATGTCGGTCAGGGGCTGCCATCGGTGCATCTGGTCGGTCTGCCCGATACCGCGTTGAGCGAATCGCGCGATCGGGTGCGCGCCGCGGTGGCGAATTCGGGGGAGAAGTGGCCGGACGGCCGGGTCATCCTGGCGCTGTCCCCGGCCACCCTGCCGAAGGTCGGCAGCGTATACGACCTGGCTTGTGCCGCAGCCGTTCTGGATGCGGCGGGGGTGATCCCGTCCGAACGGCTCGCCAAGTCCGTGCTGCTCGGGGAGTTGGCGCTCGACGGCCGCGTCCGCCGGGTCCGCGGCATCCTGCCCGCGGTGATCACGGCGCGCAATGCCGGTCGGCCGACGGTGGTGGTGCCCGAGGCGGCGCTGGCCGAGGCCGGATTGGTGGACGGGATAACGGTTTTCGGCGCGTCGAGCCTGCGCACTCTCATCGCATGGCTGCGCGGCGAGGGCGCACTGTCCGAACCGGATGGCACGCTGCCCGATGTCGTGCGCCCCGGCGGCGACCTCAGCGAGGTGGTCGGCCAGGACGAGGCCCGCTGGGCGCTGGAGGTGGCGGCGGCGGGTGGCCATCACCTGCTGCTTACCGGTCCGCCGGGCATCGGGAAAACCATGCTGGCGCAACGTCTTCCGGGCTTGCTGCCGCCGCTGACCGAATCGGAGGCGCTGGAGGTGACGGCCATCCATTCGGTGGCGGGCGCGCTCTCGGGCGAACAACCGCTGATCACCACGCCACCGTTCGTCGCACCGCATCATTCGACCTCGGCTGCCGCGATGATCGGCGGCGGAACGGGTTCGGCCCGGCCCGGCGCCGTCAGCCGGGCCCACCGCGGTGTCCTTTTCCTCGACGAGTGCGCAGAGATCAGCACCAAGGTGCTGGAGGCGTTGCGAACACCGTTGGAAGAGGGCGAGGTTCGCATCGCCCGGCGTGACGGCGTCGCCAGATATCCCGCCCGCTTCCAACTGGTGTTGGCGGCGAACCCCTGCCCGTGTGCGCCTGCCCGCGACGTGGACTGTATCTGCGCGCCGCTGGCCCGCCGCCGGTATCTCGGCAAACTGTCCGGTCCGCTGATGGATCGCATCGATATCTGGGTGCAGATGCACGGTCAAGCCGGGGCCGCGTTGAGCAGTGATTCGGCGGAGAGCAGCGAGGTGGTGCGCGCCAGGGTGGCGGTCGCGCGGTCGGCGGCGATCGAGCGCTGGCGCGAATACGGCTGGACCACCAACGCTGAGGTACCGGGACACATTCTGCGCCAACGATTCCGGCTGCCGCCCGACGCGGTGGCGCCGATCGAGGCCGCCCTTCGCCTCGGCCGCATGTCCGCCCGTGCCGCCGACCGAGCCATCCGCTGCGCCTGGACCATCGCCGACCTGCGCGGTGCCACCATGCCTGCCCAACAGGACGTTCTGCTCGCCCTGAACTTCCGGCAGCGGAGCGCGTCATGAGCGACGCGATGAATCGGCTTGCGTGCCGAAATGTACGGCGGCGGAGCACGGGAGGGTGCTGTGGGTGAACCGCGTGGGGCGGTGGCGGATGTGGGGGCGCGTGGGTGGTCGCCGACGGTGGATCTGGATGCGGATTCCGTTGATGAGCGGCGGTTGGCGTGGGTTTACCTGTCCCGGGTGGTGGCGGGGCCGTGCGCGGCGCTGTCGGCGCTGATCGAATCGGTCGGCGTGGTCGAGGCCGCGCGTGCGGTGCGGGAGTCCGCACTTCCCGAATCACTGCGCAAACCCACCGAGCAGCGACGTGGAATCGACAGGGCGGCACGGGATCTGGAGTTGATAGAGCGAATCGGCGGGCGCGTCGTCACGCCCGACGACATCGAATGGCCCGCCTGGCGCATGCTCGGCCTCGCCCAACTCGACGCGGCCCGCGACCCGGGCGGCGTGGTGCCGCTGGTGCTGTGGGTGCGCGGTCCGTGCTCGCTGCCCGAGTCGACGGAACGTGCGGTTGCGCTGGTGGGTGCGCGATGCAACAGCGGTTACGGCAGGCAGGTCACCGCCGAGGTGGCGGGCGAACTCGCCGAACGGGATTGGACGATCGTCTCCGGCGCGGCGTATGGCATTGATGGCATCGCGCACCGGGCGGCGCTCGCGGTGGGCGGGACGACGATCGCGGTGCTGGCATGCGGCGTGGATCGCCCGTATCCCGTCGAACACGAACGGTTGCTCGCCGAAATCGCCGAAACCGGTTTGGTGCTCAGCGAATATCCGCCCGGCACGGTTGTGCGCAAACATCAGTTCCTGGCCCGGAATCGGTTGATCGCGGCGCTGTCCGACGGTGTGGTCGTGGTGGAGGCGGGGGTGCGCAGCGGCGCCCGCAACACCGCGAAATGGGCTCGCCGCCTCGGCCGTCCGGCGTTGGCGATACCGGGCCCGGTCACCTCGGCCAGTTCCGCGGGCTGTCACCGGATGATCCGCGACGGCGAGGCGCTGCTGGTGACGAGGGCCGAGGAGATCATCGACGAGACCGGTCCGCTGCGGCTGTCGCTGCCCGACGGCCCACCCGTAGCCGACCGCACCGACGCGCTCACCGGTGAGCTCGCCCAGGTCTTCGACGCGCTGCCGACCATCGGCTCGCGCCAACCCCGCGAACTCGCCGACCGCTCCGGCCTCGCCCTGCCCGCCGTCCGCGCCGCACTGTCCGCACTCGAACTGGCCGAACTGGTCGGCACCGACGAAAACGGTTGGCACCGAACCGCTGTCACCCGGCGTCGTGCGGTAAGCCGCGAATCCGGATGAGCAGGTCGGCCACTCGGATCGCCCTCGTTCGGTGCGGTGTTCGGCGATGGATGGTCGTCGGGGCTCGGCCTGTTGTTGCGGCGGATCCGTTGTCGGAGTGGGTGATAGGCAGCGCTCGGGACGAAGTGGCTGGGCATCCTGCGGTGAGGTATGGGCGATGGTTGGCACGCACCGCGTCACCTCCGCTCAGCAGGATGCGGCGCTCGACGGCTGGTGGATTCGGATCTGTCGTTCGGCGGGCTACCCGGGATGTCGGTGCCGGAACTGGCGTGGCAGGAACTGGTGGTCGCTGTGGCCCGGGTGCTGTGGCGGAATGCTGCGTCGGGTTGGTCGTGGGCGGGCCACGTCGAACGTGTGGGCGGGTGGCGGCGGCGCGGTGACTTGCGTGACCAGAAGTGAGCCGCGACGGTGGAGGGATGGAGGAACTGCCGGAGGATCTGGAGGGGCTGCTGGCCGAGTACGGGCGGCATCTGCGGTTGGGGCGGAACCGGTCGGCGCATACCGTGCGCGCCTACCTCGGGGACGCGCGGTCGCTGCTGGGCCACCTATATGCCCGGTCGTCGGATTCGGCGGTGCGGGAGCTGGATCTGGCGCTGCTGCGATCCTGGTTGGCGGCTCAGTCGGCGAGTGGTGCGGCCCGCACCACCATGGCGCGGCGGGCGTCCTCGGCGCGCACGTTCACGGCGTGGCTCACCAGGACCGGGCGGCTCGCCACCGATCCCGGCCTGCGGCTCGGCTCACCCAAGGCGCACCGGGTGCTGCCTGCCGTCCTCGGCAGACAGCAGGCGCTCGAGGCCATGGACGCGGCGGAATCCGGTGCGGCCCAGCAGGATCCGATGGCGCTGCGAGACCGGCTGATCGTCGAGCTGCTGTATTCGACCGGTATCCGGGTCAGTGAGCTGTGCGGGCTGGACATCGAGGATGTGGACCGGGAACGGCGGTTGGTGCGCGTGCTCGGTAAGGGCAACAAGGAGCGCTCTGTCCCGTTCGGCGGACCGGCGGACGCGGCGGTGGCGGCCTGGCTGCGGTTCGGGCGCCCCGCCTTCGCCGCCGCCGAATCGGGTCGCGCGCTGTTGCTCGGCCGTCGCGGGCGCAGGTTGGACCAGCGCCAGGCCAGAAGCGTTGTGCACGAGGTGGTTTCCGCCATTCCGGGCGCGCCCGATATGGGTCCGCACGGTTTGCGGCACACCGCGGCCACCCACCTGCTGGAGGGCGGCGCGGACCTGCGGGTGGTGCAGGAGCTGCTCGGCCACGCGAGCATGGCGACCACCCAGCTGTACACACACGTGTCCATCGAACGCTTGAAGAAGGTGCACGACCAGGCCCATCCGCGCGCCTGAACGGCTTTCGCCCGATTCGGTCGATCGGCTGTGCCATTATTCTGAAACGAGTTCTAGTTTCGGAGGGCGGTCCGATGACAGCGCACACGATCCGCGGCCGGGAAGTCCGGATGCCGGTGCGAATCCGGTCGGCACGTGCGTTCATGGCGACGTACCTGGTGCCCGCGGCGGCGGCACAGCGCCTGATCGACTACTCCGGCCTGCGGATACTGCGATTGCCGGGCGGCAGGGCCGCGTGCACGCTGGTCTTCGTCGACTATCGCGACGGCGATCTGGGGCCGTACCAGGAATTCGGCGTGTCGTTCATGGTCCGCGAGCACGGACTCGACTCCGGTGATCTGCGTGCGCTCATCGCCCGGAGATCGGGCGTTTTCATCCACCGGCTCCCCGTCGACGGCGAGTTCACCCTGGCCGCGGGCCGCGGCATCTGGGGCTTCCCAAAGGAACTCGCCGATTTCGACACCGACCACAGCGGCCCGACGCGCTGCGGCGCGCTGCGCCAGGACGGACGGCTCGCCGTCGATCTGACGCTGCGCCACGGTGTTTCGGTACCGGGTGGGCGCGGCCGGTCGGCGGCGTTCGCCGCATATTCGCACATCGACGGCGTCACCCGGCGCACCGAATGGCGGATGCATCCGGCGGGCATGCGCGCCCGCCCCGGCGGTGCCCGCCTGATCCTCGGCGACCACCCGATCGCCGCGGAGCTGAGATCGCTCGGCCTGCCGCGCCGGGCCCTGACCAGCTCCACCGTCGATCGGCTCGCCATGACCTTCGCGGACGCCACCCCGATCTGAGCCCCGCCGGTCCGGTTCGTGGACGCTCCCGGATATGCCAACTAGGCTCGGGTTGCGAATAGTTAGCTACGGACTCGGAACTCGGTCGGCGAAAGAGGTGCCCGTGGTGTTCGGCGATGATCATGCCCGCGCCGAGATCGGCGCAGCGCGGCACGGTTTCGCGGAACCCGAAGTAGCGTTGTCTGTCGTGCAGCGGTCCACAGTGGAAGCCCGGCCATGAATTCCGGATCGGGCGCGGATCCGGAACCCGAACCCGCCGAACTCGACTATCGGTTCACCCTCGCCAACGAACGGACCTTCCTGGCCTGGATGCGCACCTCGCTCGGGTTGCTCGCGGGCGGCGTCGCGGTGCATACGCTGGTGCAGCCGTTCCGGCTGACCGGCATACGCCAGGCGCTCGCGCTGAGCTGCCTGCTGCTGGCGGTGATCGTCTCGATCGGCGCCTACACGCACTGGCGGCGAGTCGGCGCGGCGATGCGCCGGGGCCACCGGCTGCCGGACACCATGCTGGTGCCGATTCTGTCCGCGGGCATCGCCATCGTCGCGGTGCTGGCCTGTGTCGCGGTGTTGCTGCGATGAATGAGCCGAGCACAGACACGGGTCCCGAGGGGCTGGCCGTCGAACGGACCGCGCTGGCGTGGCGCCGCACCGCGGTGTCGGCGATGGCGGTCGCCGCGCTGTTCCTGCAGCACGCGGTGTCGGTGGGTTGGCATCGCGCGCAACTGGCCACGCTCGGCTCCGCCGCGACCATGGTCGCGGTCGCCGTCCTGTGCAGCCTGCGCAACCGCAGCCTGCACGAAGGCCGCTACGGCCATGGCGCTTTCGTGATCGGCGTCGCCGCCGCCGCGGTGGTCGCCGTCGCCGTCGTCGCGGTGCTGCTCGGATTCACCGATCCCGCACCCTGATCCGCTACACCCACCTGTCCGGCCGCGACCAGAGGAGGATGACCGATGACCACAGCGACCGAGCCGAGCGATTACATCGTCGCCGAACAGCGGCGCGTCGCCGCCGCGCTGCCGTTCGCCGACAGCACCGACGACGCCGACCGCGGGTTCGTCGCCGCACTGGAACCCGGCGTGATCACCGCCGCGGACGGGGCCGTGGTGTGGGACGCCGATTCCTACGCCTTCCTGCGCGAACCATGTCCGGCCTCGGTGAACCCGAGCCTGTGGCGGCAGTCGGGGCTGGTCGTCAAACAGGGTCTCTACGAGGTGATTCCGGGGATCTACCAGATCCGTGGCCTGGATCTGTCGAATATGACACTGGTGGAAGGGGATTCGGGCGTCATCGTGATCGATCCGCTGATCTCCACGGAGACCGCCGCGGCCGGGTTGGCGCTGTATCGGCAGCACCGCGGACCGCGCCCGGTGACCGGATTGATCTACACCCATTCACACGTCGACCATTTCGGCGGTGCGCTCGGGGTGATCACCGAGGCGGAGGTCGCGGCCGGACGCTGCCCGGTGCTCGCCCCGGACGGGTTCCTGGAGCATGCCGTCGCCGAAAACATCTACGCGGGAACGGCGATGGCGCGCCGTGCGGGCTACATGTACGGCACGGTGCTGCCGCGCGGCCCCAAGGGCTCGGTGGGATCCGGCCTGGGACAGACCAATTCGGTCGGCACCGTGACGCTGCTCGCGCCGACGGTCGATATCGTCCGCACCGGGCAGGACGAGACGATCGACGGGGTGCGGTTCGTCTTCCAGCTCACCCCCGGCACCGAGGCGCCGGCCGAGATGAACTTCTATCTCCCCGACCGGCGGGCGCTCTGCATGGCCGAGAACGCCACGCACACCATGCACAATCTGCTCACCCTGCGCGGGGCGCTGGTGCGGGACCCGCGGGTGTGGGCGAAATACCTCACCGAGGCCATCAACCTGTTCGCCCGCGAATCGGATGTGGTCTTCGCCTCCCACCACTGGCCGACCTGGGGCACCGACCGACTGGTGGAATATCTTGCGGTGCAACGTGATCTATACGGCTACCTGAACGATCAGACGCTACGGCGGCTGAACCAGGGCTACACCGGCGGCGAGATCGCCGAAATGCTGGAGCTGCCGCCCGCTATCGCCGAATCATGGCACGCGCGTGGCTATTACGGCTCGGTGCAGCACAACGTGAAGGCCATCTACCAGCGCTATATGGGTTGGTTCGACGGTAATCCGGCGCATCTTTGGGAGCATCCGCCGGTCGAATCGGCAAGGCGGCATGTGGAATTCATGGGTGGCGCGGACGAGGTGCTGCGAAAGGCCAAGGCCGCCTATGAGTCCGGCGACTACCGGTGGGTGGCGCAGGTGGTGAACTACGTGATCTTCGCCGATCCGGCCAACGATGCCGCGAAAGCGTTGCAGGCCAGCACGTTCGAGCAACTCGGTTACGGTGCGGAGAACGCCACCTGGCGCAACTTCTATCTGAGCGGTGCGTACGAACTGCGCTACGGCCCCTTCGGCACGCCCACCAAGGCCGGATCGTCCACCGTGCTCGCCGCGATGACGGTCGACCAGATCTTCGATGCCGTGGCGCTGCGCGTCGACGGGCCGAAGGCGTGGAATCAGCGGGTGGTGACCGACTGGGAGTTCAGCGACGAAAACCGGGTGCACCGGCTGGAATTGCGCAACGGCAGGCTGACCCACTACGACCGGCCCGCCGGCGTGCGACTGCCGGATCCCGATGCCACCTTCACCCTCACCAAGCCGACGCTGATCCGAGTGTTGCTGGCCGGTGAGGATTTCGGCGTCGCGGTCGCCGCCGGGCATATCGCGATCGATGGCGATGTCACCAAGCTGTCCGAGCTGATCGGCGTCTTCGATGCACCGGATCCGGATTTCGCGATCGTGACCCCGTGACCTGCCTTACTCGATTGAGTAAATCGCTCGACCGGTGATCCGGCGGCGCGTACGGTCACGATCATGCCGAATTCGATCGTGGACAGATCCGTACCGCTGCGGGACCGGCTGCGCGCCGCCCTGCCCACCGCCATGAAGGCGCGTGACCGCAATGCCACGAAGGCGCTGCGCTCCGCGCTCGGCGCGATCGATAATGCGGAGGCCGTCGACGCCGTCGACGTGCGCGCGGGCGCGATCGAGGCGAGCGCCGTCGGGCTCGGCGCACAGGAGGTGCGCCGCCGGGATCTCACCGAGGCCGATATCGAATCGATCGTGCGCGCCGAGATCGCCGATCGCCACAGCACCGCAGCCGAATACGACGCGCTCGGCCGACCGGAGCACGCCGGGGACCTGCGTGCCGAGGCGGCCGCGCTGGAGGTGCTGCTCTAAGTCCTATCCGGCGCTTGCACGGTCCAGTTCGCCGCGTCGTCGCTGGCGCAACTCCGGCTCTTCCTCGCCTTGTCAGGCGACGCGCTGGACCGCGCGGCCGGACTTCGAGGTGACCAACGGAATAGGTAGTGCCGCTGCGCATTTGAGAATGCGCGGCGGTGCATATTCCGGCCCGGCGCACTAGATTCGCCGATATGGCGTTGCGATTCGATACCACCGGGTGGGAACAGTTGGAGCCCAACGTCTTCCGCAATCGTGATGACGACCTCGCCGAGGTGCAGTTCTTCGATATGCCGCCGGACCTACCCGCTTCGCTCGCCGATCTGGACCGGCTGCGCCGCGAGATCGTCGCGCACACCGCCGAATTGGGTGCGGGCGTCATCGAACTCGACGTTGTCGTCATCGATGGGCTGCCCGCCATCCAGCAGATCGTCAAGGTGCGCCCGCCGGGCAAGGAGTTGGGCGTCGCCTATATCGCCGCCGTCACCATCCCGCGAGCGGACCGCAGCGTCGTGCTGAAATTGCACTGTCCGGAGCACGGCACCACCGGAATTCGCGACTCGATAGTCTTCACCCAGTTCAGCGCCGAATACGGTAAGGGACGTCCCCTCGCCGACGTCATGCGAATGTGGGCGGTGCACCCGTACGCCCCCGACATCTCCGGCGGACTCCCGCGCAACCTCTCCGAGGAACCCGAACTCGACGCCGCGTACCCCACCCACCCCCTGTCTCGCGCCCGCCGACTGCTATCCACCCTCGCCCCGACCATCGAACTCCACCCCGACTTCAAGGCCGCCCCACCGTGGCACGGCTGCCCATAGTCGGCGGCCCTTGCGCCACATCGTGATTGCGTCCAGTGCCGATTCGGGCTCGCACCAACGGCACTACGTGATCATGTGCCGGAATGCTCGGTCCCACGGGGAGTTTCGGACCGGTAGGTGTGGCCGAGTTCCCGCCCGAGCCCGAAATAGTGGCGGAAGTTGTAGATCAGTGGGTTCCAGGCCGCGGGGTCGATGTGGTCGGTGCCGGGTACGACGATGTCACGGTGGGCGTGCACTTTTCGCACCGATGCCTCGACGATGACGAACCCGCCGGTGGAACTCGGGCCGACCCGGTCCGCGTATGCCTCCAGTTGCAGTGGGCATTCCACGACGCGCGGCGGTCGCACCCTATCCGCCGGAGCCGCATGCAATCCGGCCGCCGCGAACTTCTCCGGTTCGAAGCGGCAGTCGGCATGTTTGGTGGGCGGCACCGGATAGCGACCGGTCAATGGCGCCAATCGTTCCACCGCTTGCCACAGGGCCGCGGAAGGCAGATTGATCACGAGCTCGGGTCGGGTGCGGAGGTTGTGCGCGGTTTGTCCCTGCGCGCCGAGCCCCAGCACGACAACCTGTCCGAGCGCCCATGCGGAAGACATCGGCGCGAGATTGAATGAACCGTCCTCGTTTTCGGTCGAGATGAGCGCCACCGGTGTCCCGAAGTACAGGATCTTCGGCTCGACGGCGAGGTGGGTTGCGGTGCAAGACGGGGAGATAACGTCGCTGTCGGTGGGATGCATTGGGGGAGCGTAGAAGTCGAATACTTCGGTCGACGCCGAAGGAACTCACCCGCAGCGCTGCCGCTCCGCTACCGCCGCGATGCGCGGTCGGCGGCGCGAGTGGGCGAGTGGGGCGATGGTGAGGGCGGCGACGATCATCGCGATCGGGTATCCGTCATCGAAACTTATTGCGAGTAAACCGAATACGGCCACACCGAGACCGTTGCCGAGTGCGAAGCCGACCTCCTGGATGGCACCGACATGACCCGCTTCCTCTGCGGTGACCGCGTCGAACAGTGCGGCCGCCGCGACCGTGCCGAGCACGCCGAGACCGATGCCGACGCCGGTGATCGGCACCAGAATGCTGCTCGGATCCGTCGACAGCCAGGTGAGACTCGCCGTATGCAGCACCACCGACGCGGTGAGCACGACGGTCTGCCCGAAGCGTTTCGCCAGGCGCGGTGAGCAGACCGCGCCCAGCACCACACCCACCGCCTCCGGGAGGAGCGCCGCACCGACGGCGGCGGGCGAATCACCCCGGCTCTGGATCAGATGCTGGGTGACGAGGTAGACGGCGGCGGATGTGGTCGCGGCCCCGGCGACGGCCCGCAGCCAGTTGGCGGTGAATCCGGGATTCCGGAAGATCCGGATCGCGATGAACGGCGCGCTCATTCGCAGTTGCCGCACGATGAAGCCGGTCAAAGAGCCGACGCCGACGAAGCCGAGTCCGGCCGCGAGCGAAAGGTTGTCGGGTAGCTCCTGCATGGCGGTCACACATCCGGCCAGCCCGGCGACCGAGAGGCCCAGGCTGGGCAGATCCCAGTGCACCGCGGTGGCGCGGCTGTCCGGCAGCAGCCGAAAGGTGAGGGCCGCCGCGAGTACGGCCACGGCGGCGCAGGCCGTCATCCCGATGCGCCAACCGGAGCCGGTGCCGAGCAGTCCGCCCGCGATCGGCCCGAATCCGGCTGCCGCGCCGAATGTTCCGGTCCACAACCCATAGGCGAGCACCCGCTCGTGCGCGGCGTATATCGCGCCGATCGAGGCGACAACGCTGGCGAGCACCGCGGCGGCTGCGCAACCGGTACCGGTGCGCGCCGCGATCAACACCCACGGGGTGGTTGCCGCGGCCGCCAGCAGGCCGCATATCGCGTAGCCGATGAGCCCGCAGGCCAACACCTTTCGGCGTCCCCACTGATCGCCCGCGCGGGCCGCCGCGACCAGGCCCGCGGCCAAAGCCAGTGGTACGACGTCGATTACCCACAGCCGTGCGCGCGGTGACATCCCGAGATCGGCCGCGATCGCGGGCAGCGCCGGACTGGTCATGGTCGTCGCCAGGCCCTGCACGGCAATGCCGAGCAGCATCGGAATCATCGGAAGCCACTTGTGCCACAGTCGATTTCGGGAAATACCAATGATCACTGGCTCAGTTTGGTGGATACCACCGGTTCGAACCAGTACGCACAATCTTGTCCATACGCACAAAATGGATACCATGCGCCCGAGAACCGCAGACGCCGTCGCACACTGGAATCCGAAGTGCGCCGCCGAAATCGCCGTCGTCGTGGTCGGCGGCTCCTGGAAGCCGACCATCATTCAGCTGCTCGCCACGCACGGAATACTCCGTTACGGCGAACTGACCCGCGCCATCAAGACCATCACCCCGCGGGTGCTCACCCACCAACTCCGTGAACTCGAAGACGACGGCCTCGTCCACCGCCGCATCTACCAGCAGGTCCCCCCGAAGGTCGAATACTCGCTCACCGACCTGGGCGGCAGCACCTCCGAACTCATGGACGCCCTCGCCCGCTGGGGCCGCCACTACCTAGCCGCCGCCCACCCCACCACCCCAGAGGAACAGGCACTGCCACCCGTACCCGCAGTACAAGATCACCAGGGCTGGTCGCGAATTTAGGGCCGCGGCATTCCCGGATCACAGCTATCACACATCGTCTAACCTGCGAATATGTCGCTACCGCACGAACTTCCGGAGATCCCGCAACAGGAACTCCCCAACAATATGAGGAGGGTGTTGCGCGAAGTCCGTGCGGGACATTCGTACACCATCACAGTGGATGGCAGCCCTGCTGCCGACCTTGTGCCGCATCGCCATGCGCATCGTCGGGTCTACGTTCCCCGAGAGGAAGTGGTCGCTGCCTTCAAAGGGTTGTCGTCTCGACCGCAATGGTCGCACGGCGATGCTGACAGCCTCGTTGATGATTCGCTGTACGACCCGTACGACAGGGCTTACCGTCGAGGCAGGTTCGCTAATTGACGGCTGGACTCGAGCGGTGCTTGTCGACACCAATGTTCTTATCCTGCTGGATGATTTCGACTCCCCGGGGATGTCGGTTTTAGTGGGCACGGAATTCAGGCTTTGGGTCTCGGGTTATCGAGATCGTGAGAGCTTTGGTTTACGACCCGACTGCCAGGCACGGTCTCCTGTTGGGTGAAGCGCCGGATCCAGTCCCCGGTCCCGGGCAAGCGTTGGTGCAGGTCGCGGCGACTTCGCTCAACTTCGGTGAGGTTGCGTATCTGAGTAAGAACTACGCGCCAGGCGGGGTGGCCGGCTGGGACGCCTCCGGGGTCGTCGTGGCTGCGGCGGCGGATGGCAGCGGCCCCGCGGTCGGGACGCGGGTAGTGACCTTCGGCTGGAGTGGCGGGTGGGCCGAGTTGCGGGCTGTCGATACCGGTGAGCTCGCCGTGTTGCCGGAGGGCCTCGAACATAGTGCGGCGGCAGCGCTGCCGGTGGCCGGAGTGACCGCGTTGCGCGCGGTGCGCAGACTGGGTTCGATCCTCGGACAGCGTGTGCTGATCACCGGGGCATCCGGTGGGGTCGGCCGGTTCGCCGTCCAGCTCGCCGCGCAGGCGGGCGCACATGTGGTCGCCGTTGTCGGCCGGCCGGAGCGCGGCATCGGGCTCACGGAGCTGGGTGCGGCGGAGGTGGTCTCCGGTGGCCTGACCGAGGTGCGCGAGCCGGTGTCCGCAGTGATCGACAATGTGGGCGGACAGCTATTGGCCGACGCGTTCGGGCTGCTTGCCCCGCACGGCCTCGCCGTCAGCGTCGGCAAAGCATCGTTGGAACCTTCCACGATCGATTTCGAGCAGGCCCGGCTGACCAATCCGGGCGCTCGGATCGAGGCGTTCACGGTCGGTCCCGGCTTCGGCCCGGATCTTGCCTACCTGGCTTCGCTGGTAGTCGCAGGCCGCCTCGATCCGCAAGTGGGTTGGCACAGCGGCTGGGAACGCGCCGGCGACGCGGCCGAGGCGCTGCTCACCCGCAAGGTCGCCGGTAAGGCGGTGCTCGACGTGAGCTAGCCCGTGCCTTGGTCGCGGGACTAGCCGTAAACGGTTGCGCTACTCCGATTTCGGCAGTGCGGCGATATATCGGCCTGCGATGAAATGTTGGATGGCCCGTACCACCGGGCCGCCTAGGCGGACGTACCAGGTTGCGGGGCGGGAGAAGGCGGCGACCAGGCCGTGGACCGATTCGTCGGTGGGGTCGAATTCGACGGCGAAGAGTTCCTCGCCGATTTCGGGATGGCCGGGCAGGGTGCCGTAGGCGAAGCCGCGGCGGTTCGGTTCGTCGAGGACGTACACCACTCGGCATGGCGCGTGAATTGCCAACGGGCCCAGGCCGAGCCGGACGGTGATGCCGGTACCCGGCGCGGCCGTGGGTGTGTCGGCGGATTCGAAAACGCCGGTGCCCTTCTGCATTCGGTACGCCAGTACCTCCGCGGCCGCGCGCTCGAACACCGCGCGGCCGTGCCCGATGCGGCGGCGCAGCCGGAAGTGGTGGTAGCCGGCGGGCGGCGGACCCGCGGTCGCACCGACTTCCGGATAGGTGAATCCAGGCTGAGACTCCATATCCATCGATCCTGCCCCACGCTCAGGCGGTCGGATCCACCGGTTTCAGCCGCAGCGGATTCGAATGCAGTAGGCGGAGCGGGTCGAGGTAGACCCGCCCGCGCCTGCCGCCGCCCTCGTCGCGCAGCCCCCAGTGCAGGCAGGCCGCCGCCGGACAGTCCGCGTGCCCGGGCTCGAGCGTTCCGAGCACACTGCCCCGAGCGACCCGCGCACCGACCGGAACCGCCGCGCGCACCGGTTCGTAGGTGGTGCGCAGACCGCCCGGATGATCCAGCGAGACAACGGATTTACCGCCCACCGAACCGACGAACACCACGATCCCGTCCCCGGCGGCCAGCACCGGCTGACCGGGCGTGCCCGCCAGATCGACCCCGCGATGGCCCGGCAGCCAGTCGTGCACCGGGTTGTCGAAGGGTCGCACGACCGCGGGCCGCGGCCGCAACGGCCAGCCGAACCGGCCGCCCGGCGCCGCCGCCGCGACCGGGTCGTTCTCGGCGGCCAGCACCGTGAGCAGCAGCAAAACCGTTGCCGCCCAACCTATCCGGCGCCGGAGCATCCGAAATCAGCGCGGCCGCACCGGCAGCGGAGTGAGCCGGACCAGCCACGCCAGCAGCGGCAGGCCGCCAGCGGATCCGGTGCAGCCGCCGAGCACGGCCTCCAACGTGCGCGCCTTACCGCGATCGGCCGCGACCGGGTCCAGTACCGCGACCGAACCCGCGCCGATGGTCACCGCGCCATCGTCGCGGGGCGCCGCCACCGCCGACCCCGTGGTCGCGAACAGCGCGCCGACCATCATCGAAACGAGCAATCCGAGCGAAAGGTATGTGCGATTCATGCCTTCCAGCTCAGCCGCCGCGACCCCTTCGGCAACACCCCCAATCGCGGAATGTGGACAACTTTCCGAACTGTGGACATCTCCCGTTTCGCACCGCTGACCGGCCGCAGTCCACCTCCCTGACGGGCCGATTTAGAACCTCGCGCCGGAACCCCGTAAACTGTTGCGGCGGTCCGCACACGCTGACCGACTTCGCGCGCCACCCGTGCTTGTTCGTAACGGCGCTGTTCGAACCGAGCTCCAGTTCGAGAACGCTCGTTCGACGCAGTGCATTCGCGAAACAGGGAATCGTCGGCTGGTCCCGATCCGCCACGGTGGTCGGGTTCCGATGATTCGGCGGCGCCAGGGCGATGGATCGCCGATCCGTCGCGTCAACCGGCAACGAAAGAGAGATACGAGAGCCATGGCTGTCGTAACCATGAAGCAGCTGCTCGACAGCGGCGCACACTTCGGCCACCAGACCCGGCGCTGGAACCCGAAGATGAAGCGGTTCATCTTCACCGACCGCAACGGCATCTACATCATCGATCTGCAGCAGACGCTGACCTACATCGACAAGGCCTACGAGTTCGTCAAGGAGACCGTCGCCCACGGTGGCACCGTCCTCTTCGTCGGTACCAAGAAGCAGGCTCAGGAGTCGATCGCGGCCGAGGCGACGCGCGTCGGGATGCCCTACGTGAACCAGCGTTGGCTGGGCGGCATGCTCACCAACTTCTCCACCGTGCACAAGCGCCTGCAGCGCCTCAAGGAGCTCGAGGCGATGGAGCAGACCGGTGGCTTCGAGGGTCGCACCAAGAAGGAAATCCTCATGCTGACGCGTGAGATGAACAAGCTCGAGCGCACCCTCGGCGGCATCCGCGATATGCAGAAGGTGCCCTCGGCGATCTGGGTCGTCGACACCAACAAGGAGCACATCGCCGTCGGCGAGGCGCGCAAGCTGAACATCCCGGTCATCGCGATCCTGGACACCAACTGCGATCCGGACCTGGTCGACTACCCGATCCCGGGTAACGACGACGCCATCCGTTCCGCCGCCCTGCTGACCAAGGTCGTCGCCTCCGCCGTCGCCGAGGGCGTGCAGGCCCGCGCGGGTCTGTCCAGCGGTGACGACAAGCCGGAGGCCGGCGCGGGTGAGCCGCTGGCCGAGTGGGAGCAGGAGCTGCTGGCGCAGGCCGCGCCGAACGCCGAGGCCGCCGCCGACGCTCCGGCCGAGGCCTGAGACTCGTAACCGGCTGTTCCAGCGGTGATCACGAGGCCGTGCCATCGTGATCACCGCTGCCCAGTACTCACCGACTTTCTCCGAAGGAGGCTCGCCGAGGATGGCGAACTACACCGCTGCCGATGTGAAGCGGCTCCGGGAGCTGACCGGCTCCGGAATGATGGACTGCAAGAAGGCGCTCGAGGAGACCGCGGGCGACTTCGACAAGGCCGTCGAGGTCCTGCGCATCAAGGGCGCCAAGGATGTCGGCAAGCGCGCCGAGCGCGCCACCGCCGAGGGCCTGGTCGCCGCGCAGGACGGCGTGCTGATCGAGCTCAACTCCGAGACCGACTTCGTCGCCAAGAACGCCGAATTCCAGGGTCTCGCCAACCAGATCGTCGCGGCCGCCGCCAAGGCCCGCCCCGCCGACCTGGACGCGCTGAAGGCGCTGGACCTGGGCGGCAAGACCGCCGACCAGGCCGTGCAGGAGCTCGCCGCGAAGATCGGCGAGAAGCTGGAACTGCGTCGCGTCGTATCCTTCGAGGGCCCGGTCGCCACCTACCTGCACAAGCGTTCCTCGGACCTGCCGCCCGCCGTCGGCGTGCTGGTCGAGTACCAGGGTGAGGGTGACGAGGCCGCCGCGGCCGCGCGTGCCGCGGGCATGCAGGTCGCCGCGCTCAAGGCCAAGTACCTGACCCGCGAGGACGTTCCGGCCGACGTGGTCGAGAAGGAGCGCGCCATCCTGGAGCAGGCCACCCGCGAGGAGGGCAAGCCGGAGGCCGCGCTGCCGAAGATCGTCGAGGGCAAGCTCAACGGCTTCTTCAAGGACAACGTGCTGCTGGAGCAGCCGTCGGTCACCGATTCGAAGAAGACCGTGAAGGCGCTGCTGGACGAGGCCGGTGTCACCGTGAGCCGCTTCGCCCGCTTCGAGGTCGGCCAGAACTGAGTCGATGAATGCGTGAATCGGCCCCGCAGTCTCGGACTGCGGGGCCGATGCGTGTCGGTTGCGGGTCGGTCACGCCTTCGGTGCGACCGCGAATTCGGTTACGCGGTTTCCGCGTTCTCGATGACGACGTGCGACGGTTCGGCCAACCAGCCGGGCAGCGCCGTCAGATAGTCGTCCGCCGCGGCGGTCGCGCGGTGCGCCTCGAAGGCCGCCTGGTCCCGGTAGCGCTCGAAGAAGTACACGCGGGTCTCGTCGTCGGGATCCTGGCCGACGCGGTAGTCGAGCACACCGGGTTCGGTGGCCACGGACGCGCGCAATTTCGCTACGGCCGCAAGGAAATCCGGGCGCGCGTCGGCGCGCAGGCGGAGGGCGACGGACAAGCTGACACCGGCCGGTCGGTTGCTCGCCGAGGAGGGGCCCGCCGCGCTGGCCACCTGGGATCGGTTGTTGGCGCGGGTGCGTGCCACGGCCGCGGGCGAATCCGGTGCCATGCGAATCGTATTCAGCGCGAGCATGGTTCCGATACCGTTCCCGCGCTGCTGGCCGCGCTGGAGCGGGAGCTGCCGGGATTCCGGTTGTCGGGGCATCCGTTGCCGACACCCCTCATCACCCCCGAGGTGGCCTCGGGTTCGGCGGATGCGGGCATCACCAGGTCGGCGCAGCCGATCGACGGGACACGCCGCTTTCTGCTGCGAGTGGAACGCCGTGGCGGGCAACTGGCGGCCGATCATCCGCTCACCGCGCACGCCGAACTGGATCTGGTTGCGGCGGCGCGGTTTCCGATCATGCAGCATCCGCGTGCGGACAATCCGGCGCACTACGACGAGGTGCGAAAGTTGTTCGCGGGCCTGGATCCGGAGTTCGTCGAACCGGTGATCGCGTTCGAGATGTCCCGCGGGTTGATCAGCTCCGGTGCGGCGATCGCCATAGTCGGCGAGTCGGGGGTGCGTGCGCAGCCCGCCGGTCTGCGCTGGATCCCGTTGCGGGACCCGGGTATCGAGCTGTGCACCTACCTTGTACTGCCCCGGAATTCCGCGCCGGTCTCCCAGCAGATCCGTGCGGTTGCCAGGGAACTCGCGCTGGAGCGGGGGTGGCTCGTCGGCGCCGAGCCCCGGTAAGGCAGGATAGGGTCGCTTTGTGCGGAAGCTGCGCCGCGACGTACGCGGCCCTTGACGAATCGCACCGTGACCACTCTCGCACCGAAGGAGTAGAACACCGATGACGGACCCGGGGACCGATCGCCCAGGATATCGCCGGGTGCTGCTCAAGTTGGGCGGTGAGATGTTCGGCGGCGGCAAGGTCGGACTCGACCCCGACGTCGTGCAGACGGTTGCCGAACAGATCGCCGAGGTGGTTTCCACCGGCGTGCAGGTCGCGGTGGTGATCGGCGGCGGCAACTTCTTCCGCGGCGCCGAACTCGAGGAGCGCGGGATGGACCGCGCCCGCTCCGACTACATGGGCATGCTCGGCACCGTGATGAACAGCCTTGCCCTGCAAGACTTTCTGCAGAAGCAGGGCATCGACACCCGCGTGCAGACCGCCATCACCATGGGTCAGGTCGCCGAGCCGTACCTGCCGCTGCGCGCCAAGCGCCACCTCGAGAAGGGGCGCGTGGTGATCTTCGGCGCCGGTATGGGCATGCCGTATTTCTCGACCGACACCACCGCCGCCCAGCGCGCGCTGGAGATCGGCGCGGAAGTGGTGTTGATGGCCAAGGCGGTCGACGGCGTATTCACCGCCGACCCGAAGTCCGACGACGGCGCGACCATGTTCTCCGAAATCACCCACAAAGAGGTGATCGAACGCGGCCTGAAGGTCGCGGACGCGACAGCTTTCAGTCTCTGTATGGACAACCAGATGCCGATGCTGGTGTTCAATTTGTTGACCAAGGGCAATATCGCCCGAGCGGTCGCCGGTGAGAAGATCGGCACACTGGTTCGGTCTTGACACCCGCCCGATCGCGGATCATGACGATGACGACGCTGTGGAGGAAACGGTCGTGATTGAAGAAGCGCTCTTCGACGCCGAGGAGAAGATGGAGAAGGCCGTCTCGGTCGCGAAAGACGATCTCGGGGCGATTCGGACCGGCCGGGCGAATCCGGGCATGTTCTCCCGGATCGTCATCGACTACTACGGTTCGCCGACCCCGATCACCCAGATGTCGAGCATCACGGTGCCGGAGCCGCGCATGGTGGTGATCAAGCCCTACGAGCAGTCGCAGCTGGGCGCGATCGAAACCGCCATCCGCAATTCGGACCTAGGTGTCAACCCGACGAACAACGGTGACATCATTCGGATTTCGGTGCCGCAGCTGACCGAGGAGCGGCGGCGCGAACTCGTCAAGCAGGCCAAGGCCAAGGGCGAGGACGCGAAGGTCGCCATCCGCAACGTGCGGCGCAAGGCGATGGATGAGCTGGGTCGCATCCAGAAGGATGGCGAGGCGGGCGAGGACGAGGTCGGGCGCGCCGAGAAGGATCTCGACAAGACCACCGCCAGATATGTCGGCCAGATCGATGAGCTGGTCAAACACAAAGAATCCGAGCTGCTCGAGGTCTGACGCTCGTCAGCGCAAGCCCGCCAGGGCGGGGGATGAACGGAACGACGAATTTGAGCGACGGGACGATCGTGGCCGAGAATGCCGCCGCCACCGGTGCCGCCGGAGATCCGGTACCGGTCAGCGAGACACCTGCGCGGAGCGGGTCCACCGGTGCGACAGACGCCGGCGGGTCCGGCGGTGCCGCGCCACCTGCCTCGCGGGCCGGGCGAAACCTGCCGGCGGCGCTTGCCGTCGGCTTCGGTCTCGGCCTGTCGCTCATCGCGATCCTGCTGTTCGTGCCCAAGGTCTTCATCGGCGTCGTCGGTGTCGCGGTCGCGGTGGCCACCTGGGAGGTCGCGAAGCGGCTGCGTGAGGCCGATGTGCTGGTGCCGAGGATTCCGCTGATCGTCGGCGGTCAAGCGGTGTTCTGGCTGGGCTGGCCCTACGGTGCGAGCGGGGTGGCGGGCGCGTTCGCCGCGACGACGCTGGTCTGCATGGTGTGGCGGCTGTTCGATCACGGGCTGCGCAGCGCGCCGCGAAACTTCCTGCGCGACACCGCCATCACCATTTTCACGCTGGCCTGGATTCCGCTGCTCGCCTCGTTCGCGACGCTGCTGTTGCTGGAGGATCCAAACGGCAATCTGCGGGTGCTGACCTTCATGATCCTGGTGGTCTGCTCCGATGTCGGCGGCTATGTGGCGGGCGTCCTGTTCGGCAAACATCCGATGGTGCCGTCGATCAGCCCGAAGAAATCCTGGGAGGGCTTCGCCGGTTCGCTGGTGTTCAGCGTGATCGGCGGCCTGCTCACCGTCACCCTGCTGCTGCAGGCGAATTCGATGATCGGCGTGGTGCTCGGCATCGGACTGGTGCTGGTGGCGACCTGCGGCGACCTCATCGAATCGCAGATCAAACGGGAGCTGGGCATCAAGGATATGGGCACCCTGCTGCCCGGCCACGGCGGCATCATGGACCGGCTCGATTCGATGCTGCCCTCGGCGTTCGTCGCCTGGCTGGTGCTCAGCACCCTGCTCTGACGCGCCGCCTGGTCGGTGCTGCTCGGCGTCAGTGCTTCTTGGCGGCGCGGCGCAGCTGCAGGATGCGAACCCCGCCGACCAGCGCCATCACCAGTGCGCCGCCGATCACCGCCAGTAGCATCGTGATGCCGAGGGGCATCGAGAAATCCCAGAAGAACAGGCTCACCCGGGCCTGTTCCAGGTTCTGCAGGATGAACACCAGCAGCACGATCAGGATCAGCGCGCCCGCGATCAGACCGGTCCAGGTGTAGCCGGTGCGCGAGGCGATGTCCTTCTTGCCTGTGGTGTCCTTCTTGCCGGTGGTGGTGGCCGTCGGCTCGTCGGACACCTGCGGCTCGGGCAGCGGTTCAGCATTGGTGGACATACCACGATCATTGCCGATGGCTATTGAACTCGGATGTATTTCGTCACAACGAAAGCGCATGTCGGCCGGTCGGCGGCCGGGCGGATGTGCGGCGGATTCGCCCTGATGGGAGAATCGAGAAATTATGACCGCCTCCCTGCCCCTCGTCTTCGATGCCCCACGCCGCGGCATGCCGCCCCGGCACCTCGCCGACCTCGATGCCGAGGGCAGGCGGGCGGCGGTCGAGGAGCTCGGGTTGCCGAAGTTCCGTGCCGACCAGATCGCGCGGCAGTACTTCGGCCGTCTACAGGCCGATCCGGAGCAGATGACCGATCTGCCCGCGTCGGTGCGCGAAAAAATCGGCGAGGCGCTGTTCCCGCCGCTGCTGAATGTCGTAAGGCATGTCGCATGCGATGGCGGGGAAACTCGGAAGACGCTGTGGCGCGCGGGCGACGGCACCCTGCTGGAGAGCGTGCTGATGCGCTACGCCGACCGCAACACCCTGTGCATCTCCAGCCAGGCGGGCTGCGGTATGGCGTGCCCGTTCTGCGCGACCGGCCAGGGCGGACTCAACCGCAACCTGTCCACCGCCGAAATCGTCGACCAGGTGCGTGCCGCCGCGGCCGCGCTGCGCGACGGTGAGGTCGCGGGCGGGCCGGGGCGGCTGTCGAATATCGTCTTCATGGGTATGGGTGAGCCGCTTGCCAATTACAAGCGTGTGGTCAACGCGGTGCGCCGCATCACCTCCCCGGCTCCCGACGGTC
Source organism: Nocardia sp. JCM 34519.1 (assembly GCF_020361265.1). Classification (NCBI taxonomy): domain Bacteria; kingdom Bacillati; phylum Actinomycetota; class Actinomycetes; order Mycobacteriales; family Nocardiaceae; genus Nocardia; species Nocardia sp. JCM 34519.1. The sequence goes on from NZ_JAIRBR010000013.1 coordinate 239,736, forward strand.
TCGGTATCTCCCAGCGCAATGTCGTGGTCTCCACCGTCGGTTTGGCTCCCGCCATCCGCAAGCTCGCCGACGAGGACCTGTCGGTGACTTTGGCTGTGTCCCTGCATACTCCGGACGATGAACTCCGAGACACGTTGGTGCCGGTGAACAATCGCTGGCCGGTGGCTGAGGTTCTCGACGCCGCAAGGTATTACGCCGACAAGTCGGGTCGCCGAGTCTCGATCGAGTATGCGTTGATCCGCGATGTGAACGATCAGCCGTGGCGGGCCGACATGTTGGGCTCGAAGCTGCACAAGGCTCTCGGTTCGCGTGTGCATGTGAATGTGATCCCGTTGAACCCGACGCCGGGTTCGAAGTGGGATGCGTCGCCGAAACCTGTTGAGCGGGAGTTCGTTCGGCGGGTCAACGCCGCTGGTGTGCCGTGTACGGTGCGGGATACGCGAGGGCAGGAGATCGCGGCGGCGTGCGGGCAGTTGGCCGCAGAAGGCTGATGACGAGTCTCAGAGGCGGAACCCGCCGCTGGCTTCGATGCGCTGGCCGGTGATCCAGCCGGTACCCTCGCTGACCAGCGCGGCCACGGCCGGTCCGATATCGTCGGCGTGGGCGATCCGGCCGAGCGCGGTCATGCCGCTCATACTTTTCTGGACCTCTTCGCTGGCCCGCAGATAGCCGTCGGCGAAGTCGGTGGCGACCGGGCCGGGAGCGATTGTGTTGACCGTGATGCCACGGTGACCGAGCTCGACGGCCCAGTACCGTGTGAGCACCTCGATCGCGCCCTTCATCGAGGCATAGACGGCATAGGGTTTGGTGACGAAGCGGGCGAGTCCGGAGGAGAAGTTGACGATGCGCCCGCCGTCGGCCAATAGCGGTGTAGCGCCCGCCGGGGCAGTCGCCAATGTCTGAGTCAGCAGATATACGCCCTTGAAGTGCACAGTGAACAGCTGATCGATCGTGTCCTCGTCGGTGGCGCCGAGCACGGTGTTGCCCGAGAAACCGGCGTTGTTGATCAGGATGTCGAAGCTGTCACGTCCCCAGCGACGCCGCAGGGTATCGCGCAGTGACTCGGCGAACTCAGCGAAGGTGCCGGTGCGTGTTGTGTCCAATTGGATCGTTTCGGCGATACGGCCCATGGCGGCCACCGACTCGGTGATCTGCTTCGCCTCGTCTTCGTGAGAGCGGTAGGTGAACACGACGTCGACGCCCGCGGTGGCAAGTGCCTCGACGGTGGCCCGCCCAAGTCCGCGGTTCCCTCCGGTGACCAGCGCGATCCTAGGTGTAGACATGGATTTCCTTCTTTCCGTAATGGTCGGACCCGAGATTGCTCCGGAACGTTGTGCGGAAACAGAGGGCGCCTACCCAGGGGATGACGCACCCTGTCTTGTGCCCGTCCGCCCGCAGATACTGGGGGAATGGATCTCGACGCACTGGCCACCTTCCTCCGCAGCAGGCGTGACAGGGTGCGGCCGGAGGACGTGGGCCTCCCGTCAGGCCCACGGCGCCGGGTGACCGGGCTGCGCCGCGACGAAGTCGCGCACCTCGCGGGCGCGTCCACCGACTACTACACGCAACTCGAGCGCGGCGCCGCCCAGCCGTCCGAGCAGATGCTCGCCGCGCTCGCCCGCGCGTTGCGACTGACCCACGACGAGCGCGACTACCTTTTCCGTCTGGCAGGCCGACCGCTACCGTTACCGAGCGGCCCCGGCGCGCACGTCCAGCCGGGGATGCTCGATTTGCTCGACCGGCTGGAGCGAACTCCTGCGATGGTGATCACGGATCTGCATGCCGTCCTGGTGCAGAACCCGCTGGCCCAAGCTCTGCTCGGTCCCCCGATTCAGGCGCGGGGACTGCGGGCCAGCTTCCTGTACCGCTGGTTCACCGAACCCGACAGCCGACGGATCTACCCGGAACAGGAGCACGAACACCACTCCCGTGTCTTCGTGGCGGACTTGCGCGCCGTGGTCGGCCGCCGCGGCCACGACGCGGACGTCAGGAGCGTCGTCGACAATCTGCTGCGCTACAGCGAGGAATTCGCCGCGCTGTGGGAGCAGCAGGACGTCGCCGTACGTCGTGACGACCGCAAGCGCATCGCGCATCCGCAACTGGGCGTGCTCGAGCTCAACTGCCTAACCCTGGTCAGCGAAGACGGCCGCCAGCGCCTGCTCTGGTTCACCGCGCCACCCGGCACAGCTGCGGTCGAGCAGCTCGGGCTCCTGTCAGTGATCGGTCTGCAGAATCTAGGCCCGGCATCCGCTCCGTCACTCGGGAGTGAGGCCCCGGTCGTGGTGGTCGAGACGAGATAGCCGTGTGTCCATGTACCCGGGGGAGACGTTCACCGATTACCTGATGCCGTGACGCTACTGTGCCGGTTCGCATTTCGGGATTGGTTGCGAAGGGCCTCTGCCACCACGTCAATGGCCCGGTCCGTGTCATCGGTCGAGATATCGAGGTAGAACACGGCTCGGACCCCGTCGGCACCGGATGGTAGTAGGTGGACGCCCAGGCGATGTGCCTCGTGCACGAATGCGGCCGAATCGGCGCCGGTCAGCCGGAATCGGACGATGTTGGTTTCGACCTCGGCCGGGTCGATCGCGATACCGTTCATATCGGCCAGCGCTTGCGCGAATCTCCTTGCGTTGGAGTGGGTTTCAGTCAGCCGGGACCGGTGGTGGCGCAGCGCGTACAGTGCGCCCGCCGCGACGATACCCGCCTGCCGGAAACCACCGCCGGCCTGCTGCTTGAACCGGCGGGCTCGGGCGATCACCGCTTCGGGGCCCGCCAGGCACGAACCGATCGGCGCGCCGAGGGCCTTGGAGAAGCAGACGCTGACGGTGTCGAAGAGGGTGGCGTAGTCGGTGAGTTCGACTCCGGTGGCCGCGCTCGCATGCCAGAGCCGTGCACCATCGAGGTGTAGTTTCAGCCCGGCCTCCCGTCCGGCGCGCACAACGTCACGCAGCGCCTCCAGCGGCCAGATCGAACCGCCACCCAGGTTGTGGGTGTTCTCCAGGCACAGCAGACTTGCCGGCGCCGATATCGTCGCCGGTAAGAACGGGTGCTTGTGGCCGACCGCGGTGCGGACGTCATCCGGAGTGAAGATCCCCCGAACCCCGGGGAGCAGTCGGGGGAGGACACCGGAGTATGCGGCGGGCGCACCGCCTTCGAGTAGGTAGACATGGGCGTTCTGGTCGAACAGCACCGCATCTCCGGCTTCGGTGTGGGTGCGAATAGCGACCTGATTGGTCATCGTTCCCGTCGGCATGTACACCGCGTCGTCTGTTCCCAGCAGCCGCGCGGTCTCGGCTTCCAGCTCCCTGACAGTGGGGTCGTCGCCGTAGACATCATCGCCGACTTCGGCCCTGGCCATTGCCCGGCGCATGGCCGGGGTCGGCCGACTGCACGTATCACTGCGGAGATCGATGAGCGTCATGGCGATGAGACTGCTCGCTCATCCGGATCGGGACCAGTTCGATCTACTTTCCGAACCGAGAAGCTCAGGCTTCGCCGATCGCCCCCAGTCCTGCCAAGACAGCCCGAACATCTTGTCTGCCTGCGGAATTCATGCGCGTCATGGCGTACACCCTGCGCACGACCGGATGTGTCAGCGGGTACAGATCGACCTGTGCGTTATCCGGCGGTAGGGCCATGCGCGGTAGCAACGCGACCCCGGCCCCGGCGGCGACCAGCGCGGTGAGCACCCCGAAGTCCGTGGCCTCGGCGACCACTGTTGGCACGAAACCTGCCGCGCCGCAAGCACGTTGGGTCATCTCGTAGCAGGACAGGTCTTTCGACGGTGTCAGCCACGCGGCGTCGGCGAATCGGGCGAGGCGAACCCGCTGCCCCGGCGTGAGCCCGCGTCTGCGCGAAATGTCCGGTGGCACAGCCAATAACACCGGGTCGTCGGTGATCGGGTGCATCTCGCACGTCACCGGCGTATCCCGCGGCAGCAGCGTATAGCTGTGCACAATCGCGATATCGATCTCGCGCCGCATCAGCGATTCGACCGCCGAGTCCGGTTCCTGCTCCACCAGCCGCAGGGACACACCGGGCACGCTCGTCCACAGCGGGGCCACGAGATTCCGTGCCGCCGAAGGGAAAGCGCCGATCCGCACTGCGCCGACGCCGTTCGACCGCACCGTCGCAAGCGCGGATTCCGCGGCCGCGACATCGCTCAGGATGATGTCGGCATGGGATACGAGAAGCCGACCGGCCGCGGTCAGCACCACGTTCCGGCCCTCTTTCTCGAGCAGTTGCACGCCGGCCTCGCGTTCGAGAACGGCGAGCTGCTGCGATACCGCCGGTCCGGTGAGACACATCGCCTTGGCCGTCGCGGCGACGGTTCCATGATGGGCGAGCTCCAGCAGCAGTCGCAGGCGCCGAACATCAAGCATAAGAACTTCTTTCAGTTCGAGGAGAAAACAGTAACGTAATCTTCCTACTCTGCTCATGTGAGAGCCGTCGCGATCGCCCAGCCGATGTACAACGCCCCGAAACTAGTCGCTGTTGGACCGCCCAGTTCTGCCCGCGAACGGTGTCTATACGAGGGGGGACATGACCGGATGAAGAGAAGTGGGAGTTCCTGGTGTTGGTGGGAACAGACGACCTCGTGCTGCGGGCACGAGCCGGCGATGATGCGGCGTTTCGTCAGCTGACCGAACCGTACCGGCGCGAGTTGCAAGTGCACTGTTATCGGATGCTCGGGTCGCTGCAGGATGCCGAGGATGCCTTGCAGGACACGCTTTTGGCGGCCTGGCAGGGTCTCGGTGGATTCGAGGAGCGGGCGTCGATCCGCACCTGGCTGTATCGGATCGCGACCAATCGATGCCTCAACGTCCGGCGCGCCGCGAGCAGACGGTCGGCGGTGGCGTGGGATCTGCCCGGTATCGAGCCGCCCGAACCGACGCGGCTCGGCGAAATCCCTTGGCTCCAGCCGATTCCCGACCATCTGCTGGCCGGTGTGCCGCACATCCCGCCCGGGCCGGAGGCTCGCTACGAGCAGACCGAATCCATTTCGCTGGCCTTCGTCACCGCACTACAGGTGTTGCCGCCGCGTCAGGTGTCCGTCCTCGTCTTGCGCGACGTCCTCGGCTACCCGGCGAACGAGGTCGCCGACATGCTCGATACGACGGTCGACTCGGTGCACAGTGCGCTGAAGCGGGCACGCACCAGCCTGCGGCGTCGGCTGCCGGCGCCCGCCTCTGAGGCCCCCGCCGAGGACGCCATCGTGGCGAAGTTCGTCACCGCCTACGAGGCCGCGGATCTCCAAGCCCTGATCGCCCTGTTCACCGACGATGTCTTCCTCTCGATGCCGCCGGTCCCGCTGGAATACCAGGGCCTGAACGCGGTAGCGCGATTCCTCGGCATGCTGTTCGATGCCGGGCGCAGATACCGCCTTGTGCCGACGCGGGCCAACGGGCAGCCGGCGTTCGGGGTGTACGGGAGCGACGGGGTCGGGGGGTGCGGGCGGAGCGGACTCCTGGTCGTCGGCATCACCGACGCGAGGGTCAGCTCGATTGTCCGGTTCGACGGCGATCTGCTGCACCGGTTCGGGTTGCCCAGCGCCTTCTCCGGTCGCTGACCGACATCGGTCGAACTCCTCCGATTACATTCCGCCCGAACAAGATCGGATGTGACCGGATCGAGACCTGTCGTTCACGAACAGTTTTCGAACACACAGACGAATTTCGGGTTCCCGCGGGGTCTGTATCAGTGAAGTCGTCGTGAGGAGTTCATCCGATGAACAATAGAATCGCAATCCTGTTCCCCGGCCAAGGCGCTTGGTTCGCGGGGGCATTGGCAGAGGCCCGGAGCTTTCCGGAAGCGGTGGAGGTGCTCGCCGAGATCGATGCGGCCGCAATCGATCTGCTGGGCCGCCGCATCACCGATCGCCTGACCGCCGCCGACAGCCCGGACCTCGACAAGCTGCTCGCCGCCGATCCGGATCTACTGCAACTGGCCATCTATACGACATCGGTTGTCACATATCGGATTCTGGCCGCCCGCGGGCTCACACCGGCGGTGCTGATAGGGCACAGCTTCGGCGAGATCGCCGCCCTGGTCGCCGCCGGAGCGTTCTCCGCAAGCGACGGCGCGCGAATCGTGTTCCACCGCAACGCCGCACTGCGCGAGGCGGGGATTCCCGACGGTGCGATGGCCGCGCTGGGCACCGACACCGTGCAGGCCGAGCGGTTGCTCGCACTGCTCGGCGACCCGGAAACCGTTATCGCCGTGGAGAATCGCCCGGGCCAGACGGTGATCTCCGGGCGTCGGTCGACGGTCGAGGCGGCATGCGCCATCGCCGCGGTGCTCGGCGTCGGCGCGCGCACACTGCCCTCGCCCTATCCGTTCCACAGTCCACTGTTGACCTTGGCGGCGAAGGACTTTCACAGCCGGATCCAAGATCTGCCGCAACGGTCGCTCGAACATCCCGTCCACTCGCCGATCACCGGGCGCGCCTACGTCGATTCCGATGGACTAGCCGCCGAACTGGCCGAGCATTTCACCCACCGCGTGAATTTCGCCGACACGATGCGTGCGGTACCGGCCGACATCGTCATCGAATGTGGTGCGGGGGATACGTTGACGAAGATCGTGCGGCACCTCGTCCCTGGTGCCGAGCTCAACACGGCGACACTGTTGCCGACTGCGCCTATCACCACCGTGATTTCGACGCTGACGAGCGCTGGTGTTCTCATCCCCGCCGAGGTCGGCGAGTTGCGCCGATTGTTCGCACCGGAACTCGCCGCGACGGATTTCGACCGGCTCTGGCGGCTGCACGGTGCGCGGATCACCGAACTCGTGCGGGCCGAGCTGGCGGTGGTGCCCTCGGCGGTGCCGACTGCTGGACCGGCTGCGGTGCCGATTGCTGGACCGGCTGCGGTCCCTGCGGCATCGGCGACGCCCGCATCGATACCTACGGCGGACGACGGGTCCCGCGCACAGGTTCTCGACTGGCTGGTGAACTTCTATGCCGACGCCCTGGAATATCCGGCGGAGGTCTTCGAGGAGGACACCGATCTGGAGGCCGAACTCGGTGTCGACTCGGTCAAGCAGACCGAACTGCTGACCAGGGTGGGTGAACAGCGCGGGCTGCCGCCGCGACCATCCAATTTCGCAGTGGGCGAACACAATACGCTCGGCCGCATCGCGGACCTGATCATCGCGGCCTGAGGTATGAGGATGACTGGACGGCTCGAAGGCAAGATCGCACTGGTCACGGGTGGAGCCCGAAACGTCGGCAAGGCCATATCGTTGCGGCTGGCCGCCGAGGGCGCATTCGTCATCGTCAACCACTGGCGATCACCGGCTCATGCGCGCGAAACCCTGGCCGAGATCCAGGCACGCGGCGGCCGGGGCGCGGTGATCCGCGCATCGGTAGCCGTTGTGGCACAGCGGAATCGAATGTTCAATCAGGTCGCGCAAGAATATGGCGGCCTCGACATCCTGGTGAACAACGCCGCCGACGGTGCGCTCGTCGGCGTCGGCGAGGTCACCGACGCGATGATCGACAAAGCCGTCGACACCAACCTGAAAGGCGGGTTCGGTTGCGCGCAGCGCGCGTCCGAGCTGATGGCGGGCCGGGACGGGGCGAATATCGTCAACCTCTCCACCGTCGGCGGCGGCCAGTTGGTGATGGCCAACTATTTCGCGTGCGGCCCAGCCAAAGCAGCGGTGGAGGCGATGACCCGCTACCTGGCCGTCGAATACGCACAGCACGGTATCCGAGTGAACGCCGCCGCGGCGGGGATGCTGAAAACTCCTGTTGCAGACCAGTTCCCGGACGCCGAGGCGATGCAGCGGGCCGTTGTCGATGCCACGCCGATGGGGCGTCTCGGCACGCCTGAGGAACTGGCCGCGCTCGTCGCATTCCTCGCCTCACCCGACGCAAGTTGGATCACCGGTCAGGTGGTGCTCGCCGACGGTGGAATGTCAACGGGTGCGGCACTCCTCGCCCCGAGGATGAGCAGGACGCACATTGCCGTGGGTGCTGTCGACGATGATGTGACTCCCGATGATGCGGGCTCCGAGGATGACGAGGCCTTCGATGGTGGGGCGGTCCCGGATGATGCGGGCTTCGATGGTGGGGCGGTCTCGGATGGCGCGGGCTTCGATGGTGGGGCGGTCTCGGATGGCGCGGGCTTCGATGGTGGGGCGGTCCCGGATGGCGCGGGCTTCGATGGTGCGGCGGTCCCGGATGGCGCGGGCTCCGATGGTGCGGCGGTGCCGGATGATCGCGAGGCCTTCGATCATGAGGCAGGCTTCGGTGGTGCGGCGGTCCCGGATGATGACGAGGTCTTCGATGACGCGGCGGTCTCGAATGTTCACGCGGCCTTCAATGATGACGCGGTCTCCGATCCGGGCGCCGCTTCCGACGACGCCGGTTCCGACGCTATCGCCATCGTTGGTATGGGCATTGTCGTGCCCGGCGCCAGCAATCCCGAACAGTATTGGGATGAACTGATTTCGGGTGCGGATCTGTTCGAGCCTGCGCCGCCGCAGCGGTGGCACAGCGACAGTTTCTACTCGGCCGACGGTGCGGGCGAGGACAAGTCGTATTCGCGGCATGGTGCCTTCATCAGAGATTTCCAGCCGCACCAGGTGCTCGCAGAGGAACTGCGCGACGGCAAGGAGATGGAAGCGACAACGCTGTGGCTGCGCCATTCGGTGCTGCAGGCAATGGATTCGGTGCGTCGGCGCCGGGGTGACCGGGTTAGTTTTCAGGCCGGTTACACCGCCGACGGCAACCAGCATCTGGAAGAGGCGACCGTTGTGTCGGGCGTGCTGCGGCGGCTGCGTACTGCGCTCGCGCAGCGCGGCGTACCTGATGCGGACCGCATGGCGGCTCGCGCGGAAAAGCGTTTGCGCACAAGGTATCCGCGCAGTGTCGGCGAGACATCGCGGTTCTTCCCGCACCGGGTCGGGCACAATGCCATCACCGGCGTATTGCCCGCCGATACCGATGTGGTGATGGTCGACACCGCGTGCTCCTCATCGCTGTACGCCGTCGATATCGGCGCCAAGGGACTGCTGGAGAACAGGTACGACATCGCGGTTTGTGCGGGAGCTTTCGCGGTGGGTCCGCGCGGCTCGGTGTTGTTCGGCAAACTCAATGGGCTGTCGCGCATGGGTGAGGTGCGCGCCCTGGACCGGACCGCCGACGGTGTGCTGTTCTCCGACGGCGCCGCAACCGTTGTGCTCAAACGGCTGAGCCGGGCCCGGGCCGACGGTGACCGGGTGCTCGGGACGATCACGGCGTTCGGAAGTTCGTCGGACGGGAAGGGCAAGGCGATCTACGCGCCGAGCGCCGCCGGACAGGAACTGGCCATCCGCCGCGCCCTGTCCGGAACCGACCGCACACCGGACTGGATCATCGCGCACGCCACCGGCACACCCGCCGGGGATGTCACCGAATTCGGCACGCTGCGAAACAGTTTCGACAGTGCCCGGCCTATCCGGGTGACCTCGAACAAGTCGGTGATCGGACATACGGGCTGGGCGGCGGGTACCGCGTCATTGATCCAGGTACTACTCGGCTTCCAGCACGAGACCATCACACCGCAGCATCGCTATACCTCGCCACCCGACGAATTCGCCCTCGACTCCGGCGATTTGGCGATTCCGACATCTCCGGTGCCCTGGGTCGCGTCCGACGCACCCAGGGTCGCCTCGGTGTCCGGTTTCGGCTTCGGCGGCACGAACGCCCATCTCGTGGTGACCGAACCTGTCGCCGCCACAGTCGATCCCGGTAAGCCCGTTGCGGCCGAGCCCGTTGCGGCCGAGCCCGTTGCGGCCGAGCCCGTTGCGGCCGAGCCCGTTGCGGCCGAG